>CAWVSL010000006.1:0-109948 GCA_963933115.1 uncultured Colwellia sp.
TCAAAACAGTCCGTTGGGTTGCCCCTTTGAACTGGATGCGCATAATAGCGAGTTTATAAAAAGGGTCAAGCACTATTTCAGATATTAGTATCGTTCGGATAAATATTGAACTAAACGATTAGTTAATGGACTAATGCAACTGTAGTATACTTTTTAAGTCTGTACATATGTACAGGAGATATATCTTATCGATTAGTATATGTTAGATGTATATAAAATAAGCATGATAGAATTATAGATTACAATAGAGAGCATGAATGAGACTTTTTTTTATTCCTTTGCTTCTTTGTTGTCTTAGCACAGTTGTAATTGCGAAGGAATCCGCACCAAATAAACAAGAACAGTTGATTACCAAACTGCTAAACCAGCAAATTAGACAAAATATTTCAGTACAGCACAGTGTTAGTGCATTATTAAAACGATACCCGGAAAAAGTGGAAGCTGTCGTTAAATCAGCAATTCATACTTACCCTAATAAATATAAACAAATTATGCTAGGTGCTATTACAGCCGAACCTGCATTAATTTGCGATGTTGTTGAAATAATTATTCAAGCAGATGTTGCACCCAATGCAAAAGTAGTTGAAATTGCTATTCGCGCTGAACCTGCTTATGCAAAGGAAATTGTCAAAATTGCAGCTCAACAAAACCCAGACGAGATTGCTAATATTGTTAGAATAGCTATTATCACAGAGCCTTTTGTTGCTGACAGTATTATGGACGACTCTATGCTTAGTTATCCAGGGCAAATGCTTGAAATATTAACCGCAGCGATTAGTGCAATACCCAATCAAGTGACTAGTTTAGTAACAGATACATTAGCATTATTTCCAGATAATGCCGATGAAGTTGTTTCTACAGCGGTGAATCAAAGTGAAGGGCATCATTCACGTGACATAGTTAAGGCCGCAGTGGAGTCAGGTATTAGTGAAGGTTCAGCGATTGCAGCCGCAATAGAAGGCGGAGCTGATAAAGCTCTTTTTGCAACTAACTAATTTGTTAAACCCATTTTCTTTTCTATTATCGCAAACAAATATATTCTAATCATAGTTTTGCCCTGATGGGCCTAACTATTTTTGTCTCCAAGAATAATAGTTAGATTACTAGTAACAAAATCTTAGCGATTATCACCGTACTAATCACCATAGCGGTAAAGCACAAAAGTTAATTTTTATTAACACGCTAGAAATATTAATTATCTGTATTCTTGAACATCCACCACCTTGAATTTAATAAATGAATGATTTACTACCTCTTCAAGTTTTCTTAATATAAATTTAACCTGCCAACATTATCAAACTCCAGTTTATCCGACAAATAATTAGTTAACCTTTGATTAACAACCAATTAACAGTTGCACCAATACAGAGCATAAATTTTAGTTGGTGCACTTTCTTAAAAAATACAAATATATATTTTCATATAAAATAATAAAAACTCATTATTTTACAATGAATTAAAATAAAAGTCATGTGGTAGCTTTACTGGCACAAGACTTGAACTATCTACTATACTTGTATTTTTCATTTACTTTGGATAATTATGCTTTCAGCCTTTATTAAACAACACAGTTTGCCTGAAGAATTCAAACGCACAGTAGATCAGTATTACAAGCCACTAGCAGATCAAATATATTGTCGATTTACTAATAACCAGAAACCTTACTTTGTCGGTATAAATGGTAGTCAAGGGAGTGGTAAGTCTACATTAACAGATTTCATTGCTACGTATTTAACCACAAAATACCAATTAAATGTTCTGGTGATGTCTTTAGATGATTTTTATTTGACGGGTAAAAAACGTAACAAACTAGCCAAAGATATCCACCCCTTATTAGCAACTAGAGGTGTTCCTGGTACACATGATGTCATTAAACTTAATCATATTCTAACTCAGCTAAAAGAAAATAAAACAGGGTTCTCTATTCAAAAATTTAACAAAGCTACTGATGAGCCATTTCCAGAAAGTCAGTGGCCAATTATTGAAAAACCTGCAGATATTGTCTTATTGGAAGGTTGGTGCTGGGGTGTAAAATCTCAAACAACAGAACAATTGAGAGCACCGATTAATGAACTTGAATCTCAACATGATAGAACTGGTGTATGGCGAAACTATGTTAATCAACAACTTAAAAACGCTTATGAACCTTTATATGAAACAATGGATTTTTGGTTAGCACTGCAAGCTCCTTCATTCGATTGTGTCTATAAATGGCGTTTGGAACAAGAGCAAAAATTAAAAAAAACTAATATTGGCTTATTGAATTCAAAAATCATGTCTGCCGCTGGTATATTGAATTTTACCCAGTATTTTCAGCGCCTTAGTGTTCAGGGATGTAATACTATTTCGCAGTCCGCTGATGCTATTTGTTACTTAGATTACGATCGTCAAATTACCGATATGCTTATAGCGGATAGTGTATGAAAACCTTGAAGACCATCATATTCACTGATCTTGATGGTACTCTTATCGACCATTTTACTTATCAATCGATTGCAGCCAATCAAACACTTAAGCAATTAAAGAATGCGAATATACCCGTCATTTTAAATACCAGTAAAACGTTAACTGAATTAGAGATAATTAATCTCGAGCTCAAGTTAACTGCCCCCTTTATTGTAGAAAATGGTGCCGCTGTTTACATCCCAACAAACACCTTCAAAATACAACCAGTAGATACGGTACATATTGGTAATTATTGGGTTAAATCATTTAGCTTACCAAGGCAACATTGGTTAGATTTATTATCCAAGCATGGGCAACAATTTAGTCAATATTATCAAGGATTTTCAACTTTATCTGAATCAGCATTATCCCAAGTAACGGGATTAAGTGAAGAAGCCGCTAAGCGGGCTAAACAAAGACAATATGCCGAGCCAATTCATTGGTTAGGCGATAAGTTAACAAAGGAAGCTTTTATAGACCATTTAATTAACTTAGGCGCCAATGTTGTCGAAGGTGGCCGGTTTATTCATGTCGGCGATCACTGTGATAAAGGCCAAGCGCTTATTTGGTTAACTGAACGATATCAGGAGCATTTTGATAACTGTACTATTTCCACTATTGCTTTAGGCGATGGGGAAAATGATGTTGCTATGCTGGAAGCAGCAGATATAGCTGTTCAAGTCCGCTCTCCCGTTCATGAATTTCCCAAGCTATCTCGTCAATATAAAACCACTCAAACACAATTATTTGGTCCAGAGGGTTGGACTGAAGCTATACAAAAAATTTTAGCTAACCAGCTAATTACATCTTTAATTAATTCTGAGGTAAACCATGGCTGATTTTTATCAAAATGGAACAGTAACAACGTTACACAATTTGGCTCAACGCGAGCCAGCAGATATGGCAGCTGAACTATTAACGTTTTCAAAGAAACGCTCACTAGGGCTTATACTCCCTTCCTTATTTTCAGAACTAGAAGGAAAAGCCTTACCTGATATTATTAGTAAAATTAAAGAAGTCGAGTATTTATCTGAAATTGTTATCGGCTTGGACAGAGCAGACCTAGCACAATACAAACACGCTTTAGCATTTTTTGGTGAACTACCTCAACACCACCGAGTATTGTGGAATGATGGTCCAAGACTGCAAGCGATAGATGCAAAATTACAAGCACTGGGTTTAGCGCCCAAAGAGCTAGGAAAAGGCCGTAATGTTTGGTATTGCATGGGTTATATTTTAGCCTCAGGTAAAGCTGACTCTATTGCTTTGCATGACTGTGATATTTTGACTTATGAAAGAGAATTACTCGATCGGTTGCTCTACCCTGTAGCCAATCCATTATTTAATTATGAATTTTCAAAAGGCTTTTATGCTCGCGTTGCTGGAGGAAAAATTAATGGTCGGGTATCACGCTTATTGGTTACACCGTTAATTAAAGCATTAAAGAAGACGGTTGGGCATTGTGATTATCTAGAATACATGGACAGCTTTTTGTACCCTTTAGCCGGTGAGTTTTCTTTTCGTAGAGATGTGCTAAACGATATACGTATTCCAAGTGATTGGGGATTAGAAATTGGTGTATTGTCTGAGATGTACCGAAATTATTCACCAAACCGGATATGCCAAGTTGATATAGCATCAACCTATGATCATAAACATCAAGATTTGTCTTTGGACAATTCCGCTGGTGGTCTATCAAAAATGTCGATTGATATTAGTAAAGCCTTTATTCGTAAATTAGCAACACAAGGTGAAACCTTTACCACTGAAAAATTCAGAACATTAAAGGCTACTTACTATCGTATTGCTTTAGATTATGTTGAAACCTATCGAAATGACGCCATGATGAATGGACTTAAACTCGATATTCATAATGAAGAAAAAGCCGTAGAAATGTTTGCTGAAAACATATTAACCGCAGGGAGCACTTTTTTAGAGCAACCGATGGAGACACCTTTCATTCCTTCTTGGAATCGTGTCGTTAGTGCTATCCCAGATATTCTTTCGCAATTAAAGGAAGCGGTTGAGTTAGATAATAAAGAATTTAGTCAATCTATAGGTTAGTCAGTACTGATGGCAGGTGAAATAATGAACATGCAAGTTAATCAACTAAAAAACAAGCTCATTCAGCAGCTGTCGACCATTTATAAAGATGTTTCTCTTGAACAATCATTTGATCAGATTGCTCAAGCGCTTATTGATATTATGGGATTATCAAGCAAGGTAACCGAAATAAAACCTTTCACCAACTACTGGTCAGAAGAAGATATTATATTGATCACCTATGGCGATAGCATCCTCAAAGACGGTGAGCCGCCATTACAAACATTGAAGAATTTTTTAGACCACAATATTGAAAACACCATTAATAGCGTACACATTTTACCCTTTTTTCCTTACTGCTCTGATGATGGTTTTGCCGTCATTGATTATTCGTCGGTTAATGAGTCATTAGGCACATGGCAAGATATTGAGGAGATAAGTGAAGCATATCACCTGATGTCCGATCTTGTTATTAATCATTGCTCGAGCCGAAGTGCTTGGTTTGATAACTTTATTAAAGGTGAGGGACTCGGTAGCGATTTTTTCTTTACCGCACTGCCCGATGATAATTTATCTGATGTTGTTCGCCCACGAACATCTCCTCTACTTAAGGAAGTTGATACAGGTAAAGGAAAACAATTTGTCTGGTGTACCTTTAGCCACGATCAAGTCGACTTTGACTTTCGTAATCCCGAAGTATTAAAGGCATTTGCCTCAATTATCAGGCAGTACTTAGACATGGGGGTTAAAATATTCCGCTTAGATGCTATCGCTTTTTTGTGGAAAGTCGTTGGCACACAAAGTATCAATTTACCTCAAACTCATGAAGTTGTGAGGTTATTGAGAACACTCATTGAGTCGACTGAATCAAATCCTATTATCATTACCGAAACCAATATACCAAATACCCAGAATCTTACTTATTTTGGTAATGCCAATGAAGCACACGGTATTTATAATTTTTCATTACCGCCATTACTCTTAAACACCCTGCTAACCGGTAACTGTTTATATTTAAAACGCTGGTTAATGAGTATGCCCCCTTCGCAGGATGGCACCATGTACTTTAATTTTATTGCCTCACATGACGGTATTGGTTTGCGTCCCGCAGAGGGTTTATTAAGTGAAAGCGAACTTGATAACTTAATAAGCACAGTAGAAAGTTTTGGTGGTAAAATTTCATGGCGAACCACTGATGATGGTATTCAAAAAGCCTATGAAATGAATATTTCACTTTATGATGCCATGCAAGGTACCATTAAAGGCAAAGATCAATGGAACTTTGAACGTTTTATTTGTGCTCACACAATAATGTTTGGCCTTGAAGGTATACCTGGGATATATATTCACAGTTTATTGGGAACACAAAACGACTATCAAAAGTTATCAAACACTCACCATAATCGTTCTATTAATCGGCGTCGTTGGCAAGAAAATGATTTAGAAGAAGCACTTAACAATAAAGACTTACATCATGGAAAAGTGCTTTCAACACTTAAGTCCTTATTAAATATTAGAATTAAGCAACCCGCATTTCATCCTAATGCCACCCAGTTCACCCTCCATTTAGGTTTACAATTATTTGGCTTTTGGCGTCAAAGTCACGATAGAAAACAAAGTATCTTTTGTGTGAGTAATATTACCAACCAACCCATGACATTACCGTTAAGTGAATTAAATTTAATCATTACAGAATCTTGGATTGAACTTATCAGCAAAACAGTAATAACAGAATTATCTGAAGAAATAATATTAGCGCCTTATCAAACAGTTTGGATTTCTAATAAATCAAACCCCAGCCATCGATAAAACGAATAAAGGTCAAATTTTGACTTATTAAGATCCTTTAAGCCAACACTCTCGTATTAACAATATATATATTCAATGTATTGGAAGTGCACCATTAACAACAAACACTATGATAGTGACAATTTATCCCAAATGGATAATCGTTACCGCGCTCAATTTATTAATAGTCTATCGGGCTTTAAGAGCGTAAACCTTATAGGCACCCAAGATAAAAATGGCCAAAGCAATCTCGCCATTTTTAGTTCGGTTGTCCACCTTGGGGCTTCGCCAGCATTAGTAGGGTTTGTTATGCGCCCTGATAATGGTTCACGACATACTCTCGATAATATCCTCAGCACAAAACATTACACCATCAACCAAGTATCTGCTGACTTTTACCGTGCTGCGCATCAAAGCTCGGCGGGCTATGCAAAAGAACAAAGTGAATTTATTCATGCTGGATTAAACGCCAGTTATATTGAGGATATAAATGCACCGTTTGTTAAAGAAAGTCGGGTAAAATATGCGTTAACTTTAAGAGAAATACTACCTATATCACACAATAACACTCAATTTATTATTGGCGAAATAACAGATATAATTTGTGATGAAAAAGCAATTACTGACGATGGTTATATTGATATCGAAACACTTGAAACAGTGAGTGTATCGGGTTTAGACAGCTACCATACCAGTAAACGTCTTTCCCGATTAAGTTATGCAAAGCCGGATACGCAGACAACTGATATACCGTTGAATGGCTTAGTAGATATACTTACAGAAAATAGTGGTAAAAAATAAAATGAAAACTTGGCAGTGGTTAGGTTACTTAGGACTCATTCCCTTTGTAACTTGCTTGTGGTTATTCAACGCGCCTATTGATAGCGCGTTAAATCAGACTTTATTTAACCCACAACAAGCTTTTATTTTTTACAGTGCAATTATACTGAGTTTTTTAGCGGGTGCTTTGTGGCGAAAAGATACGCTTAGTCAGGATACTAAGATGCAAATTTTTAGTAATCTTTTGTGTTTATACGCCTTTGTTTGTCTGTTCATACCAACCTTTTACGCATTGATTTTTCTACCTATTGGCTATCTTAGTTTATTTTTAGTTGAACATAGGTTTTGTAACAATAAAGAACATGGCTATACCCACTCTTATTTCACCATGAGACTCATACTTTCAGTATTAGTTATATTGCTGCATGTAATAGCACTAGTGTCATGGTTTTAACCATCAATAAACTGATTAGGACAATAAAATGACCAATAACACATTAACTATTTATTATGACGGTAATTGTCCATTATGCTCTTTGGAGATGCAGAAGCTCAAACGCTATGATCATAAGGGGCTCATCGTTTTAGAAGATCTACACCAAGAGAATTTTGATACCTTATTCCCTCATGTAAATATTGATAAAGCCATGGCAATTTTGCATGGCCAATATCAAGGTAAGATGTTACTCGCTTTAGATGTAACCCATAGAGCATGGACACTCGTTGGTAAGGGAGCGCTAGTTGCACCCCTACAATTCCCTATCATTAAGCAAATTGCTCATGCTAGTTATTTACTTTTAGCAAAATATAGACACCCTATTTCTAATTATTTATACCAGCGCTTTGGTATAGGCTTAAAAACATGTGACCAAGGAACTTGTTATGACAAAGAAGACAACATTAATAATCGGCGCAAATAGTGACATTGCCAAAGCAATAGCTCTTAAGGTTATTGAGGACAAAGATGCACAACTAATCGTTTTAAGTCGTAACATCACCTTTTATCAGCAAGCAGCCTTTAATCAAGCTAATGTGATTGAGATTAACAACTATCACGAACAAGAAATAAGCCTTGCTGTTAATACTATTCAAGAAATGAAGACTGAAGATATCTCTCAAGTTTTTATTTGTCATGGTGTTTTGCACAGTAAAGCATATCAACCAGAAAAACGTTTAGAGGACTTTTCAGCGGACGCTTTTACTCAGGTTATGGCTGCAAATACCGTTACCCCAATGCTATGGCTCAAGCACTTAACGACTAAAATCAAAAGTAAAAACAGCTGTAAAATAATTATATTTACCGCAAGAGTTGGCAGTATCAGCGATAATAAATTGGGGGGTTGGTATAGTTATAGAGCGTCAAAAGCAGCAATAAATATGTTGATAAAATCAGCAGCCGTGGAATTAGCTCGAAGAGCAAAAAACATTAAACTTATTTCCTTTCATCCGGGTACAACTGACACACCACTTTCCAAACCTTTTCAGAAAAATGTACCTAATGGAAAATTATTTACTAGTGAGTTTGTTGCCTCGCAACTATTAAATATTGTTGAAAATACTGAGGTTGACGGCCAAGCAAGTTTTCTTGATTGGCAAGGTAAGACTATTCCTTGGTAAATGGCTTTACTACGCTAATTTTAATACCGATAACAGTTTAGTTTTGTTATCGGTATTTACTATTACTGCCATCCCACTTTCCAACATAAACTGTTTTTTAAGTCTCGCCAATTAATTTCATATTCATTGTGAGATATTACCGCTTCAATGATGCATTGAGTAATAGTCTGATTTTCATCAATAAGCACTTTAGTTATGACAAAGTGCTTCTCTTTGTTAAGGACATCAACTTTAGTCCACTTACTATTGAGTAAAGCTTTTGGACTGACTTTATTCATTTTGATTAGTCATAAATTAATTCACTCAGCAAATTCAATACTGTAAACAGCTAAAGAAAAATTTTGTGTCTGCTTAGCAGCCACTAAAAAACCAACATGTGAGATGCTAGTGGCTTTGAGTATGGGCGCATTATTTATGTTTCGCCCTCTAAAAGAGGCTTTAAAATCAGCCAAATTAAAAGTGTGGGTTTCTAAGGTATTTGGCCGAGTAGAAAAACCTATTTTATAAGCGAGTTCATAACCCATTACTTGAGCCCTAACTCTTAACTGATAAGGCTTACCATCACCGATAATACGAATATTAATTGATTTGGTATCCTCTGAGAGCTTTGGTAGTTTTTTAAATACACTCGTAAACCCACCATTGTTTTCTGTAGAAACATTACCTGAAAAAATAAAAGCTTCATCTTCTATTCGGGTATAGCCTAGAGACAATCCACCCATAACACCATCATTAGTGACTTGCCAATCATCAAGGTGTTTTTCTTTAGTAAAGGGCACTGAATTTTCATTAACTTTCATATTTTCTACTTCATTCAAATTAACAGCAAAGGAACTTGAGGTTGCCATAATAGCCAGTCCTACCCATAATAAATTTCGAGGGCCCATTAACTTCCCTTCAATTCGATATAAATAGTTTCAACTAATGCAACAAATTCTTTAAACGTCGCCTTTTCCTGATAATCATAATCAAAACGACTATGAAAATATAAACTCATCGTGAGATCTTTATAGCCGATATAACAGGTATAACCATCGATATCATGCCAAGCTGAAAGTTCTTCAAAATGAAATTTCCCTTCTAACTGCTGACCGTAAGAAATAATATGATTAAATAGGTAGAGATGATGGGACATGTTCATATTGGATAACCCGAATTAAAATTAAAGATTTATGATCTGAGTGGTAGCTGAAGATGATGGTAAACCACACATTTCATCGTAAGCAGTCTGTAATGTTAATTTTGCAGAATTAATATTGTTTTCTCGAAGCAATTTTTTTGCCGCACACAAGGACTGGCAAGTAACAACACTGCCGAGCTCTTTTAACGCTATAAAGTTTTCTTTTTCGTCTGAGCTACCGACTAGATAATGAGTTGCATCAGCTACACCGATAATTGTTGGTATGTAAGCCATAATAGTTCCCTCAACTTTATTATTGTTAATCTTTAATACGAAGCTGTATTAACAATAGTTCATTAATACAAAATAAAATTATATCTATGAATGTAACATAATGAATTATAGTCATTATTTCATACTTTTAGAAAAATAAAATATGTGATCTAAATACATTAATCATACGTGATTTTTTGTTATTATAGTGATTAACACCCTAATAAATGGAAATTTCCAATGCGTTTTTTGTTCTTAAGTTTTATCTTGCTGTTCACTGCAGGATGTAGCACCCAGTACGTAAATCAAACAGTAACCGGGCAAACCTTTCCCTCAGTAAGTGGGCAAAGTCTTGAAAAAAAAGAGGTTGATATTCCCGCTGATTTCAAAGGGACCATCACATTACTCTTAGTAGGATATAAACAAAATTCACAATTTGATATCGACAGATGGTTAATTGGTTTAGACATGACAGCAACTGATGTTGATGTCTATGAAATTCCGACTATTCAAGGTTTATTCCCACGCATGTTTAGTACGATGATTGATAACGGTATGCGAAAAGGTATCCCAAAAGCACTTTGGAAAGGTGTTATTACGGTCTACGAAGACGGTGAAAAAATTCAAGCTTTTACCGGAAATGAGAAGCCCAATAACGCGAGGGTATTATTATTAGATGAAAATGGCGTTATTCTGTATTTTTATGATCAAGGCTTTTCAGTAAATGCGCTTAATGAGTTAAGACGTTTGTTAACTCTGTAGCTAACCATATATACCAAGGCTCAATTATCCGCTCTATTTTACCTGGTAAAATAGAGCGGTCTAACATATAACCTTGAGTTAGCTATTAGCACTGCATTTTCGGTAACGTCAGCTCAACTAATTGAGCACAATTGACACTCCCCTATTATTTTCACCGCTCTCTGATACCGCTTGCAATATCCCTTTGTTTTGGTAAATAAGCTGTAACTCGCCAAAGGGTCTCTCAACTGTTTTGTATCCTAGCTCATGTAAGGATTGTAAAATATCGGCACTAATCCCTGGATAATGCACAATTTCATTTTTTGGCCAAAGTTGGTGATGAAATCGTGATGAGTTTGCCGCATTATTCGCATTCATTTTAAATTCAACCAGATTTAATATTGATTGATAAACTGAACTGATAATAGTTGTCCCCCCTGGAGAGCCTGTAACTAAACTGACCTGATCACCTTTTAATAAAATCGTTGGTGCCATAGAAGAAAGCATACGTTTTTTGGGTTGAATTTCATTCGCTTTACCGCCAATTGCGCCAAACCCATTAGCAACACCCGCTTTAGCACTAAAGTCATCCATTTCGTCGTTCAATAAAAAACCCGCACCTTCAACAACAACACCACTGCCAAAGCTATAATTGATAGTAGTTGTATTCGATACCGCATTACCCCATTTATCAATAATTGAAAAATGGGTAGTGTCATTACTTTCTTTCAAACCAGGCTTAATGTCTTCAGTGATTGATATTTTTTTAAGCGAAATATCTTTAGTTCTACTGATTAAATAATCTCGATTCAATAGGGGATGGATAGGAACATCAGTAAAGTCTGGGTCGCCTAGATACTCTGCACGATCAGCAAACACTTTTTTTCCTATTTCTGACAGTAGATGAATATAGTCTTTTGAATTGTGAGAATACCTATGTTCTCCTTTAATAAGATCATACATGGCTAACCATTGTAGTATTGCAAAACCACCAGAACTAGGTGGAGGAGCGGTAATAACAGTATACTCACGCCAATTTTCAATCAATGGTTTACGCCATTTGGCCTGATAACTGGATAAGTCGGCTTCAGTTATCAGACCATTATATTTTGTCATAAACTGACTGATAATCTGTGCCGTTTTACCTTTATAAAAACCATCTCTTCCAAGTGTTGAAATACGTGTTAATGTCTTGGCAAGTTCAGGTTGTTTAAAAATAGTACCGGCTTTTGCATGAGAAAAGTATTGTGCAAAGTTAACGTTAATATTTTTTTTCTTAAAACTATCAATACGTGATTCAATTCCTTGCTGCATAGCTGAGTGAACTATGTAACCTTCTTTAGCTAGCTTAATTGCTGGCGCTAGCAATACTTGCCATGTCTTGGTGCCATATTTTTGATGTGCTTTCCACATCCCATCAACAGTACCGGGTACGGCAGATGATAAGATGCCATAGAGAGATAAATATGGGATCACCTCACCTTTGCTATCAAGGTACATATCTTTGGATGCATTTTGGGGAGCAACTTCACGATAATCTAAAAAGTCAGCTTTTCCATCTTTATAAATAGTCATGAAACCACCACCACCCACATTCCCTGCTTCAGGTAAGGTGACTGCTAAAACAAATTGTGCGGCAATAGCAGCATCAACGGCATTACCTCCATCTTCAAGTACTTGCTGGACAACAATAGCACTGTAACTATCGGGCATCGCTAGAGCTGCTGTTGAGGTTGCACTAAGTTTTAAACTAATAAACAGAAAAAAAGTGATGAGTAGTAACGAGGATTTTTGAGACATTAGGTACATCCTAAAAATAAAACTTACTGTAAAGTAGTATTGAACCTATAGCAATTTATGTTTTTTTTGCCCCTAATAATAAAGATAAACAAAACCAATATATTTGAGTCACCTCATCGTCAGAGCTACCATTTTGTTAACTGGCGTTGTAAAAACTTAAGTAGTTTAGGTAGTCCTTTACCCTTATTTATTATTTCAAAGCCAAAAAAAGAATGTTGGCAATTTAAGACTCTAGTTGTTCCGCCTGCTCTAACTCAGTTTGTAGACGTTTGGTTTCATCTGCACGTGGTTTGGTAAAACGTGCCAGTGCTAAATACAACACAGGGGTGAGATAAAGCGTAAAGGCAACCGCTATACCTAAACCACCAAAGACTACCCAACCAATGGCATTGCGAGCTTCTGCTCCTGCGCCACTCGATAAAATTAGCGGTAGTGAACCTAGCAGCGTTGACAATAAAGTCATAGCAATGGGCCGTAACCGGATAATTGCTGCTTGCTCTACAGCTTGACGAACATCATAACCTTTATCACGAAGCTGATCGGCAAATTCCACCAGTAAAATAGCATTTTTTGCTAACAAACCAATTAACATTACCAAGCCAATTTGCGAATAAATATTAATTGAGGTACCCGTTAAAAATAGCGCAAATAAAGCAGCCGCTATACCAAAAGGCACTGTCGCCATTACCACTACGGCGCTGTTAACACTCTCAAACTGAGCTGCCAGCACCAATAAAACAATAACAAAGGCAAGTACATAGGTTAAAGTCACCTCACGAGCTGTTTCTTCAAAGGTTAAGGCTTCACCCAAAAATATTAAGCCAATGTTACTTGGTAAATTTTGCTCTCCTAAACTGCGTAATTTTTCTACTATTGCCTGCAATGGTAAGTCTGAGGGTAGCTCCATTTCCATTTCAATAGCACGCCGCTGGGCCTTACGTTCTAATTCCGCAGCAACCCCTTCTTCTGTAATATAAGCCAAGCTTGATAACGGTACTAAACTCCCATTGCTTGAACCAACGTATAAGTTAGACAAGTCAGTTGGATCTTTTATTTGCTCAATTTGAGCCTGTAAAATCAATGGTATCGATTGATCGCCAACGTTTAAATCGGCGATATCATCACCATTTATTGCCACCCGTAATGTTGTTGCAATATCGGATAATGGTACGCCTAATTCTTGTGCTCGGCGACGGTCAATATTCACCCTAAGCTGTGGCTGGGTTGGCTGATAAGATATCCTAGGTATGCCAATTTCTGGGAGCTGCTGTTGAATAATTTTAGAAAAACCTTGAGCCGCTGTAAAAATCTCATCGTAACTTTGTCCGGTTAAGGCTATTTCAAGCCCTCCACCTTGACCACGTAAATTTAGACTATTAGAACCAAAAGCTCTGGCGGGGGCACCTGGTATGGCACCTAACGGGCCTCTAATTTCATTTATAATTTCTTGCTGTGTTTTCGAACGTTCGTCCCAATGTTTTAAGGGCACGGTAATAAAGACTAAATTAGGATCCCACTGACCCACTACAGTATAGATAGAATCAATATCACCACCATTAACATAAGGCAAAAGTATATCTTCCATCTTATCAGCTTGGCGGTCCATAAAATTTAAACCAACGCCGTCTGGGCCACGAGCAAAAATACGAACACTGCCACGGTCTTCAGATGGCATCAACTCGTTATCCAAAACGTTATATAGACTAAGAGCTGAAAATGCAGCAACTAAACTGGCAAAAAAGACCAGCCAAGCTTTATCCAGTGCCATGTGTAAAGTGCGCCGATACCAACCAAGTATAACATGGCCTAGAGCGGCTAAACGGTTTCTACTATTTGCTTTTACTGGCAAGCGCGCAGTGAGCGCTGGTACTAAAGATAAGGCGACAAAAGAAGAAATAATCACGGCAATAGCCAATACTCCACCAAACTCTCTAAACAAACGCCCTGCGGTTGAGGGTAAAAAAGCAATCGGTACAAATACCGCCACTAGAACAGCTGTAGTGGCAACAACGGCAAAAAAAACTTCTCGAGTTCCAATAACCGCAGCAGCTCGGGCACCTAGACCCATACTGCGTCGACGTTGAATGTTTTCTGTTACCACAATGGCATCATCAACGATAAGACCACTGGCTAGTACTAGGGCTAACAGCGTAAGAATATTAATTGAAAAACCCATTAACCAAATAGCCGCTAAGGCTCCAATCAATGATACAGGTATCGACAAAGCCGGTACTATTGTTGCTCGGCCTGAGCCAATAAATAACCATAACGTTGCCACTACCAGTATGATGGTTAGTAATAACGAGGTAATCACCTCCTTTACCGAGCCGCGAATAAATTCGGCATCATCAGAGGTAATCTGCATTTGTAATTCAGGAAAGCGGCTTTCAAGTTTTTTAACTAAAGCCAGCACTTCATCAGATATTTCAATAGTATTAGAGCTCGCTTGACGAATAACACCTAGGCCTATAACAGGTTTACCATCAAGGCGTACCATGCTATTTGCATCTGCTGGGCCAAAGTACACAGTGGCTACATCACCGATTCGTGTGTTACCACTGATAATAATGTCGGAAACTTGTTCCGCACTAACAGATGTTGCGTCGGCGCGAACAATGAGTTGTTGATCGGTTGACTTCATACTACCAGCAGGCACATCAAATGGAGCTTGACGCAGTGCTGCCCGAACGTCGGTAACAGACAAGTTAAAGCTAGTTAAACGCAGTGGGTCTAATAAAACCCGCAATACGCGCTCTCGATCGCCATTTAAGCGAACATCTGCGACACCAGGAATACTCAAAAATAGCGGTGCTAAATCGGTTGCTACACGCTCTGTTAAGCTTCCTAAATCTAGCGTGTCACTTGACACCGCAATGCTCACAACCGATTGTGCATCGTTATCAGCTTTAATAATGGCTAAACGCTCAACAGTATCAGGCAGTTCACGTTGTATACGGCTAACCGCCTCGCGTATTTCATTGGCGGCATCATCTAAATTAATACCAGGGCGAAACTCTACTCTTACTCGCGAGCTGTTCTCTTCACTAGAAGCATTTATCGATTTAACACCACTAACTCGTGCTACCGCACCTTCGAGTTTACTGGTGACTTCAGTATCAACAGTTTCAGGGGAGCCACCAGGAAAAGCAGCGGTCACTGATACAATAGGTCGGTCTACATCAGGCAGTTCGCGAACTTCAATAGTATTAAAAGCCGCCAAACCGGCAATAATAATGAGTAAATTAAGAACAACAATTAAGACTGGCCGCCGAATAGATAATGAGGGCAAATCATTTTCGACTAAGGGTTGGCTCATAAACTGGTGTCCTGTGACATGGCTACTTTGACCCGCTGACCATCACGCAGTCGTTGCACTCCTTCAACAATTAATTGATCTTTTTTTTCTAATGGTCCCGACACTAATAAGCGACCGCTTAAACGTTGTTGAATCTGTATATCGACTTTCTTAGCCTTGCCATTATCTTCCAACCATACATAGGCACTTGTTGCACCCCACATCAATGCAGCTTCAGGAATAACCGCATATTCATCACCTACAAGTTGCAGTATCACCCGAAAACTCATACCAGGGCGATACAAATCAGCCTTATTATCTAATAAAGCTCTAACGCGTATACTCCGGTCTAAAAGATTAATTCGCGAGTCAACTTCAGTAATGTTGGCTTTAATGCGAAGCCCCTGTGTCTGCCAAGGTTCAAGCTCTACGCTAGCGTTACCCTGTAATATTGGCAGGGCAGCTTCTGGTGCATTAAAATTTATCAACAACTGTTCCCGTTGATCTATTGTAGTGATGGCGGTTTGCATGCCAATACGATCACCTGGCTCAACATCGGTCAGGCCAACTACACCAGAAAATGGCGCTCTTACAATTCGGTCTTCTAATTCGGTGTTAACCTCTATTAACAATACGTTAAGTAAATCTCGTACAGTAATAGCATCATCTACATCACTTTGTGCAATAGAACCTTTCTTACGGATATCTTGCAAGCGTATGACGGTTCGTTCAGCGTCGGCAAGCTGAATGGTAACGCGTGCAAGCGCCACTTTTTGACGGCGAGAGTCTAATTCTAATAGCACATCTTGATATTGGACGTGCTGTCCCGGAATAAAGTTTACCGCGGTTACTTTGTCAGCTACTGCTGGATAGACTATCACTGAGCGAATAGCTTCAGCCGAACCAACGGCTTCTACGCGACTGGTTTTTTTCTCAAAATTAATTGGCGCAGTAATAACTTTAACAGCACGACTAGCGCCAGGAATCTGCGCCTGTACTTGGTAAACGCTTAAAAATGCGAATAGCCAAATTGAGTGGCGTATCAATGCCATTTTATTTCCTTAAATTATGTATGGATTTATCTTATTGTGCATGTACGGTTTTTTCAGTGAAGTTGATCACAAGCGGGACTAATTGATAATACATAGTCGTTATTTTAGGACCGATAACAATATTGATTAGCTTTTGAAACATAACAAGTTAGATTTAAGCCATTAAGAATAGATAGCGTACCATCACTATAATGACATTGATAAGGGTTTTGCTAACAAAATATCAGTACATCACTAAATATTTTCTTAGGTTTAATCGTGATGTTTTTTATTTTAAAGGGGTTTATTACTGCATCACTTAACTCGCTTTCTTTATCATATCAAAAAACACAATAACGTTTTATATAAGCTAGTTGATAAAGAAAACACAAACAAAACACTATAATGAATTAAATAATACCTTGTTACAGTGATTATTACAAAGTCGCTATTTTATCAAGGATAATAGATGACAAATACCCAAATAATGGCACTATAGCTGAGCATAAAAATAATAAGGATTGTCGATGAAAGGTTTTATTACCTTAACACTAGTATTAGCCAGTAGTTTATTTAGCCATATCGGTTTTGCCGTTGAGCAAGCGGAAGAAATATTTAAACAGTTAGCGCCTTCTTTGTATCAAATACGTTTAATTGATAAAGCCAGTGGCGAAAAGTCATCTATTGGCTCAGGTTTTCAGATTAGCAGTAATGGCATAATTGCCACTAATTATCATGTGATCTCAGGGTTTGCCAACCACCCAACAAAATACCGCATAGAGTACCTTGATCATCAAGGTAATAAAGATGAATTAACGTTACAAAGTGTTGATGTTATTAATGATCTTGCATTAGTTAAACGTTCTACTAAAGTTGATATGCCATTTTTTAAACTAACTCAACAAATACCGATAAAAGGCCAAGAACTATTTTCTCTTGGTAATCCTCATGACTTAGGGATGATTGTTGTACCTGGAACTTATAATGGTTTAAAGAAAAAGTCGTTTAATGATCGTATTCATTTTACCGGCTCAGTGAATTCAGGCATGAGTGGCGGCCCAGTAGTTAATTTTCAAAATGAAGTGGTTGGTATTAATGTCGCAACTTCTGGTAACCAAATCGGATTTTTAGTGCCTCATCAAAAGTTAGTTGCTTTATATAAATCATTTCAACGAGAACCGCCTAATAATATCGAACAACAAATGAGTGAGCAACTTTCAAAAAACCAAAATAAGTTGATAAACAACCTGCTCAACAGCCCATGGCAGAATAAAGTACTAGAAAATGCGATTATCCCAGCCATTGATGTGACTTACATGCGTTGCTGGGGAGACTCAAATGCTGATAAAACTGACGCGCTATTTTTTGCAGCTGTTGCCAACTGCTCTTTAGATGAAAACACCTATTTATCCTCCAACTTTTTTACTGGTAGTATCGAAATGGAGTTTCGTTATATGCAAGCTAAAGAGCTAAGTACTAATAAGTTTTATCGTTTGTATGAGCAACAAATTCAACGAGCAGGCCCAAATAATAAAGCAGGTAAAGAAGATGTTTCAGAGTATCAATGTCAACACGATATTGTGATGCCAAGCAGTAAAGAAATAAATAACAAAAGCATATTTTGTACTCGTGGTTATAAAAAATTCCCACAATTATTCGATGTTTTATTTTTAAGTGCTTCTATTGATAAGGATAAGCAAGCCTTAATTAGCCATTTTACAATTTCAGGTATTGAGCAATCACCCGCTTTAGCTTTTACCCGTAAATTTATGGAGTCTGTCGCATGGAAATAATTATTGAAGAAATAGGTCGTGACCATAAACTGATCAGTAGACACAGAATCAACAAAGACAGCATACATATTGGCAGAAGTTATCAAAACGATATTATTTTACCCGATCCTCATATCTGTCCTGAACATCTCCATTTAATATTTAATGGTGAACACTGGTTGCTTATCGATCAAGGGAGCATAAATGGGAGTTATCTTGAGGATGGTAAAACATCAATTAACAATCAAATTATTAATTCAGGCGATATTTTTAGTGTAGGTAAAAGTTTACTACGAATTGTCTATACTGATCATCCTATTCAAAAAACCATACCGTTTAGTGCTTTTGAAAGTTTGATTAATATAATGAGACACCCCTTAATATTAACTTTCAGTATCGTATTGTTTGCCTTTGTCTCAGGTTATATTTTCTATTTAAATAAGTTAACCGAAACAACTTTTAGCCAACTTTTAGCCCCTGCTATTGGGATGACGCTGATCTTCGCAATCTGGCCGGCAATAGTAGCCTTGGCGTCACATTTTAATAAACATGAAGCAAGAATAATGACACAGTTAGGCATTAGCTTTGTCTTCTTCAACTTACTGTGGATGAGTGACATTATTGATAATATTATTAACTTTAATTTTTCAAGTAATTGGCCCATAAGTGATTTTTATACCCTAATACCTATTGGACTTACCTTTTGTCTATTCTGGCTCAATAGCTCTATTGGTTTTCATATGGGATCGCGCCGCCGGGTCATTCTTGCCGCAGGTATAACTGTGTTGTTTTTTGGTGGGAGCTACCTAGTACAAATAACAAACAAGCCTAAATTTAGTGCTCTGCCAAACTACAACGCAACCATAATGCCACCCAGCTTTATGTTTTTACCTAGCAGTAATGTCGATGAGTTTATTTTAAATAGTGAGAAATTATTTACCAAAGTAGCAAAAGAAATAGCGAAGGAAAAAGAGAAAGGCGAATAACTGATATAAATAAGCCTCGGATACTAATTCAGAGGCTTATTATTATTTTTATGGTCTAGGGATTAATCCAACGGCATCATAAACACTTGCCAAGACTTTACTTGCTCTTAAAGATGCTTTCTCTGCGCCACTGCGCATCACATCTTCTAAGAATGCTTGATCTTCACGATATTGATGATATTTAGTTTGAATGGGCTCAAGTAACGCGACAACCGCCTCAGCAACATCCCCCTTTAAATGGCCATACATTTTATCTTTATATTGTGGGACTAATTCATCAATTGATTGGCCAGTAGCACATGATAACAATGACAGTAAATTTGATACGCCTGGTTTTTCAGCTAAGTCATAATAAATATTAGCTTGTTCATCTGAATCAGTTACCGCGCGTTTGATTTTCTTAGCAATCTTTTTAGGATCTTCAAGTAAACCAATAAAATTTCCAGGGTTGATGTCTGACTTTGACATTTTTTTCGTTGGCTCTAACAAGCTCATTACACGAGCACCGTGTTCAGGAATATACGGGTCTGGTACAGTGAATACTTCTCCATGAAGGTTATTAAAACGAGTGGAAATATCTCGAGCTAATTCTAAGTGCTGTTTCTGATCTTCACCTACAGGTACGGTGTCTGCCCGATAGAGTAAAATATCTGCGGCCATTAAAACAGGGTAAGTAAACAAACCTGAGTTCATATTCGCTTCAGATTTTTGAGACTTATCTTTATATTGGGTCATACGATTAAGCTCACCCATTTGGGTATAACAATTTAGTACCCAATTTAATTGGCTATGCTCAGGGACATGAGATTGAATAAAAATAGTGCTCTTTGCTGGGTCAACACCACAAGCTAAATAAAGTGCTAAACCATCAAGCGTGGCTTTTCGCAAATCTTCAGGTTTTGGACGCACAGTGATGGCATGTTGATCAACCAACATATAATAACACTCGTGATCATCTTGCATGTTAACCCACTGCTTGATCGCACCTAAATAGTTGCCTATGGTTAATTCGCCTGATGGCTGACAGCCACTTAATACAATTGGTTTACTCATCTTTATCCTTTACTGTTATATTTTAACTTACTTGGCAATTGATGCTAATTCAGCACGCATTTGCTCAATAACTTTTTTATAATCGGGTTGAGAGAAAATAGCGGAGCCTGCGACAAACATATCGGCACCCGCAGCTGCAATCTCTGCAATATTATCAACTTTTACTCCACCATCAACTTGCAAACGAATATCAAAACCGCTTTCATCAATTTTTTGGCGAACTAAACGTAATTTATCAAGTGTTGAAGGAATAAAGGATTGCCCACCAAACCCTGGGTTAACAGACATCAATAAGATGACATCAAGTTTATCCATTACAAAATCTAAATAATACAATGGTGTCGCTGGATTTAATACCAAGCCAGCTTTACAACCATAATCTTTGATAAGCTGTAAACTACGATCTAAATGAACGCTGGCTTCAGGGTGAAAAGTGATGATATCGGCACCCGCTTCAGCAAAACCGACAATCAGATCATCAACAGTATCAACCATTAAATGAACATCTATTGGCGCAGTGATGCCATAATCTCTTAAAGACTTACAGACCATTGGCCCAAAAGTTAAGTTAGGAACAAAATGGTTATCCATCACATCAAAATGGATAACATCTGCACCTGCGGACAACACATTTGCCACATCATCACCTAAACGGGCAAAGTCTGCCGAGAGAATCGAAGGAGCAATTAAAAATGAAGACATAAGCTAAACCTATTAATTTATCTTTTATAAAATCTGCGCGACATTGTAAACCATTAAACAGACATTTTAATTTATTATCATTATTATATTAATAATTCAATGCCCTTTTTTTGCGCATTACACTAACAAGCGCACCATAATGAAGCGCACATCAAAAGTCAGTAATTGCTCTTTCTATACAAATAAACACATAATATACTGATATTTATAAATAAATAGTGATTTTTTTATGAATATAAATATCAGGCATCATCTTTGCTTTTCTGTTATTAGACTTAAATATAATAAATAACTTAAATAACTTAAATAACTTAAAGAGATAAACATGAAAAAATCATTATTGAATATCGCACTAACTTCATTATTGGCAACATCTGCTGTTGTTTCAACTCAAGCTTCAGCAACGGGTATAGAAGGTTTAAGCGCTAATGTTGGCGCCGTATCACAATATATCTTCCGTGGTATTGAACAAACCAGTACTGCATCAGCAAGTGCCGGTTTAGATTACGAATTTGGTAATTTTTCTGTTGGTACCTGGACAGCTGACGTAGAAGATGGCTTAGAAGTCGACTTTTATGGTAGTTATGCTTTAGAACTTGATAGTGGACTTGGCCTTAGTGCAGGTTTTACTACATACCAATATACAGGTGATTTTGATACTCAATATAATGAAATTAATCTTGGTGCATCATATGATTTTCTATCGATAGCTTACAGTGTAGGTACTTGGGAAGTTGAAGGCGGAGATGATCAAGATTATGACTTCCTTGCAATAACAGCTGAATATGAAGGATTTTATGCGACTTATGGTACTTGGGGTGATGAGTTTGATGGTGACTACGTTGAGCTTGGTTTTGGTACTGAAGTTAGTGGCTTTGATGTCGGCGTTGCTTTAATCGCTAATTCTAAAGAGCTTAGCGGTGAGAAAAGCGACGAGTCTCTAGTTTTTAGTATTGGCAAATCTTTTTAATTTAAATTTAGTTCTAAATTAGCGGTTAATTGGGTATACTTTATTCAATTAACCGCTTTTTTTTGGGGATAACTTTATGTCAAAATGGATCATGACAAAATTTAATGTTTTTACTATTGTAGTGGTATTTATATTAACTCTAAACAAAGTGGATACTGACAACCAAGTTCATCTTGCCCAATTAAGTAAGACTTGTATGGCTGTAAAGTCTAATTTACCGATGAATCATCTGCAACATCCATGTAACCATCTTTATGCGCCTAACCAAACTATCTGGTCATGGTTATCTGACGATAGTCAATCAGCCCATCTGCATTTTTTAGACTTGGTTGAGCTTATTCAGGTTAGAGTAAAATTATTCAATGAGTCGGTGTAAAATATATGACTGAAAACAAGAGAAATTCGATAATTGATACCATAAAAAGTGTTGGCGCTGGATTTATTGGTGTTCAAAGTGATAAAAACAGAGAGCAAGATTTTAAACACGGTAAGTTAAGTCATTTTATTATTGCAGGCATTGCAGGAATTGTTATTTTCATCAGTATATTAATCGCTGTTGTTTCTTTAGTAATACCTAACGCCTAGTATCAGTAATTACCACTGACTTATTTATATAATGCTAGGATTTCTGCTACTTTCTTTCTGCTCCCTCCCTTCTGACTGATAGTACGTGCGACTTTAATTGATTTGAACGTCGACGCATTCTCATAAATCTTTCTCGTCCAAATGGTATCGTGATTGCTAATTAAGACATTAACCTCTTTGGTGGTTGATACTTCCTCAGCTGCATTCGCTAGATCTGCCTGTTCATCTAAACCAAAGCCATTACCGGTATAACTAGTAAAACTTGCTGTTTTACTGAGTGGCACATAAGGAGGATCACAATAGATCACATCACCATTTTTTGCTCTTTTAAACGTGTCACGATAACCTTCACAAACAAAAGTTGCTCTATGTGATTTTTCAGCAAAATAATTCAACTCGTTCTCTGGAAAGTATGGCTTTTTATATTGACCAAAAGGAACATTGTAGCCACCCGATTTATTATAGCGACATAAGCCATTATAACCGTGCCGGTTCATGTATAAAAAAAGTAATGAACGGTAATAAATATCGGTAGTTTCGTTAAATTCTTTTCTTAACTGGTAATAAACCTCACTCTCGTTGTGCTCTGGAGTGAATAGCTTAGCGGCATCACAAATGAAGCTCTGTGGTTTTAACTGAAGAATCTTGTAAAGGTTAATCAAATCCTGATTGATATCATTCAAGATATAATGTGGGTAGTCAGTATTTAAAAATATTGAACCTGCACCAACAAAAGGTTCAATTAAGCGTGGCCCTTTAGGTAGTATTCTCCCAATAACATCGCTAAGACCATATTTACCACCAGCCCACTTTAGAAACGATCGATGTTTTTTGTTCATTCGAGCCAACAGCCTTTTATCTCAGATAAAGTAAAATTTAAAGGCCGGATTGTAGCTTGAATAACGCCTGATACCAATAATATTAATTCAGTATCAGTGTTAATTATTCAATTAAAGGTAAATAGGTTATAGGTTATAGGTTATTTTGGTGTACTTGTATTTCATTCTTTATGGTTTCAATGGACTTTATCCAAGGTCCTATTTGCTGCAACTCATTTGGCAACATCGAAACAGCGGCTATAGCATCTGACTTTAAAGGGTAGACCAAACTAGTGACAACCATTAGTTCATTACTATTTAGCAGACGCCTGTAGCCAAAGAAACCTAGTGCTTTATATTCAGTCATAAATAAGTCGTAACTACTTTGTTTAGTACAACTCATAATTTGAATGACAAAACCACTATTAAACTTTAGATAATAAGCTAAATCATTCTGCTTATTAGTTACTTTAGTTTGTCCTTTGCGGTTAGTCACATTAACAAAATATTGACTCTCTTGAGGTTGCTTCATTATTTTTTTAGCAAATAAAGAGGTCTTCTTAACAATCAGTAAATCAGAAGATTCAGCAGAAACAGGGGGACTATTTTTTATTACTTTGACTTGAGGGTTACCAATTTTTGACAACCCTTGATATATATTTGAGGTAATGTCTTGTGTCAAAACCTCTTTAATTTTTGTACTCATAAGTACATCGGGCACTTTGATGTCAGTCGAAACTCCCTTTAACTTACTATGGCTAATACTTGATTGAGGATTAGTAACTGAAATGTTTTCAGTGGAATATAAAGTATTCGATATTATTAGTGAAAGTGTCAATAAAATTATTATCGCTATAACAAATTTTATTAGTGATGATGATATTCCCTCTCGGCTATTATTTTTAAATAAGTCTGAATCCAGTGGTATTAATTGACCATTTCCCCCAGAGACTATCGATAATTTATTATTAAAAATTATTTTATTCGCTGAAACTAATTCACCTGCTTTTTCCCCACCGAGTAATAATACATTAATACCGCGATCGGCTTTTGCTGCTAAATTCACTAACTGACAAAATTCATGCATTAATTGTAGCGATAAAAAATGTACATTTTCTACCACAATACTAATAGGTTGAGTTGTATCTGAAGATAATTTTAGAACAGTTACAGCCAAAGGTTCTTCTGGATCAAACAACACATCTGAAAATAATTGCTCGATTAGTCGACAACGAATTTGAATGTCATTTAATTGTGTAGAAACTGAAATAAAAGCAGCGTTGTGGCCTTCGGGTAAGTTACCAAGAAACTGACGACCAACAAACGAATAGTTTTCGTCATTTGAGTCTACAACCAAAACTGCTTGTTTAGAAAAACGCATAATGTAATCAATTCGTGCATTTGAATTGATATTTGTTGCTTCTGACTTTGCAGGGGAATTTTTTAACTGATAGGTTGATATGGGCATGATTCACCTTTTACATTAAAATCAACAAGTTAAAATATTTGTTGAATTCTATTATAGAATTTGTTGAAGCATGCTCTCTGTGACATCATCACGAATTTCTGACTGACCAATACCTGTCGGCACGATAAACCTTAGCTTACCCGCTATGTTCTTCTTATCTCGCTGCATATGAGCAATAAACTCATCAAAGCCCATTTTCTCTGGAGCGACTAATGGTAAATCAAATGCGGCGATAAGAGCTTCTATTCGACGAAGATCTGACGCTTCTAACAAATTCATTGTTACTGCTAACTTAGCAGCAAGGACCATGCCAGTAGCAACAGCCTCACCATGAAGCCATTTACCATATCCTTGCTCAGCCTCTATTGCATGACCAAAGGTATGTCCTAGATTGAGTAGTGCTCGAACGCCGGCTTCTTTTTCGTCTTCTGATACTATGTCAGCTTTACACTGACAACATGTTTTAATCATTTTAATTAAAACGGCGCTGTCACCAGAAATTATTTCATTTTTATGTGTTTCTAACCAAGTAAAAAAATCGCTATCGCCAAGAATACCGTACTTAATGACTTCAGCCATCCCCGCATTGAATTCTCGTTTAGGTAAACTAGCTAGAGTGAGGGTATCTATAATAACGGCTTGTGGTTGATAAAAAGCACCTATCATATTTTTACCCAACGGATGATTAACCGCTGTTTTACCGCCAACAGAGGAATCAACTTGAGACAATACGGTGGTTGGAATTTGTATAAAATTTATTCCACGTTGATAACATGCCGCAGCAAAGCCAGTAATATCACCAATAACACCGCCACCTAAAGCAATTAAAGTGCTGTCTCTACCATGAAAATTGGCAAGAAGATGCGACATAATTTTGTCAAAATTAGCCAAGCTTTTTTCAGCTTCACCATCTGGTAAAATTATTTCATCAACTTGATAGTCAAAAAGCTGTGCTTTTAGTGCATCCAAGTATAGGGGTTGGACAATATTATTCGTGACAATACAAACCCTATTACCCGAAATATGGCGTGCAAGAAGTTCTTGGGAAGATAATATCCCATTGTCTATATAAATAGGATAGCTGCGTTCAGCTAGCTCAACTCGTAATGTTGTCATTATTTAAAAATCTAAGCGTTCGACTATTTTATGTGCGACAACTTTTGCACTTTGATCATCAGTTTTTACAATAACATCAGCAACTTCTTCATAAAGAGGATTACGCTCTAGTGCTAGATTTTCTAGAACTGTTCGGGGCTCTTCTGATGTTTGAAGTAATGGACGACGACGATCACGTTGCGTGCGAGCCACTTGCTTATCAATGGTTGTTTCAAGGTAGACAACAATGCCGCGTGCAGAAAGTCTATTTCTGACGAGGTCACTAATGACAGAACCACCACCAGTTGCTAAGACAATGCCTTGCAGCTGAGTTAAATCATCAATAATTAATTCTTCTCTTTTACGAAAACCTTCTTCGCCTTCAAGATCAAATACCCATGCGATATCGGCACCAGTACGACGCTCTATCTCTTGGTCTGAATCAAAAAATTCAAGATGCAGTCTATCAGCCAACTCTCTACCGATAGTGCTTTTGCCAGCGCCCATAGGCCCAACAAGGAATACGTTACGTTTTTCAGCCATTAGTCTAACTTAAACTCGTTATAATTTACGTGAACAGGTAAGAGGGAACCCCCCTTGAAAATTTCAAGGGCGCAATTATCGCAATTCTTCGACCTATATTGCAAGTAAGATTACAGTAACAGGAGTGAAAAACTCTAATTACTGCAAATACAGGTTAAAAATGCTCGGTTACAATGCGCGGAGTAACAAAAATCAATAATTCTTTTTTTTCATTGAAATTATTTGTGTTTCTAAATACCCAACTAAGATACGGGATATCTCCTAAAATTGGAACCTTAGATATCGTGCTAATAATTGATTGTTGGTAAATGCCACCCAATACAATTGTCTCGCCATTGTTAACTAATACCTGGGTACCAATTCTCTGGTTGTCAATTGCTGGAGCAAGTCGATTGCTCAATGATGATAAGGTATCTTGGGTTACCACTAAATCTAAAATTATTTTATCATCAGGAGTAATATATGGTGTCACGGTTATACTCAATACCGCTTTTTTAAATTGTACTGCAGTTGCACCACTTTATGAGGCTTGTTGATAGGGTATCTCTACACCTTCTTCTCTCTGATTTGCCGTGGTGATCTGTGGGCTTGCAATAATCTCACCCTTATTTTCTTTTTCAAGTGCGCTTAATTCTAAGTCCAAAATTTTACCGTCTGCTAAAAGCACCACTTGAAAGGCAAGACTTGCTGCTGGATTTACCACATGTAGGTTTACATTCAATCTATCCGTAATTGCTGGAGCAACACAAGCTTTAGCACTTGCGGCACCCGCTAGAGAACCCGAAGAGCTATATTCATTGTCAGTACTAGTGACTCCCCAACGAATCCCTAATTCCTCACCAACATTATCTTTTACGGTCACCATGCGGGCTTCAATAATCACTTGTCTTACCACAATATCAAGGATGGAGATCATACGTTTAATATTTTCAATACTCTTTACCGTATCTCGGAGTAATAGTGTATTGGTTCGCTCGTCAACAGACACACGAGCCGATGAGATACTAGTATCATCATTTTTAATTAAATTGGTAAATCAGTGGCCTTAGCATAATTAATTTGAATATATTCAGAATATAAAGGTGTTAGTTGTTCAAATTGTTGCTGGGCTTGTAAGACTTTAGCTTCAAATCCAACATATTCGAGAGCTGCAACTCTAGCCTCAATTGATTCCGTGCGAGCAGCACTTAATAAGACATCAATTTTAGTTGGATCAGACTTATTAACATCAAGTGACTCAAAGTCTAAACTAACTTCATCAAGAGGATAAGAAATTAAATTATTAGCTTCTATTTCAATTTGATTAGCTAACTCCTCTTCAGACAAAGTAGCATCCATATAAATAATCTTAGTGATAACCGTTTGACCCGATACCGCTGCAGCCGCAAACTTTACTGATAAATTGATTTTTTTGCGTATTTTAGCAATAACATTACCTACCGTTTCAATATCCTGAATTTCATAGTCAACCAAGGCACCTCGTTGCAATGCTTCAATAACATAATCCCCAAGCACATACACTTCGTCTCCTTGACTCAATTAAACAGCTTTAATGGCATGAGAACCAATATCGATTCCAACCATCAGTGATGTTTTTTTTCCTATAATTGGCCCAACATAAAGTCCAAATAAGTAGTATTATTATATTTAAGCATAATATTTACATAAATAAATTTATCACCTAGTTTTACAAGATATACTAGGGCTATAATCACTAATTTTCCAATAAAATGAGTTTTAACGGTGTTTTCTTTCAAAAGATTAATAAAAATATGCTTCGTATTATTTAGTACCGCGTTACTAGCACTAACTGCTTTATATTTTAGTATGCGTAGCGAATTACCCAGTGTAGAAGTACTAAAAGACCTTCAATGGCAAACACCCATGATGATCTATAGCTCTGATGATAAATTAATATCTCAATTTGGCGAAAAAAAACGTTACCCACTCACTTTCGAAGAAGTACCTCAACAACTTATTAATGCACTTCTAGCTACTGAAGACGACCGTTTTTACTTACACTTTGGTGTTGACCCTATTGGTATGGGCCGAGCAATTTTGGGTCAATTAACCGGGCAGGATAAAGGTGGCGCTAGTACAATTACAATGCAAGTAGCTAGAAATTTCTTTTTAACACGAGAGCAAACTTATATTCGTAAGCTGAGAGAAATTTTCATTTCATTTCATATTGAAAGTTTATTAACAAAAGATGAAATTTTGATGCTTTATATCAACAAAATTGAGTTAGGCCATCGCTCATTCGGTTTTGCCGCTGCAGCCCAAGTTTATTATGGCAAAGCACTCAATGAGTTATCATTAGCACAAATTGCCGTACTTGCCGGCTTACCCAAGGCCCCCTCAACACTTAACCCTATTCGTTCCAAGGAGCGAGCAAAAAAACGTCGTGCTGTTGTATTACAACGAATGTTTGTGAGTGATTACATCAGTAAAGAAGACTATAAAAAAGCACTAAGTGCACCGATAACAGGTAAGAGGCATGGCGCTCAAATTGAATTAAATGCGCCCTACGTTGCTGAAATGGCTCATCAGGAAATGCTCGATCGGTTTGGTAAAGAACAAGCTTATACTAGCGGCTACAAAGTATTTACGACTATAACAACAGATCTGCAATTAGCCGCCCAAAATGCTGTTATCAAAAATTTATTAAATTATGATCAACGTCATGGCTACCGTGGTCCAATTAGATCTTTAAGGCCTAAAGACAATTTGCTTAATAAGCAAGAAGAGTTAAATAATGAAAATATATTAGCACTAACTGACCCTCTCGTTGAAAATCAACCTTTAACTGAGGAAGAAGTAGTAAGCGCTATTAAGCAGACAACTAGTTATGAAACATTAGTACCTGCTGTAGTAACTCAAGTATTAGAAAAATCAGCCATGATTAGTTTAGAAGGTCAACAACAAGCCATCATAAATTGGGAGGGCATGTCTTGGGCAAGGCCTTTTATTAACGATGATACTCAAGATATAATTCCAAATAAAGCCAGTGAAATATTAAGTTATGGCGATGTTATCTTAGTTGTTCAACAGCCTGATGGCAGCTATTATTTAAGCCAATTACCAGAAGTAAGTGCCGCATTAGTTTCAATCTCCCCAGATAATGGTGCAATCAAAGCTGCTGTAGGTGGTTTTAGTTTCAAACAAAGTCAATTTAATCGCGTAACTCAAGCTAAACGCCAGGTGGGTTCAAATATTAAACCTTTTATCTATTCTGCAGCGTTAAAGAGTGGCTTAACTTTAGCTAGTTTAGTCAATGATGCTCCAATAAATCAATGGGACAGAAGAACAGGTGTTGTTTGGCGCCCTAAAAACTCTCCTGAAACTTATGATGGATCGATTAGAGTTAGGTTAGCACTTGCGTTATCTAAAAATGTTATTGCCGTTAGGCTATTAAGGCTTGTAGGTTTAAACAACATGATCGACCATTTATCATTATTTGGTTTTCTTGCTGATGAACTTCCTCGCAATGAATCTTTAGCGTTAGGCTCAGCTTCGTTAACACCTCTCGAATTGGTTACTGGTTTTGCCACATTCGCTAATGGAGGCTTTCTGGTTGAACCTTATTTTATTGAAAGAATTGAAAACTCGTTTGGTGATATTATTTACCAAGCCACACCAAAAATGGCTTGTGACCCTTGTATTGTTGATATTCAACCTGCTGATGAACATATCGCATTTGAAGATCAGGAATCAAGTTTGGCTTTACTGCTAGATAACATTCCAACAACGGGTGGCGATCTCACCAACAAACCGCAATTACTATCGCCAGCTAAAAATGTACAAAATAAGGAAATAAATCAGGCTCCTAGAGTAATTAGTGCTCAAAATGCGTTCTTAATTGGGCAGGCACTTAATAGTGTCATTTGGGGTGCAGATTGGAATACTAAACCTTATTGGCAAGGAACTGGCTTTAGGGCAAGAAAATTAAAACGTCGTGATATTGCAGGAAAAACTGGCACGACCAATCAATCAAAAGATGCTTGGTTTTCTGGCTTTACTCGTCGATTAGTGACTACCTCATGGATAGGTTTTGATGATCATCAGAGAAATCTGGGCAAAACCACATACAATAATAACCTGACAAGCAATCAAATAATCGGCTCCGAATTTGGAGCAAAGTCAGCACAACCTGCATGGATTACTTTTATGGAAAAAGCTCTGCCTTTGCTTGCTGAAGAGTCATTTGAGCCTCCCGTGGATATTATTTCTGTAAGAATAGACAAACTAACAGGTAAACTGACCACCAAAACAGATAGAAGTAGTGAATTTGAATATTTTATTTCAGGTACTGAACCAACCGATTATGTTACTGAAGACAATAGTAGTGATATTCTTGATGGGATTTATACTGAGGAAGACGAGTTATTTTAGTGCGCTCTAAAATATTAATAATAATTAGTGGCTTAAACATTAAGCCACTAAGATTTTTATTAAAGGTATTGATTAGATATGTTTGATAAATATTTTAGATTTTCGCTGGTAATTGTACATTTTTTGTTTACCTTCCGGTAATTGCTCCATTGATTGTTCAATAAATCCTTTCTCTAAAAACCAGTGAGCACTTACCGTTGTTAAAACAAATATTGATGATAATTTTTGCTCTTTTGCCTCTTGCGCTAATGCATCCATTAAACGACCTCCCCGATTTCCTTTACGATAATCGGCATGTATAGCCACACAAGCAATTTCACCTTTTTTGGCCTCTGGATAGGTATATAGCGCTGCACAAGCAATAATCACATCTTCTTTTTTAATCACAGTAAATTTATCAATTTCCACTTCAAGTAATTCACGAGAACGCTTAACCAAGATACCTTCATTTTCCAAAGGCGCAAGCAGCTCCAAAATACCGGCCACATCATCTATAGTCGCTGTTGATAATTGCTCTTTGTGATCATTAGCAATGAGTGTTCCTGCACCATCACGAGTAAACAGTTCTTGTAGTAAAGCGGTATCACTTTGATAACTTACACAATGGCAACGTTCAACACCATTTTCAGCACTTTGGATAATCGCCCTAAGTAATAGCTGACGAACATGACAGCCGTCATCATCTAATAATGTCTTTACCCGTCGAACGCTACAGCTTCTTATTAACTGATCTTTTTCATCAAGTAGCCCATCAGCATCCGTTAATGTAATCAGCTTATCAGCTTTTAAAGCGATAGCAGTTTGAGCAGCAACATCCTCTAACGCTAAATTGAAAACTTCACCCGTAGGTGAGTAACCTATAGGTGAAAGCAGAACTATAGAACCATAGTCAAGTTGCATGTTTATGCCGTCAGAATCAATTCTTCTCACACTGCCTGTATATTTATAATCAATACCATGACGAACACCCATGGGTTTAGCGATAACAAAATTACCCGTACCAACCCTAATTTGTGAACCATGCATTGGCGAGTTAACCAAACCAGTACTTAATAAGGCTTCAATATGTAACCTCAATGAACCTGTCGCGTCTTTGACGGCAACTAAGGTATTAGCATTAGTAACCCGAATGTTATTTTCAATAATTCTTTCAATACCACGTTGCCCCATACGCTCTTCAATCTGAGGGCGTGCACCATGAACCACTACCAGCTTGACACCCAAGCTATGCAGCAAAGATATATCATGAATAATATTAGCAAAATTTGGGTGTGACACCGCTTCGCCACCAAACATTAACACGACAGTTTTACCGCGGTGCGCATTAATATATGGCGCTGCATTCCTAAACCATTTAATGTTATTTATATAATTATCCATGAGCTTTTCTTCATTTTCCTATTCTTAATGCTATATATTGTCTGAACGATCAACGATATAAATAAACCATCGCTACTTCGTCATCAGGATCCTTATGTGGGCTTTGTTCACTATCTTCTATGATATTACTTGCTAAGGAGGTTTTTTCAATTAAAGTAAAACCGAGTTTGCCAAAGAATTCAGGTATGTAAGTTAAAACAATAATTTGTTGTAATTCCATCTGATGAGCAAATTCAAGTAAGTATTGAACCAACGCCTGCCCCTGACCCTGATTGTGCATTGACTTGTCGATAACAATTGAGCGTATCTCAGCTAACCCTTTTTCGTATATATACAAAGAAGCGCAACCGACTACTTCACCATCAACCTCAGCAACAACAAAGTTCTGAATATCATGAATAATATTGTTTCGACTTCGAGGTAAGATTTCACCCTTATCTGACCAATAATTAACTTGTTGGTATATTTTATCAACATCAGACATTCGGGCTCTTCGTACTGAAAGTGCTGCTGCTTTTTGTGCATTTAAGCGTTGTTTAACTTGTTTTAATGCGAACGTTATTTGATCTTTACTAGGAGCACCTACAACTTGGCCATTTAAAGTATCGTTAGTCCCTTGAATATCTGCCAACGCTTTTTTCACTTGTGTTCTTGATGTGCCACCCAAGGCAACACGCTTATCTAAACAAGACTCAATGGATAAATGTTGATAGACATCTTGCTCTATTTTATCACTAAACTTCTGTAACTGAGTGACTGTAAACTCTTCTAATGCATGACCTGCTTCAATAGCAGCTAAAACAACCTCACCAACTATATGATGAGCCTCGCGAAATGGAATGTTTTTACTAACAAGGTAGTCCGCTAATTCTGTTGAATTTGCATAACCTTGTTGCGCTGCAGCTAAAGTACGCGCACGATTGACCTTTAAACCATCGGCAATGAGTACCGCCATCTCCATACATTCTTGCCATGTATCAAGCGCATCAAAAAGCCCTTCTTTGTCTTCTTGCATATCTTTGTTGTAAGCAAGTGGCAGGCCTTTCATTGTTACCATCATAGCAGTAAGCGAACCCATAACACGTCCAGCTTTACCTCTAATAAGTTCACAAGCATCAGGGTTTTTCTTTTGCGGCATCAGTGATGAACCAGAACTAACCAAGTCACTCATTTCAACAAAGCCTGCTTCACCAGAATTATAGAAAATCAAATCTTCAGCAAAACGTGATAAATGCATCATAGAAATACTGGCACTTGAAAGTAATTCTATGACATGGTCTCTATCAGATACGGCATCTAAACTATTAAGCGTTGCGCTTCTAAAACCTAAATTTTGTGCTAATAAGTCACGATCAATAGGATAAGCAGTACCCGCTAGAGCACCAGAGCCTAACGGTGAGGTATCCGCGCGATACAAGGTATCCTTTAAACGGCCAATATCACGGTTAAACATTTCAACATAAGCTAAACACCAGTGACCAAAAGTAACAGGCTGTGCTCTTTGCAGATGTGTATAACCAGGTAACACTGTATTAGTTTCACGTTCGGCTAAATTTAATAATGCTTGTTGCAAGTTAACCAAGGCAAATAAGATATCGCCGCCTTTTTCTTTGCACCAAAGCTTTAGATCAGTGGCAACTTGGTCATTACGACTACGACCGGTATGGAGTTTCTTACCTAAATCCCCTGTTTTTTCAATTAGGTTAATCTCTACCCAACTGTGAATATCTTCTGCGTCTGAGCTCAGAATTTGATTAGGATCATTTTCAACTGATACTTTCAATTCTAAAAGTGCTTCTTTTAAGCGCTTAAATTCATCTTGACTTAACACATCAACAGTCGTCAGTGCTTCAGCCCAAGCAATTGAACCAACAATATCTTGCACTGCCATACGATAATCGACAGGTAACGAGTCATTAAATTTTTTAAATTGAACACTCGCTTTTTCTTTAAACCGACCACCCCATAACGCCATAACTATTCCCCTTTAGCCTGTTCGTCTAAAGTTTTCAATGCAGCAATACGACTTGATAAACTAAATAAACGGATAAAGCCTTCTGCATGTTTTTGGTCATAAACATCGTCAGCACCAAAGGTAGCAAACTCTTCTGAGTATAAGCTATTAGGTGAGCGACGTTGAGTGACTGTCGCTTGGCCTTTATAAAGCTTAACGACAATATCCCCAGTCACTTTTTCTGCTAATGAGGCTGCCGCAGCAAGTTGTGCTTTAGCTAATGGTGTAAACCAGCGACCGTCATAAATAACGTGTGAAAACTCTAAACCAACAGACTCTCTAAATTTTAACGACTCTTTATCGTGAATTAAAGTTTCTAAGCCCTTGTAAGCAGCCATTAATACTGTGCCACCGGGTGTTTCATAACACCCTCGAGACTTCATGCCAACCAAACGGTTTTCAACAATATCGATACGGCCAACACCATGTGCTGCTGCTTTGTCATTTAAGTACATCAGTGATTGGTAGGGTGACAACTCTTGACCATCAACCGATACTAATTCACCCTCTTTAAAACTTAATGCAATCGTTTCAGGTAAATCTGGAGCATCTAAAGGGTCAACTGTCATCGTCCAAACTTCTTTTGACGGTTCGCACCAAGGGTCTTCTAATTCACCACCCTCATGAGAAATATGCCAAGCATTAGCGTCACGGCTATAAATTTTAGTCAATGAGGCTGCGCAAGAAATATCACGCTCAGCTAAATAATCTAATAAGTCTTCACGAGAAACCATGTCCCATTCACGCCATGGAGCGATTACGGTAAGTTGTGGAGCAAGGGCGGCAAAACATGATTCAAAGCGTACTTGATCGTTACCTTTACCGGTACAGCCATGACAAAGTGCATCTGCACCAACTTTTAACGCCACTTCAACATGCGCTTTAGCAATAACAGGGCGAGCCATGGAGGTCCCTAATAAATACTGGCCTTCATATACAGAACCCGTTTTAATAATAGGATAGATGTAGTCTTTGACATACTCTTCTTTTAAATCAACTACATGGCATTCACTGGCACCAGAGGCTATCGCTTTTTCAACAATACCTTCAAGTTCTTCATCACCTTGGCCAACATCGGCACAAAAAGCGATAACTTCGCAGCCATCATAGTTTTCCTTCAGCCATGGGATAATTGCCGAAGTGTCTAAACCACCTGAGTAAGCCAATACTACTTTTTTTATTTTTTTATTTGTTTGAGTCATCTTTGTATTCTCTTAAATTTGATTGTTATTCTGTTCAATGTTTGACTAGCTATCATTAGCTAAATAATGTCACTAATACTGAATTTTGTGCCCACATTCTGTTTTCTGCTTCTTGAAAAGCTACTGACATTTCACTGTCAAATAATTTAGTCGTTATCTCTTGCTCTAAATGGGCGGGTTGGCAATGCATAACAATTTTAGCCCCTGTTTTTGCCATTAAATCATGGTTCACTTGATATGAAGCAAAAACTTCCAGCACTGCTTTTTTTTGTGCGGGGTCTTCATTACCCATAGATATCCAGGTATCAGTATAAATTGCATCTTGCACACCAATAGCATCAATATCGTTAGTAAATATCAATTGCGCCCCGGACTTCTTTGCTAATGCTTTAGCTTTTTCAACCATTGAAATTTCAGCTTCATAGCCTTTAGGGGATATTAAAGTAAAATCAACACCTAATATTGACGCCATCAACATTAATGAATTAGAGACATTATTCCCGTCGCCAACATAAGCCAACTTCACTTGAGAGAGGTCATCTTTGCCTATTTTAATAAGGTTTTCAGTTAATGTAACAAAGTCAGCTAGCGCTTGGCATGGATGGTATAAATCACATAACGCATTAATAACAGGCACACTAGCATGCTCTGCTAATTGTTCAATTGATTGATGACTAAAAACTCGTGCAACAATGATATCAGCATAACACGATAAGTTTTTTGCATAATCACTTACTCGCTCACGTTCACCTAATTTACCATTTTGTTGACCTAAATACAGTGCGTGACCGCCAAGTTTATTGATACCGATATCAAAACTGACGTGAGTTCTTAATGAGGGCTTTTCAAAGATCATCGCTACCGATTTTCCCGCTAGAACTTGGCTATAATTTTCAGGATTTTTTTTGATTTTTATTGCCAGTTCAATTAAGGCTAATAATTGACTTTTAGTTAAGTCATCGTCAGCCAAAAAGTGATTAAATTGATTCTTTTTTACCGGCAATAAGACATCTAACGTTTGTTCTGATTTATTTTCTAACATAATGCTTTCTCTAAATATTTTTTAAACAACAAGCTACTTTAAATTAACAAGGTTGAATGCGAGTACCTATACATTCACCATTAAGTAAATCAACAATTTGCTCTGGCGATTGCCAACTGGCAACCGCGATACTTCGTCGTAATTGTCTAGCGGCTTGCAATGCCGCATTTACTTTAGCTATCATACCTCCAGCAATAACACCCGTATCAATCAGTGCATTAGCTTGTTCGCTATTTAAAGATTCTAAATATTGTCCTTCAGCATCTTTAACCCCATTAACATCGGTTAGTAGTAGTAAATCAGCATTGAGTAATTGGCAAATAATAACCGCAGCATCGTCAGCATTTACATTCACTAGTTCACCATTGTCGAGTGAACCAATAGAAGAAATGATAGGGAAAAAATTAGTTTTTAATAAAATATCAATTAACTGACTACTTTGAGCTTTAGGGATACCAACCTGCCCTAGACCTTGGCCGCTTAATTGGCAAGACACCATATTACCATCGGTTAAGGCCAAACCTACCGCTGGAATTTTCATACTTACCGCAGTAGCAACAATTGATTTATTTACCGTACCCGCCAATATGCCACTAATTAGAGGCATTTGTTCTTTAGGGGTTACTCTCAAACCATCTTTCTTTGTCGTGGTAAAGTTTGCTTGAGCCAACATTTCATCAACGACACAGCCACCACCGTGAACTAAAACAACTGCCTGCTCTTGTAATTGGCTAACAACTTTTAATAGTTCAATTAAAGCAGAATCTTTTTCTAAAATGGCGCCACCAATTTTAATCACTAACGGTTTTTTCACAGCATATTTCCTTGGCTAATATTTGATGGTAGTAATGAATAATGGCTAACTAAGCCTAATGAAATATTAAAACACTGTAATGCTTGAGAAGAAGCCCCTTTAAGTAAGTTATCGATGGCACAACTAACAACAACAACTTGTTTAGCTTCGTCAACTTGCCAATGCACATCAGCAAACGGTGTATGAGCAACATTGCCTATTTTTGGCCAAGCACCGACTAAACGAACCAGTGGCTTATCTTGATAAGCGTTATTGAACGCTTGATCAACGTCAATAGCAGTAACTCCAGGTTTTAATTGCAAAGTAACGGTGGCAAGTAATCCTCTTTTGTAAGGGGCAAGATGAGGGTTAAAAATAACCTGTGCATTGGCTTCTTGGCTTATTTCAGGCTGGTGTCTATGCTGTAAAATATTGTAAGGCGTTAAACTAACTTCATTAAAATTAGTTGCTAATGAAGCGTTTCTTCCCGCACCAGTAACACCACTAATACCGTTAACAACAATTAATGTATTTTCAATGTGAAGATTATTTAAAGTGATAGGTTTTAACGCTAATAAACTTGCCGTTGGATAACAACCTGGAACGGCAATGATATCTTTATTAATAATATCAACAGCTTGCCATTCAGCTAAACCATATTGTGCGTTGGCAAGCGCTGTTTTATTTTGATGCTCAAAACCGTAATACATTGGATAGTCTTCTGGGGTTTTTAAACGAAAACCACCAGACAAATCAAATACTTTAACACCTGAATCAACAAAAGCTTGGGCCCATTGAGCGCTAAACTCATGCGGAGTGGCAAAGAAAACAGCATCTAAGTTAGCCACTGACGAGTTAAACCACTCTTGAGAAAAAGACTGCAGCTCAATGTCACAAATTCCCTGCCAGCGGCCATGTAACTCGCTAAAGTTTTTACCACCAGAAATACTATTTTCTGACACAACAAGATGTTCTATTGAAACTTTATCGTGTTGGCATAAAAGACCCACCAACTCAGCTCCGGCATAACCACTTGCGCCAATTACAGCAACTTTTTTCATCTCCATAAAACAAACCTCTAAATGCAATTTTATTCAAATTATCACGAAATAACCTGGGTATATCGTTCAATACTAGTAAATTTAAACTGGTAAATTCACTGCTAATGACAAAAAAAAGAACAATCCATACCTATTGTCTTCGCTTTAATTTAACCTTTATCATTTTAAAGTAGCCTTATTAAAGTAGCTTATTTACACTGTAAGTGTAAGATACCACTAAGCGGGTATTTATGCGACTATTTAGCATAAATACCTACATTGTTTTTTAATCTATTTTTTTGGACTGATAAATGAACAAATTACCTAACTTTACTAATGCACTAAAACAACTTATTGCCAGTACTTCGATCAGTTCAACCCACCCTAATTGGGACCAAGGAAATAAAGAAGTGATCACTATATTAGCCACTTGGTTTGAGCAATTAGGTTTTAAAGTTAAAATTCAACCGGTTCCCAATACTAACAATAAATATAATATGTTAGCCAAACTTGGTTCTGGTAATGGTGGTTTGTTGTTAGCCGGGCATAGCGATACGGTTCCTTTCGATGAAAACAGCTGGTTGTCTGACCCACATAAAGTATTGGAACAAGATAATAAATTCTTTGGATTAGGTACCTGTGATATGAAAGGCTTCTTTGCTTTTATCTTACAAGCTTGCAAAAAGTTAGATAAGAACTCATTAACTAAACCATTATATATACTTGCTACCGCAGATGAAGAGACAACTATGGCAGGTGCAAGGTTTTTTGCTAATAGCGAAGAAATTAAACCTGATGTCGCCATTATTGGTGAACCAACAAATTTAGTACCTGTGATCATGCACAAAGGTCATATGTCACATCGCATTAGTGTTCAAGGTAAATCTGGTCATTCAAGCAAACCTAACCTCGGTGTTAATGCCATTGAAATAATGTATCAAGTAATCGGTCAATTACTGGCATTAAAAGAAAAGCTGGCCATAAATTTTACTAATCAAGCATTTGATGTAATTGCTCCAACCTTAAACTTAGGAGCAATAAAAGGTGGTGATAATTCAAATCGTATCTGTGGCCATTGTTATTTAGATATTGATATGCGTTCTTTACCCGGTATGACTGATGATGAATTAATTACACTGTTGAGTGAGGCACTAAAACCTTTAGCAGAAAAATACCCTACTCGCATTAGTTTCGAGGAATTGTATCCAAGCTCCCCAAGCTTTGAAGAAAACCCCTCAAGTGAATTAGTCACCATTGCTGAAGAAATAAGTGGCCATAGTTGCTGTGCAGTGAACTACGCCACTGAAGCACCATTTATTCAACAACTCGGTTGTCAAACGATAGTAATGGGACCCGGTTCAATCGATCAAGCACATCAACCTAATGAGTTTTTGGCTTTTTCTGAGATCAATAAAACAGACCATATGTTAGTGAAAATGATTCAACATTATTGTTTCTAAATAAGTAAATATTAGCTCAAGAAAGAAATAATCAATTCAGTGTAGGCAGTAATAGTACAATTATTGGTGGAAGTGCTCTGTTATTTACTACTTTTATTCCATAATTTTTGATTGCTTTTATTTGTGAAAAATTCATATGGATACCAACATTGAGGTAATAAACCTTCCCTTTGTCGTTCTTGATAATTTGAAGCTAAAAGTCCTAATGTTTCATTAAGTCGATCTTTTGAGATTGAAATTGACCTTTTAGCTGTCTCAGTAAAGTAAAAGTTTTTACTTTTATTAATAACAATATTTTGACCAAAACTAATAAAAACTAATTTGCGCGTCACAATTCGACATAGAGGCTGATGAGGGTCTATAGGATAAAGCTGATTAACAATAGCGTATTCATTACTTTCTTTTTGATTCACTTCTTTATCGACACAAAGGTAGGTAATACCATAGCCCTGAGGAAATATCCCAGTAATTTTATAAAGAGCATCAACAACTATCTGACTACATCTACCTGCATCGGCATTTCGGTTAAGTAGTTGAAAAACTTTTGGCAGTAACTTGTAATCATAATACTTTTTTGTTGAGAGGATTATTGATGTATATATTTGTGGTACTTTTAATAAATTTCCACTACCTAACTTAGGGTTTATGCTACTTTTAAGTAACCGTTTTATAAATACTAATTTAGCATCTGCTCTTCTATTAAATTTATCGTTCTCCTCTTTTGAAGAGCCAATGTAATCAGCCCTACCTATTCCGTTAACAAGATAATTAAGTGTTTCACGGTAATTAATTTGTAATAATTTTTTGCGATCAGCTTTATCTAGGCTGCGATAGGGATCTAACACGCCAGACTTACCCAGTAAAATTAATCGGGCATCCGGATGAAAATGACCAATATCTTGGATAATGGCAGCCATCACTAAAGGAACTTTCACCTGATGAATAAAGCGGCTGTATCCTTGAGGGTCAAGGCTAGCAAATTCTCTGTAACGCGCCGGAGGAATATTTTCTAGAAAAGGACTAATATAGGGGTCTTCAATGTTATTATCAATGCACAATCGGTCCAATAAGCGTAAACAAAGTACCGCTTTATATATCGGCTTATTAATCTCATTTATAGCAGCAACACTACTCCCTTCAGTAGGACTTAATAGGGCAATAGTTCCCAGAAGATGAGCGGATCTTCGATTACACTCATTGATATCTTCTGATTCAGCTAAGTCAATAACTTCTAGGCATATGTCTAATAGATGAGTGTGACGTTTGAGCCGCTCTGATCTGAGTTGTTGTTCAAAAAGTTCCAGTTCTTTTTGTGAACCAGCAATATTTTTTAACTGACTAACTTTATCATTCACTGCATGGCATTCTTGATAATATGATACCGCACGGTCAAGTACTGAATATTTAATGGGGTTACGATCAAAAGTTCTATCTAATAAGGATATAACCTGACGGGTAAAATGTGTTTGATGTAAAACTTTGCTCGGCATTAGTTAACTCACAGTAACTTATTGCATTAAAACACTATCTTCATGCTAAATAAATACGATCATTGAACAAGAATTTATTGCTTTAGGCAAAAGTAAAAAATAACCTTTATAAGAATACATATATAAATTATATACGCTTTGGGAGCTTACTAAACATAGCTGAGCTGTAATTATTTACTTTAGGTGAGTAAAATTCCTGAGGTAAACAGGGCTCATCAGTTAATTGAGTCTTGCTAGCCATCTAAAAGTGGAAATCATTAGCTCCTATACATTTGGTAACTTAACCTGTTCCATGTCAATGCTGATGACGACCCTTTAACCGGTCATTGCATCATATTCTAACCCTGTAAAATTGACCTACTAATTCTAGGAAGTAAAATATTGGTTAACATTTTATTAACTTTACGTTTTTAAGTTAATAAAATCAACTAGTAAGTTTAACGCTTATCGATATGAATCAGGATCTACTTATCAGATAGATCAATATTATCCAATGAGCATAATACCTAAAGTATCCATATCATTAGGTGCCGAAGTAACATAATACCTGGATATTATTATTCATTTAGCTTAACAATTAAATCACTTAACTTGCTAGTTTGGCTATATCTGATTAATTAATGCCTTTAATTTTAACTTGAATGTTTTTATTGATTACATGTTGGCAAATTTTCACCAAATCAGAATGTAAACCACCGGCAGTAACATCTCTTCCAGCACCAGGACCGCGAATAATCAATGGATTATCTTGATACCAATCACTTTTAATTTTAAAAATATTGTCACAAGGAGTCAGATTAGCAAAGGCGTCATCATCAGTTAAGACTTCCAGGCCAACTTGCGCACTGAGTTTATTAGTACCATCGGTTGCTACACAAAAACGCGCAATATAACGAATGCAGGCGTTTTTATTTTGAGCTTGACTAAGTTGTTGAGCAAAAAAGTCATTAAGTTCTCCACAGCGTTTTAAAAACTCTTTTGTTGATATACCCTGCAGTTCCTCAGGGACTAAGTTATGGCAGTGGATATCTTCCAAAGATAAAGTAAAACCAGCCATCCGAGCTAAAATGAGTAATTTACGTTGCACATCACGTCCTGAAAGATCTTCACGGGGATCAGGTTCGGTTATGCCTTGTGATAGAGCATCTAACATTAATTCTGAAAAAGGTTGGGTACCGTCATAGAGTTCAAATAACCAGGATAAGGTACCTGAAAAAATGCCTGATATCTCAGTAATTTTATCGCCACTTTGTAATAAATCATCAATGGCATAATTAATGGGTAAACCTGCTCCAACCGTAGTATTACCTAGCCACAAACTGTGGTTTAATTTTGCGGTATCAATAAGATAATTATAGTGTGCTGAAGAAGATGATGCCGCCCACTTATTAGCACCAATCACGTGGATACCCTGTTTAAAAAAGTCGCCATAAAGCAGGCTAAAGCTTTCACTTGGTGTAATATCTACAACGATTAATTCGTCATAAGGATGGTTTGCCAACCAAGCTAGTAATTCAGTATTAGTATAGTCCTGCGCATTATTGTTAAATTCAGCTAATGCATTATTTATATCTAAACCATCGGTATTTATAAGTGCCTTTTTAGAGCTAACCAGACCAACTAAATGTAAATTTTCCAAAGAAGGAACGGTGGATAGTTGTTTCGGTAATAGCTCAAGAAAACGTTGGCCTATATTCCCTAAACCTACAACCACAAGACCGATATGTCGAGCATCCTTAGTCATGTCATGATGAACGTTATTAAGTAATTCACTAGTACAGGCTTCAGACAACACCGCAATTAAGCTGTGGCCGTTTTCTGAGTTCACCAGTTTGAGTGGTTGAGTTGATTTTAACGCCCTTTTGAAACGCGCTTTGATATTGCGGTGCTGACACACTTTATGGCCAACAGTAGCAATAATAGATACTGGCTTAAAATCAACCTTAGCATCATGACATCCAAGCCATTGATTTACATCTTTTTGTTGTGCTTGATCGATAACAATGAAACCTTGGTTATTATCAGCACATATCACTGAAAACTCTCTACTCGCCTGTTCACCAGACTCGCCCTTGAAACTATTCGATTGCGCTAACAACAAATTGTTTAAATAAGTCACCGACAGTTCTTGTTTGGCAATTTGACCAAAATTACCAATTTCAGTACCACTAACTTCACTAGCAAAACTACTAGCAACATGTAAATGTGTACGGCATTGACTTGCTGGATCAATTAATGGCTTTAACGTTTTAGCATGTAAAATAGGATTACCTAAACGGCCTAATTCTAATGCGACACCATTCGCCAAGCGATGAAGTTTTCTTGCCGTTGGCACCACTCGGGGATCGGCACTATAAATACCATCAACATCAGTCCAAAGTGTTACATTTGAAGCGCCAACTAAAGAAGCGATAATGGTTGCTGAATAATCACTGCCATTACGGCCTAGAGTACAAGTCTTGCCTTGTTCGTCTTTGCTAATATATCCAGTTATTACTGCAAGCTTATTATTAATTAGTTGTTCTTTTAGCTTTTCCGAACTTATTTTACTATTTACATTACAGTTATGATCATTATCAATAACTAAAGTTTGACGAGAATCAATGACGATACTTGGACAAAGCCGTTCAGTTAATACTGCTGACAATAACCTTGCTGACCATAATTCACCAAATGATAAAATATCATTATAATGGGTATCAATATCTAAACCTAACCAACTGGTTAATTGCTTAATATCTAGTTTTAATAAGGTAGATAGCAACGATGCGCCATTAACGCTCAGCAACTTTTCAATCATGACAAGTTGATCAGTTTGCAAATATGTAATGGCATCAGCTAATTCTTCACCTGTTTCATTTGCTAATGCCAAAATATTCAATAGATTATCCGTCGTTTTCCCATTGGCCGACACGACGATCAAGTCATTTAACTGACAATTAGTGCGAATAATATCAACAACACGCTCAATACACTGATGGTTAGCTAAACTACTCCCACCAAATTTATGTACATGAATAGCATGTTTACTCAGCTTATTTTCGACTCCACTAAGTTGTAGAACATTAACTGTCTGGCTCATATTTTTCTCTACTAAGGGTGTTTTTATTACATAATAATAATCAGGGAGTCAGTGTTATTTAAGTTGGTATTAACTAATTTAAATGTTTATTGTTCACTGAAAGATTGGCTGGCATTTAAACCATGATTTAAGTCAGCAAGAATATCGTCAATATCTTCAATACCGACAGAAATTCGGATTAAAGATGGTGTAATACCCGCTTCAAGTTGTGCGGCGATTTCCATACCTGCATGTGTCATGGTTGATGGATGACTGATTAAACTTTCTACACCACCTAAGGACTGCGCTAGAGTGAACAATTCTAAATTATCAAAAAGTGCTTTTACCGCATCTACTCCACCTTTGATTTCAAAACTTATCATAGCCCCAAAATCACTTTGTTGACGTTTAGCTAATTCATGACCAGGGTGACTTGATAAACCTAGGTAATAAATATTCTCAATCGCTGGGTGTTTTTGTAAATAATCGGCAACAGCATTAGCATTAATTTGATGTTGTTTCATACGGACAGGTAATGTCTTTAAACCACGAACGGCTAAAAAACTATCAAAGGCAGAACCAGTAATGCCAATACAATTGGCCCACCATGCAAGCTGCTCACCTAGTTCTTGTTCTTTGGTTACTAAAACACCACCAACGACATCACTATGGCCATTGATATATTTAGTGGTTGAGTGAAAAACGATATCAGCACCTAGCAAAAGCGGTTGCTGCAATACAGGTGATAGAAAAGTATTGTCAACCGCCACTAATGCGCCAACTTTGTGGCTAGCTGTTGCTATCTTGTCAATATCGACTAAACGTAACAATGGATTACTTGGTGTTTCTACTAATACCAATTTAGGTCTTTTAGCTAGCGCTTTACCTAAGGCTTTTTCATCATTTTGATCAACAACAATTAGCTTAAACTGTCCACGTTTCGCTAAATGGGTAAATAAACGGAAACTGCCACCGTAACAATCATGTGGAATAATCACTAAATCATCTGGTGATAATAACTGACAAATTAAATGTAAAGCTGACATACCAGTACTGGTAACAATACCAACCTTACCATGCTCTAATTTAGCGATGGTATCTGCAAAAATAGCTCGGGTTGGATTTCCTGTTCGAGAATAATCAAATTGGCGTTTATCATTAAAACCTTTTAATGAATAAGTACTAGAAAGGTAAATAGGAGCAACCACAGCACCATGATGTTTGTCTGTATTAATGCCTGATCTAACAGCAGTTGTGGCGATTTTCGAAACAGTCATTTTACTCTCCATTGTAGGTAATTTCACAGATGTAATTATTTGGATGTTTGGACATCTAAAAGTCTAAACGTTTTAACTTAAAGGGTCAAGAACTTTTAGACGTCCAAACTTCTACACATTCACTGTTGACTAGTGCTCAGCAACTAGTAAAATCTATTTTATTAAATAATAACAAAATAATAATAAGTGTAGAGGTAAATTTATGGCCGAATGGAATGAAGAGTATATTAATCCTTATGCCGAACACGGGAAAAAAAGTGAACAAGTAAAGAAAATCACTGTTTCCATCCCTTTGCGCGTTTTAAAAGTATTAACCGATGAAAGAACTCGTCGACAAGTCAATAATTTACGTCATGCCACTAACAGTGAGCTGTTATGCGAAGCTTTCTTGCACGCCTTTACAGGACAACCCTTGCCTGACGATTCAGATTTAGCGAAAGATAATGGACAAAAACTTCCTGAAAGTGTTCGTAAATTGCTAGAAGCGAAAGGCATTACTGACTTTAGTGCTTACGAAACTGACGATGAAGATTAATCACTAATCCTTCTCATAAAAAAATAAACAAGCTAATAGCCCTAACTATTAGCTACATTTAAAGCCAGCCGCTAATGGCGCCGTCAACTTATAGCATATAATTTTCAGGCATTGGTAAAGCAGCAACCCCCGAGTCAACTGCAGCTTGTGCAACCGCAATAGCAACCTTAGCGCACAAGCGAGGGTCCATCGGTTTTGGAATAATATAATCTTTACCAAATGTTAATGAGCTCTGCCCACTGGCAATCAACACTTCTTCAGGAACTTCTTCTTTAGCCAATTCACGAATAGCATGAACTGCTGCTACTTTCATCTCGTCATTAATGCTACGAGCACGAACATCCAAAGCGCCTCTAAAAATAAAAGGAAAACATAAAACATTATTCACTTGATTGGGGTAATCACTGCGACCGGTTGCAATAATAATATCGTCACGAATGGCTAATGCCAATTCAGGCTTTATTTCTGGTTCTGGATTTGAGCAAGCAAAAATAACTGGGCGTTCTGCCATCATTTTCACATGTTCCGCAGACAATAAATTAGGCCCTGATACACCCACAAATACATCCGCACCCTCAATCGCATCTTCTAAAGTACGTTTATCAGTATTATTGGCAAATAATTTTTTGTATTCGTTTAAATCTGAACGACGACTGTGAATTACACCTTTAGTATCAAGCATATAAATCTTTTCACGCTGAGCACCACACTTGACTAATAATTCCATACAAGCAATAGCAGCAGCTCCAGCACCTAAACAGACTATATTTGCTTGTTTAATATCTTTTCCTTGAATATCTAATGCGTTCATCATACCAGCAGCAGTTACTATAGCTGTGCCGTGCTGATCATCATGAAAGACCGGTATTTTACATCGCTCTATTAACGCTTTTTCAATTATAAAGCACTCTGGCGCTTTGATATCTTCTAAATTAATACCACCGAAGCTATCGGCAATATTAGCAACTGTATTAACAAACTCTTCTACAGTTTTATGCTTTACTTCAATATCAAACGAATCAATATTAGCAAAACGTTTAAACAATAAACACTTGCCTTCCATTACGGGTTTAGAAGCCATAGGGCCAAGATTGCCTAATCCTAAAATAGCCGTACCATTGGTAATGACAGCGACAGTATTTCCTTTAGCCGTATATTTATAAACATCATCTGGATTAGCCGCTATTTCTCGAACCGGTTCAGCAACACCAGGGCTATAAGCGAGGGCAAGATCTCTACTCGTTTCAGCTAGGGTAGTGAGAGCAAGGCCTATTTTTCCAGGTGTTGGAAAAGCATGGTAATCAAGTGCTTGTTGGCGAAAATCTGTCATGGTGTTTCCTAATACGTGGTGTTTAATAAGTTTGTTGTCTGTAAGCCTTTGAGATGATTAGTTCATCTCGATTTTTATTGTGACTAATTAATTATATACAGTATTAGATAGTAATTAATCAATCAAACCCCATTTTCATATATGAAAGCACTGAAATCTATATAAAACATATCATTTATATTAAATATATATACATAAAAACTCGAAATATTCATAATTAATGAGTAGATAACTTAAACAATATCGGTGTATTAATGCCAATCCATCTATAATCAATATTATTGATAGATTTCTATAATTCCCCTTATTTTAAAAGGTTATGTCGACTTAACCGAATCATTTCATAAAATATTCATTACCATTAACGTTACTCACTCAAGTTACAATTTTACAGAGGAAATCATATCTATTTTAAGAATATATACTTTCAATTTATCACCCAGGGTTTGAGCAGCCACTACAATAATAAATTTATATCAGAAATTTAATTAGGTATTGTTTGAGCTAGTGTCAAAATAAGAGCGGCTTTAAGTATTTATAGCTAAGATACTTTCTTGCTGATTTTAAATTACTAAATAACAACTCTTTAATAAAATATTCAAGAATTGGCTCAAATAATTAAAAATAGTTAAACAATCTAATTGGCCTTAACAAGGACTACCAGATCATCAACAAAATCACGGTATCGAATTAACCCTAGTAAAGGGTAATATTGATATTCAAAATGAATAAACCTGAAAAACTTTGTGCGCAGATAGATATGATGCCGATGAACACTTGTAGGTCGTTATTGAAGGGAATATTTAATCTTAAAAAAAATGCCAGCAAGTAATTAACTTGCTGGCATCTTAAATAATTAACTTAACTAGCTAAATTAGCTAAATGGGTTAACTAAAATAATCGTTTCATTACGATCTGGTCCAGTTGATATAATATCTATTGGGACACCTGTTAGTTCTTCAATTCGCTTAATATAAGCAATTGCGTTAGCAGGTAGTGCTTCACGTGAAGTTGCACCAACAGTATTATCAGACCAACCAGGCATAGATTCATAGACGGGTGTGATTTTTTCATACCCTTCAGCCGCTGTTGGTGGAACAGTTATAATGTCACCCGATTCAGTTTTATAACCAGTACAGATTTTTAGTGTTTCTAAGCCATCTAATACATCAAGTTTAGTTAAACAAAAACCAGTGACGCTGTTAACTTGAATAGCGCGATGCATAGCTACCGCATCAAACCAACCGCAACGACGTTCGCGACCGGTAGTCGCACCAAACTCATGGCCTACTGTACCTAAATGGTTACCAACTTCATCATCAAGTTCTGTAGGGAAAGGACCAGAGCCAACACGAGTAGTATATGCTTTAGTGATACCAAGGATGTAGTCAAGATGACGAGGGCCAACACCACAACCTGTAGCAACACCACCTGCAGTGGTATTTGAAGAAGTTACGTAAGGGTATGTCCCATGATCAATATCAAGTAAGGTACCTTGAGCACCTTCAAACATAATTGACTCACCGGCTTTACGGCCTTGGTCAAGAATTTCTGAAATATCGGCAACCATTTTTAGAATCACATCACGCACAGCTAATACATCGGCTAACACTGTTTCAAAACAAACAGGTTCAACTTTGTAATAGTGCTCTAATGAAAAATTGTGATAATCGACAATTTCTTTCAACTTAACAGCAAAAGATTCTGCGCAAACAAGATCGCCAACACGTAAACCACGACGGGCAACCTTATCTTCATACGCTGGCCCAATACCTCGACCTGTAGTACCAATCGGCTTATTACCACGAGCAATTTCGCGCGCGGCATCTAACGCATTATGATAAGGAAGAATAAGTGGACAAGCATCACTAATAAGTAAACGTTCGCGAACTGGGACACCCTTAGCTTCAAGCATCTTGATTTCAGCCATCAAAGCTTTGGGGCATAACACCACACCGTTGCCAATTAAACATTTTACGTTATCACGTAATACGCCCGATGGAATTAAATGAAGTACTGTCTTTTCCCCATCAATTACCAAAGTATGACCCGCATTGTGGCCCCCTTGATAACGTACTACGTACTTTGCTTTATCTGTGAGTAAATCAACAATCTTACCCTTACCTTCGTCACCCCATTGGGTGCCTAGAACTACGACGTTTTTGCCCATGCTTTAAATTTCGATATAAAATTAGGCGGGAATTTTATCAAAAATAAAAACCGAGTCCAAGTAATAAATGCTACATTTTAATACTTATATAAAATAACCAGTAAAATCATATAACTATAGAAATAAACTGGTTCATAAACATATATATAATAGGGGCAAATCCAGTAAAGCCGTAATAATACCCATTGTTCGTATTGATTCAATCGGCCGTTCTAAAAATTTCAACAAATAAGTACGCCATCTGTTAGGAAATAATCTCCATAGTAAAACTTCTGCCATCAAAAATAACCGACGTAAAAGTAACAAACTACTTTCCATAGTTATCCTTCTTAATCTGATATAAAGCTAATCTTTGCCCTATTAAGCCTCGCGTCATTAAGCAAAAAAAAGGGCCATAACAGTTATGCTATGACCCTTATAATATTATTTTCACTAAAATAAATTAGTTAACTGACTTTGAACCATTTTTCAAGAAACGGAAGAAGTCACTGTCTGGCTTAACAACCATAATATCGTTTTTGCTATTAAAGCTTTTTTCGTATGCTTGTAGACTACGATAGAAGCTATAAAACTCAGCATCTTGCTGATAAGCATCTGCATAAACTTTAGTTGCAGTGGCATCGCCATCACCACGAACTTCTAAAGCATCTTTCTGTGCAGTTGCTAGCATAATTGTTACTTTTGCATCAATTGTTGCACGAATAATCTCAGCTTGCTCTTTACCTTGTGACCTATGCTCTTTTGCTACTGCTGTTCGCTCTGCGCGCATACGTTCGTAAATAGAGTTACTGACTTCAGTGGGTAAGTTAATCGCTTTGATACGGACATCAATAACTTCAATACCTAAATCCTCACGACTACTTGCTGCACTTTCTAAAGCCTCAGCCATAATAGCTGAACGGTCACCTGAAACAATCTCTGTAATGGTTCTGTTACCAAATTCGGTACGCATACCATTATTTACTTTTTGCTTTAATAGAGCACGAGCATTATCAATAGAACCCGATGTCCTTAGGTAGTATGTTGAAAAATCAGCAATGCGCCATTTAACAAATGAGTCGACCATTAAATCTTTTTTCTCTGATGTTACAAAACGATCGGCTGCTTCATCTAGTGTTTGAATACGAGCATCTAATTTACGAACACTTTCAAAAAATGGAAATTTAAAGTGTAACCCAGGTTCAAACACCAACATTTCACCTGTTGTAGAGTCACGCTTAATTTTTGAAAACTTAAAGACTATTCCGCGTTCACCTTCGTTAATAACAAAAACAGAGGAAACCGATAATAAGAATAGCGCGGCGATAATAATGCCAATTAAATTTTTCATTACTTAGTTACTCCCATTGTTATATCTGTCACCACGACCCGCAGATGACACTGAGCTGTTAGTCGATCTTAGTGGCTCCGATGTCATTGATTGCGATTTCGTATTGTTCGAAGTATTTTGCTGTTGAATAATTTTATCAAGTGGTAAATACATCATGTTATTACCCCCTTCTACATCAACCATTACTTTTGACGTGTTGCTATATACTTTTTCCATAGTGGAAAGGTACATACGGTCACGAGTAACATTAGGTGCTGCTTGGTATTCTGGCAATATTTTATTAAACCTTGCCACTGAGCCTATGGCATCGAGCACTGTCTCAGATTTATAAGCTAGCGCTTCTTGTTCCATACGTTTTACTCGACCACGAGCGCGTGGTTCAATACCACGGGCATAAGCCTCAGCCTCACGAAGAAAACGGACTTCATCTTCTTGTGCAGCAATGGCATCATCAAACGCATCTTTAACTTCATTTGGTGGGCGAGCATCTTTAAAGTTAACATCAACAATCATCAAACCTAAATTGTAAGGTTCAATAATTTTTTCTAACTCAGTCCACACTTCCTGGCGAACAACTTCACGGCCACTGGTTAATATATCATCCATTACTGAATGGCCAACGACATAACGTAATGCACTATCAAGCGATTGACTTAAACTGTCATCCGCATTGGTAACACTAAATCTGTATTCGCGAGCATTAATAACACGGTATTGTATTTGCATTTCAACACGTACTACGTTTTCATCTTGCGTTAACATAAATCCAGAAGCTGGCAAGTCACGGGTACTTTGCATATCAATAGGAATAATTTCATCAATAAAAGTCCACTTCCAGCTCAAACCTGGATCCACAGTGCCGGCATATTCACCAAAACGGAGTACAATACCTTTTTCAGCTTCTTTGATGGTATAAAAGCCACTAAACGCATAGACGACTAATGCGATAACTAAGACCAGACCTAGTCCTAAATTTGAAAAGTTACTACCCGAGTTAGAGCCACCACCTGATGACTTACCACCAAAGATACCACTGACTTTTTGACCTATGTCTTTAAACATTTCATCTAAGTCTGGTGGTCCTTGGTTTTTCCCACCTTTGTTTTTCCAGGGGTCTTTATCATTATTCCCCGGTTCGTTCCAAGCCATAGTATTCTCCGCTTTGCTTGACCTAATAATAGGTCGTAAAATTAAATTTATTGATAAATTAGGTAACTAATATATCAGGCTGTTAACGTTCAATAAAGCCTTCTAACTCAGTACCCTCTTGTTTTATTAATCTGTTCCATTCTCGCTTTGGCATTTTAATATTAATTAAACAATTACCTTGCTCATCAAAATGCTCATCAGTAATACAGTTAAGCTTATATAGTGCCCCCCGTAACTTACCGGCATTGGGTGGGATTTTTAAACTATGTTGTATTATTTCTCGTTCTAATCGCTCAGCTAGTGCATCAAAAAGTAAATCAATGCCGACATTAGCCTGTGCCGATAACCATACTCTTATTGGCATACCGGTTTCATCCCGATCAATTCGAGGAGACAGGTCATGTAAATTGTCGATTTTATTACAAATCATTAACTGCGGCACTTCGTCAGCTTCTATCTCTGTTAAAACACCTTCAACTTGTTCAATATTTTCACTGCGGCGTTCATCAGAAATATCAACCACATGTAACAACAACTCAGCTTCGCGTGTTTCAGTTAATGTTGCTTTAAACGCGGCAACTAGGTCATGGGGTAAATGACGAATAAAGCCAACAGTGTCGGCTAATATCACTCGACCAACCCCTTCAACTTCAATCTTTCTTAGTGTTGGGTCTAGTGTCGCAAACAATTGATCCGCGATGTAAACATCAGCGTTAGTAATACAATTAAATAAGGTAGATTTTCCTGCATTGGTGTAGCCTACCAGGGAAATTGTTGGGATTTCAGCTCGAGTTCTTAAACGTCGACCTTGCTGCCGCTGCCGCTCTACTTTTTTTAAACGTTTAAGAATATTACTGATACGCTCTCGTAACAAACGTCTATCTGTTTCAAGTTGTGTTTCACCAGGACCACGTAAGCCAATCCCACCTTTTTGGCGTTCCAAGTGGGTCCACCCTCGAATAAGACGACTGCTTAAGTGCTTGAGTTGAGCTAACTCAACTTGCATCTTACCTTCATGAGTGCGGGCACGCTGAGCAAAAATGTCGAGAATAAGCGTCGTACGATCTACAACACGACATTCGCATAAAGCTTCAATATGCTTTTCTTGTGAAGGTGATAAACTATGATTAAATAAAATGATGTTGGCATTATGTAAACGCACCATTTCAGCAATTTCACTTGCCTTGCCACTACCAACAAAATATTTAGGATGAGGTGTATTGCGTTTGCCTGTAGCAACATCTAAAGCCTCAACACCGGCAGATGAAACCAACAGTTTAAATTCAGCTAAATCTTCTCGTGAACTTTCATCGGGAAAGTCTACATGAACAAGTATTCCTTGCTCACCAGCTTGGTAACGATCAAACAAGTATACAACTCCAAACCCTACTTATTATTTTCATAAAATATTAGATGTTCTCGTATTAAGCATAAAACGCCAGAGTTTAGTCTTCGTCTTGGTTATCCGTAGGCATAGTTGTGTTAACTGCGCGGGCTGGAACAACAGTAGAAATCGCATGTTTATAAACCATTTGACTAACCGTATTTTTAAGTAAGATAACAAATTGGTCAAAGGATTCCACTTGTCCTTGAAGTTTAATACCGTTAACTAAATATATGGCAACGGGAATGCGATCACGACGTAAAGCATTCAAAAATGGGTCTTGTAACGATTGTCCTTTTGCCATGATATGGCTCCTTTTATTATTTTTGGTAAAAAACAGTTATACATAACTATTTTTTAAGTTGTTTATAATAACTATTCCCAAGTAAATATAGCAAGTTACTCCAGAATTAAAACTAATTATACCTAAATGAGTCAACTTTTCTCACCATTGACAATACTTGTTGTAAATTAGTTTCATTTTCCATTTCCAACCAGTTTAATTTATGCCAACCTCTTAACCAAGTCAATTGCCGTTTTGCTAGTTGTCTTGTCGCACATACACCACGAAAAACCATTTCATCATGATCTATTTCACCATTAAGGTGTTGCCACATTTGACGATAACCAACACACCTTATTGATGGTAAATTCTCGTGTAAATCACCACGCTCTTTAAGAGATTTCACTTCTTGCTCAAAACTTTGCTCAATCATTGTTTGATAGCGTAATTCAATACGTTGGTGCAAGGTTTTACGATCCTTAGGAGTTATAGCAAATTGTAATACATCACCATCAAGCTTATCACCTTTAATTTGAGTTAATTGTGTCAGACTGTTTCCTGTTATTCGAAAAACTTCTAAAGCTCGCGTCAATCTTTGTGGATCATTGGGATGAATTCTTAATGCTGACTCACTATCAGATAGCTGCAATAATTGGTGCATATGCTGCCAACCCTTTTCTGCTGCTTCTTGCTCTATTGCATCACGTATTGCTTTATTCGCTTGAGGTAAAGGCGATATCCCTTCAATCAAGCTTTTAAAATACATCATGGTGCCACCGACTAATAACGGAATACGATTATTAGCCCGTATCTCTTCAATCTCACCTAGCGCGTCATGACAAAAATCAGCTGCCGAATAACTTTCACTCGCATCACGAATATTTATTAACCGATGAGGATATTGTGCCAATTCCTCTACCGTTGGTTTTGCTGTACCAATATCCATATCCCGATAAATCAATGCGGAATCAACACTAATAATATCACAAGGTAGTACATCACAAATGGCCATTGCTAGCGCTGTTTTACCTGATGCGGTCGGACCCATTAAACAAATAACAGGTGGCTTTTTCAAATTATTTGTTAACGACAATCCCATATCTTAATTATTAATTATTAATTTGATGAATTTAATTGGCTTATTGTTGATGTGAGGTCAACAACTACAGAATTCAAGCGTAGTACCGGTGCTAATTGCTCTTTAAATAGATTTTTTCCTTGCTCAATAAGTGCTTGAGCACTTTGTTGATGATATTTTTCTGCGCCCATTAATTTTGCAAATGATTGACACCAATGAATTTCTTCGAGATCACCTTTAACAGACAAAGGTAATAAATAATCGATAATGGTATTAAAACTCGCAGTAATATTTTTATCACGAAGACACGCCGGGAATTGCCTTATCTGTACTTTATTGGCTGTTTTTATAACAATTACTATACCCGCCTGCTCAAAACTAGTGATATGTTGGTTAACAAATATAAACTGTGCTTTATCTAAAGTTAAGCTAATGGGTAATAGTAATGGTTGACTGACGATACCTTTGTGCCAGCGCTCTTTAAGCTCGGTAAAATGAATGTTTTCAGCCAGCTTTTCTAAAGACAAAAGCCATAGTTCATCATCTAATAAAATCACTGCATAGTCAGGTGCAATAAATTTCAAAATATTAATGAGTGGTTCGGCAAGTAATGCCTGACTTTCAATAGGAGTTTCAACTAAATGACTATTTGGTACTGTAGTCATTAATTGTTGATAGGCGGCACTCGCTTTTTGTGACGGTTTAGCTGTCGGACTATAACCTGACGGTGTAAGGCTTTTTTGAGTGGCATCACCGTCATTAATAACTCTTAGTGGCGTTACGTAATCATCTCTTTGCTTAAAAGCTTGATGTTGTCCATTTTCCTGTCCCTTAGCTATTTCATAAGCAGCCGTACCCGCTGACTGTTTTGTTAAACTCGTTGGTAAATTTTCAGGAGTACCGATAGTCGACATTTCATGCTCTGAAGCATCTAAAGAGTGAGCGCTGCTTAAAGCATCATTACAAACTGAATAAATAAAGTCATGAATAAAACGGGCCTGATGAAAACGAACTTCATGTTTTGCAGGGTGCACATTGACATCAACTTCTCGATAATCAAGGGTAAGAAACAAAACAAAAGCCGGATGGTTGTCAGCAACTAAGCGCTCAGAAAAAGACTGACGAATGGCATGATTAATCAACTTATCACGCATCATTCTACCATTAACATAACTATAACAAAGGTCACTTTGACTTCGGTGAAAACTAGGCTTGGCCAGCCACCCCCAAAGGTGTAAGTTGTCATGATGACAATCAACTTCCACGGCATGCTCAATGAAGGTTTTGCCACAAATCATTGTTACACGTTTAGCGTATTGAGACTTATCTTTTGCCGCACGATACTGCCTAATAATCTTACCATTATGGGTCAGTGTAAAAGTCACATCAAAACGTGCTAAAGCGATACGTCGTACAACTTCATCAATATGACTAAATTCAGTTTTATCAGTACGAAGGAATTTTCTTCTCGCGGGAGTATTAAAAAACAAGTCACTCACTTCAATAGTTGTCCCATCGGGGTGAGCTGCAGGTTGAACCACTACGTCCATATCTCTGCCTGCCGCACTAGCTTGCCATGCTGTTTTTTGATTGGCCGGTTTCGATGTTAATGTTAACCGAGAAACTGAACTAATACTGGCAAGTGCTTCACCACGGAAGCCTAAGCTACTAATAGCCTCTAAATCGCGTAGGCTTTTAATTTTACTAGTCGCATGACGACTTAACGCTAAGGCCAATTCATCTTTGGCAATACCTGAGCCGTTATCAGATATACGAAGTTTTTTAGTCCCCCCTTTTTCCACTTCAATGTGAATCTGGTCGGCACCTGCATCTAATGAATTTTCAACTAATTCTTTAATGACTGAAGCAGGTCTTTCAACGACTTCTCCAGCAGCAATTTGATTAGCTAATTGAGCGGGGAGTATTTCAATGGTCATATTAATTTACTATTATATTTATGAATCATTAGCCTGCACGAGGGATTTTTAATGTTTGACCAATCCTGACGGTATTAGACTTAAGATTATTGATTGATTTAATTTTTGTTACTGAAACTTTATAGCGCTTAGCTAAAGCAGATAAAGATTCACCACTTGAAACTTTATGGTTTTTATGACCAACAGAAGCATAATAAGAACCTTGCAGCGGATGTTTAATAAAATAACGTTTAACACCAAGTGAAATCGCCGTCGCTAGCTTTTGTTGATACCAAGATGAATTCAGATTTTTTTCTTCTTTATGATTAGAAATAAAGCCAGTTTCAACTAAAATTGATGGGATATCTGAGGCTTTTAGCACAGCAAAACTGGCATACTGCGGTGTCTTTTTGTGTAATTTAGTGATTTTTTTTAATTCACTAATGACATTAGTTGCGACACCTAGACTTTCTTCTATCGAATGTTGTTTGCTCATGTCTGCTAAAGTTAGCGCAAAATAATTATCTTTAGTCGTTTTAATGACTGAGCCAACACCCCCTAATAATTCTGAGTTTTTCTCTCGGTTAACTAACCAACGTGCCATTTCAGACTCTGCTCGACCTTTAGAGATAATCCAAACAGAAGCACCGTGGGGTTGTGAAGTTCTGAAGGCATCTGCGTGAATAGACACCAAAAAATCAACTTGCTTTTCACGTGCTATTTTAGTTCGACGATTAAGACCGATATAATAATCACCCGAACGAATCAATACGGCAGTCATGCCTTTTTCTTTATCGATCAGCTTTTTTAATTTTTTCGCAATTGCCAAGGTCACTTTTTTTTCATAAGAGCCTTTACCGCCAATAGAACCGGGATCATCACCACCATGTCCTGCGTCAATACCGATAATAATGTCGCGTGAGTCATTTCTAGGTTGATAAGATGTTACGTTTTTCTCTCTATTTTTATCATAAAGGTCAACAACCAAACGATTACCATACTGACCTGCGGGGGGTAATGGAAAAACAGTAAGTTGATACTTTTCAGCCAATTCAAGCACAACTCGAGTTGAGCCTTTACTTTTAGAAGTACTACTACGGATTAGTTTTATTCGAGAGTCATTTTTAGCAAGATTGGTTAAATTAACAGTATTATTACTAAGTTTAAAGTCGATCACTAAGCGTTCAGGACTCGACAAACTAAAGTATTTATAATCAGACTTATTTTTCAAATCAAAAACAATGCGAGTATTTTCAGGAGCGGACCAAACACGAATGCCATCAATACTATTAGCGGCTAATGCTGTAGAGCCAATAAACATCAATTGACTTACCAGAAATAGTCGAATAGCCCTGCTATTAATAGTAAAACCGCTGAACATCTAGTGTCATCCTGTATATGTTTTTTTTAATTCTTCAAGCACGTTAGTACCTTTTAAGGTACTGGCATTTATACTTATATTACGTTGTTCGCCAATATAATCAATGTTAATAATAAGGTCTTCTTGAGCGAGTAAACCGGTACCTTTTTCTGGCCATTCAATAAAGCAGCAGCAATTTTTATCAAAATAGTCTCGAATACCCATATACTCTAGCTCTTCAGGATCACTTAGTCGGTATAAATCAAAATGGTAAACGTGCCAATCATCTAAGTCATAGGGCTCAACCAAGGTATAAGTTGGACTTTTAACATTGCCTTGATGACCCATACCTCGTACAAAACCACGCGTTAATGTGGTTTTTCCTGCGCCTAGGTCACCATTTAAAAAAACAATGACGCCCTCTTTAAGCTTGGTTTTTATCACTGTTGCTAGCGATGTACCGATGGCAATTGTTGCCGCTTCATCCGCTAAGAAATAATTAAGTTTTTTCATTAATACTCATTTACCAAGTGTTGCAGTTCTGCAAATAAATCACTGGCCAACATACCACGCTGGCCATTTTTGTCAGCAATTCTATCAGCTGCCGCGCCGTGAATATAGCATGCTAAGCGCACTGCTTTAAAAGCATCTGGCATTTGTAACAATAATGCCGCAATAATACCTGATAAAACATCACCCATACCACCAGAAGCCATACCCGCATTGCCTGTTGAATTAACCCAGGTTTGGTGCCCGTTAGAAATTAAACTACCGGCGCCTTTTAATAAACATATACCGCCATATTTTTTAGCTATTTTCTTTACCGCGCCGAATCTATCAGCCTCTATTTCAGCAACTGTACAATTTAATAATCTCGATGCTTCTTTTGGGTGAGGTGTTAACACCCAAAGGTTATTGTACGCATTGCGTTCACTTAAAAAATGCAAGGCATCTGCATCAATAACACAAGGTTTACCTTGCAAAAGTGCTAAATCAAACATTTGCTCAGCCCAATCATCTCGACCAAGACCTGGCCCTATAATAAGCACTCTAGCTTTATTCAATATCGTTGAGTTCGCCAATGTTTTAATCGAGGAAGAAGCTAACATAATTTCTGGACGCCCATTAAAGACCAAAGCTTGATTGCCTTCATGGCAGCTTATGGCTAATAATGATGCTCCAGATCGTAATGCGGCCTCTCCCGATAAACGAATTGCCCCAGGCATACCAATATTTCCTCCAATAGCTAACAATAAACCTATATCGCCTTTATGACTTATGGGTGGACGTTTAGCTAACGCAGGTAAGTCAGCATGCCCTTGACTATAAATATTATTCTGGTGAGATGCATGAGCAATAAAATCTTGACCTATATTTAAATCATTTAGAAATAAATCACCAATATAATTAGCGGCCATCGCGGTTAATAATCCTTGTTTTAAAACAATAAAGGTTATCGTAACGTCAGCAATAACGGCTATTGAGTCTACGGTTCCCTTAGTAGCAGATAAACCTGAAGGTATGTCAATACTGAATTTTTTTGCCTTATGCTGATTAATAACAATAATTAAATTTTTAATATCCTCACTTAATTGGCCGTGAAAGCCTATACCAAAAATTCCATCAACAATGAGCTCTCCCGTAAAACTAGTGATAACTTGTTCGGGATTATGCCCTAATAATTTATCTTGTTTGATAATAGTAACGCCCGCATCTTTCAATGCTTGGCATGCTAGCCTTGCATTGAAGGATGCGGGTTTATTAAGTGATAATACTGAAACATCAAGACCGGCAAGGTGGGCGAGGCGAGCGATCACAAAACCGTCCCCCCCATTATTGCCACTTCCACAAATCACTAACATTGAGTTAATCTTGGGGCAACACTGCAAAATTTGATTAAAAGCAGCCAAACCAGCACGCACCATTAAATCTGGCATCGTAATATGTAGTTTTTTCGCAACCATAACTTCATTTTGTAGAACTTGTTTAGCCGAGTAAGCTGGCTGTGATAAGCTTAGCGGGTATTTATTTGAACTCATTGGCTTTCCATACATTTAAAACAAAGCGTATCCACTGATAATGCTACTGGTATATTATTTTAAGACACTTTTATGACCGACAACATCACCAGCCCCACTATTGACTATCAAGCTTTAGCCGAAAAAATCAAGTTTTGGGGTAAAGAACTTGGCTTTGAACAAGTTGGAATTTGTGATGTGGATTTATCAAGTCACGAACCTGCACTCATAAAATGGTTAGAAAATAACTACCATGGCAACATGGATTATATGGCAAGGCACGGTTTAATGCGTGCAAGACCTGCCGAGTTAGAATTGGGATCAATCCGTGCGATTAGTGTACGTATGAATTACTTGCCAACAGATGCCAGGTTTGCCAAAACATTAAAAAAGAAAGATCATGCTTATGTTAGTCGTTATGCCTTAGGGCGTGATTATCATAAAATGATGAGAAAAAAGCTCCAACAACTCGGTATGAAAATAAAAGAGCACTGTGTTGAATTCAACTTTCGTCCTTTTGTTGACTCAGCACCGATCCTTGAGAGGCCTTTAGCTGAAAAAGCTGGTTTAGGCTGGGTGGGTAAACACAGTTTACTAATTAATAAAACAGCAGGTTCATGGTTTTTTATTGGCGAACTGTTAGTTGATATACCCCTTCCTTGTGATGAAAAACCCTCAAACGAATGTGGTGCTTGTGTCGCTTGTATAAAAATCTGTCCAACTAACGCTATTGTTGAACCTTATGTTGTTGACGCTCGGCGATGTATTTCCTACCTGACTATAGAATTAAAAGACGCTATTCCTATCGATTTGAGACCGTTAATGGGTAATCGCATTTATGGTTGTGATGATTGCCAATTAATTTGTCCTTGGAATAAATTTGCGAAATTGAGTGTCGAAGCTGACTTTCAGGCAAGACACAATTTAGACCAAGCCTCTTTATTAGATTTATTTTCCTGGCATGAAAAAGAGTTCCTCAGCAATACCGAGGGATCGCCTATTAGGCGTATTGGCTTTCAATCTTGGCAACGAAATATTGCGGTGGCATTAGGAAATGCTGACTTTTCTAACAACATTGTTGATGCATTGACAGCTCAACTTAAAAAGTCTGAAGCCATGGTTGCTGAACATATTTTATGGGCACTCGACCAACAGCAGTTGAAACAAGAAGAAAATAAGGGGCTTATTGAAGTGAATCAGCGGTTAACTGCTCGTTTGATTCGCTCGGTAGAAAAAGGATTACCAAGGGATGCTTAGTTAGCGTTAATCCGTTGAGCTTTCCTTCTTATTTCACAATTGAGTTCAATGTGTTTTTTTTCTGCAGTTGAACGCTCTTGCCAGCCAATTATTTCATCCAAATGACGTAAACACCCCAAACAAATATTTTGTTCATCTAAAGAGCAATTTCGCACACAAGGTGAGGGTATAACCTCAATCACCGACTCATGTGTATTATCACTCATGGTTAGCTCCATCTTCAAGTTGATTTATTGATAGTGAACGCATGTTAACTAAATACCAGTTGCATATTTTTTAATTACCGTTAGTTCGTGTTTAGTTAAAAGTAAGCTTTCAGTGATTTTATCAATGGCTTGTTTAGCTAAGCCTTTTTCTAATTGCAAAATTAAAGCAACTAATTGATCCGCGGCAAGTATACGCGCATTTTCCATTAACACCATTAACGCTTGTTCTGCTAAGGGTTTATTCTTTACTTTTATCGCATGACACAACTCACTAAAACTTTCATCATTACTCTCGATGTATTCGTCTAACATATATATTGCTAGGCCAATGGTGCCTTGATGTTTTGTGTATAACATCATATCAAAACATGTTTTACCTTTATCGACAGACACTTCCTCAACTAAACGATCAACTTTCGTTACTGCAACTTGCGATTTTTTTTGTCTGTCAGTAATTAACACCTCAATATCACGACTCTGTTGAGGTGTTTTATATTTATGGCTAATACTGATAACCAAACAGATAAATAATAGGCAAAGAGCAACAAAAACAATCCAAAAGACAATGGCTTGATTTTCTAAAGTGAGTGTTTTTTGAAGCTGAAAAAATAAGTTTTTTTCGTTTTTCTTACTGATAAACTTATATTTATTATTCTCCACAGGAGCATTAATCATACTTTGTAAAACATCAAATTGTTTTTGTAAACCTGCCCTATAGTAGTGAATTAACTGTAAATAACTACGCCATTTGGCTACCGTTTGTTGCTCTGCGAACAATAGAAGTTTCAGAGAAGTGACATACTCATTCACTTCGAGCATCGATGAAGCCCCAGTTGACTCACTGACCAAGAATTCATACAAAGCCAATGTGGCCAAAATTTGCTGGCTTAGTTTTTCGAATTTACTTGACGATGTTTTAATGGTCAGTTGTTCAAAACTCTCAATAGTAGTTTCAAATTCTTGTTTTAATATTTTCAAATCATCTAATGTTGTATTAGCTTTAATATAAGCCTTAGCTCGATTAACAGTGACAGAGTCATTGACATTATCTTTTATCACCAGTTGATATAACCCTCTAAGCTGATGATTGTTTTTACTCATATAATTAGTTAATACTTTATTAGTGTTCTTGAGCTGCTCTATAACCTTTTTTAATAAGTATTCATTATCCTCACTTCGACTAACAATATTATCGATCAGATCCTCATTTTTCTTATTATCCGCTAACCACAAATCAAATTGAGGAGAGTTACTAGCCAGCCTTCCATTTAATATTGACCACTGGATGATCAATTTTTGATGGTCTTTTTTAAAACTTTCCGCTTGTTTATCTGATAAGATTTTCGTTAATAGCTCATGGGTCTTTACTAGTGACTTTTTAAAAGTAATCTCTTGTTTTAATTGACTAAATTGCACTGCGCTTTTCTGGTTTAGTTGCTGATCCCTAAAGTAGGTTCCAGCAAAAACAAGTGAGAGAAGTAAAACTAAAATGAACGTCATCATTGCAAGATGGCCGTTAATTTAACGGTGAAGTGTTGTCGTAAAAGATTGAACCATTGGTAATTACTTTCTTAAATGACTTTGCTTGATTATTCAACATAATCAAAGTCGTTATTTCCTAATACTAATAAATTAGTTTAGGTAATAATCAATAAGAAGCAATATTTTCAAAAAAATAGAGTAACGAACTAAATGAAAAAATTAACGTTTTTTGCTAACCCATGCCCATACCATTTCACATTCGATTGGTGGCTGCTCTGATTCATCATTAATCAGTACTGGAATTAACATATCTCCTTTTTCATCACTATTAATCTGACTAATTTGTCTATCGGTCAGTGTAGCTTTTGCGGTTAATGCGCCTTGCATTCTCCGTTGATATCTCATGGTCATTGATTTTAAAAGGGGAATACATTTGTCAGGCACATTTAAGCCAAAAACGATACCTGTCGCCGACTCAGCGATTAAAGCGGCGGCAACAGCATGAATTCCACCGATATGATTTTGCACTTTCTTTGTATTGGCTAAAGTGACGATTACCTCTTGATTAGAGACTTTTGTAATTTTTATTCCCGTAGTCTTGGCATAGTTAACCTTGCTAAAGAACATGCGTGTTAATAAAAAGGACTGTAAAAAAAGAGGGGCTTGATGCACTTTATCGACAAAACGACTAAAATTATTGGCCATTGGTATTATTCCATTGTGCTAAATTATTAAGTAGTATTGTTTACCATACTGGTCAGACCTGCAAGTTTTTTTTGTTAACTCGCATTTGTATTTGTTTTATCCATTTATCGCCGCCGTTATAGATTGCTAAACCTGACATAACAAAAACAGCACCAACAATTAAAGGTATACTGACTACCTCATCATTAAGTACTACACCCAAACTCATTGCTAACACCGGTGTCACCATAGTTATCAATGCCACTGTACTGGCCTTTAGTTTTTGTAAAATATAAAAATAAGCAATAAAACCAAGTAAAGAACCAAAGACCCCTAAATAAAGAATCGCCCATAATGATCTAGCTTGCCACTGTTCAAATGGCAAACTTCCATCAAAAATTAACCAGGTAATAGCGAACATAGGTAAAGCGGTCATTAATGAGCCAACCGTTGTTGCCACCGGATTGATATTAATTTTTACACTTTTAACCAAAACGCCACTTAAACTGAATAAAATCACCGCCATTACAATATATAACACCCCTAATTGATTGCTGCTTTCAAGGGTTAAATTATCGGAACAAACAATCGCTAGGCCAAAGAGAGAGAGAGTCATCGATAATTTTTTCATTACTGATAATCTTGGCTCAGATAAAAACTTCTGCGAAAACAACCCTGAAAATAATGGTGCTAAGCCAAAAATTAACGACATCATACCTGAAGATACAGTGGCTGCTGCCAGATAAGAAAGTATCATCCCCCCATAGATACCTAAAGCTGAAAAAGTGTATAAACGTAATGCCGCTTTATGCCAAGGTAAACGTATGTTCCTTGCTCGGAGTATTAACCAACCAATAACAACCGCAATAACCATACGTGCCAATACGGCTAATGTTGGATTAACTGATTCACTACTCCACACTATGCCTAATGGTGTGGTAGACCAAATTAAAACAACAGCTAAATAAGCAACAGACACTGACATTTACATTTCCTTTGTTGTACTAAAAAAAGAATAGTTCCAGTAAAACTATCAAGGTTAATAGTGAGATAAAAAAGCCGCAGATCGATTTCGACTTAAAACAATGAATAGAACTAATCCATTTTACATTATATTTTCATAGAAAAAATACAGCCACCTCATATTTGGCTATGATTAGAAAATTTAAACTAGGCATTCAAAACAATCAACGGCAAAGCTTTTATCTAATGATAATTTAAGTTTTAACAAATTAAATTTCCTGCCAGTTCAAACCAAAGCCATCAATAACACAGGTGATTGTTAGTTTTTTTAATTACTGCAGGTAACTAGTTGTAAAAAAGTATGTCAAATGCTCTTACAAACACTAATAAAAGTCACCAAATAAATCAATCGGATGAACAAAGCAAAAAGTAAAATTCAACGAGTTACCTCCTCCTATTTATGACATTTGTTATTACATCTATCGCTATAATTATTACAACTATTTCAGAAAAAGTTACCCATTATAAATGAGTCACAACAAACAAATTGTTATCCACTTATTTATTTTGGGAGAGTACTCATGGACATGAAAAAGTTATCTATAGTAATTTTAATGACTACCGGTTTTATCACACATACGCAAGCCACAGAGGTAGTAGCAGCAGATAACTCGAGGTTAACTAAATTATGTGTTACTGCTGCCGCTGGCAATATAGCGGTTATGCATAATATGATCAAAACCTCTGGATATTCACGCTCCTTCATTATTGAAAACATACAATGTAATGGTGAAAATATTATTAGCTTTATCAAAAAGAATGGTTCAAATGCAGATTCTATGATTCGTAGCTTAGACCATCTAAGAACTAAAACAACTAACAAAAATCATATATAAAACACCACAAAGCTAGCCGTTATGCTCGTATGTCATTGGAGTCGTATAAGCGAGTGAAATACTCACTTATACCTTCTTTTATTATCCAGTTAAAAATTTAACTTTTTAGCGAGCAATAACCCTTTTATTTTTGAATGCCGCCTATAAATTAAAAAAGTGTTCCTGATACACTTTTAATTCACTGATAGACTCACGGATATCATCAAGCGCTAAATGCGCACCCGTTTTTTCTACCTTTTTGAGAACTTCTGGCTTCCAGCGACGAGCTAATTCTTTTACTGTACTGACGTCGAGATTACGATAATGAAAAAAGTCTTCATACTCAGGCATATATTTATTTATAAAACGGCGGTCTTGGCCAATACTATTACCACACATAGGTGATTTCCCTTTGGGTACGTATTGACCAACAAACTTTATTGTTTCTTCCATCGCTGTAGCTATATCGGTCTTACTTTCACGGCAACGCTGTGTTAAACCAGAGCGACCATGATGTTCAATACACCAGTCATTCATATTATCAAGCACATCATCTGTTTGATAAATTGCAAAAACAGGCCCTTCAGCCAAAATATTTAATTGACTGTCAGTAATAATGGTCGCCATTTCCAAAATCACATCAATTTTAGGCTCAAGACCTGTCATTTCTAAATCAAGCCAGATAAGATTACTATCACTACAGGTCATAATTTCCCTTAAAAATATACTTTTGTTACAAGCATTAGATGAATGCCCAATTAACTAGTATGATACGTGACAACTAGATACCAATGCAAATACACCGGAAAGACAAATTAACATGATAAAGTCTCGTGGCTAAGGCGAAAAAACTGACCAAAGGTCAGCTGCGTCGCATCAAAGAAACCCAAGCCAACAAACTCAAAGACCTTAAAAGTAGAATTAAAGGTGATAAAGTTCAATGGCAAGACAACCAGTTAGGCCATGCCATTAATGGTGTCGTTATTAGCCGTTTTGGTCAACACGCCGATATAGAAGGTGAAGGCGATGATAATACTATTTATCGATGTAATATCCGCCGTTCAATTACTTCACTGGTTTGTGGTGATAAAGTAATTTGGCGATTGGGTAAAGAAGAGCAAGATAAAATTAGTGGTGTTATTGAAGCAGTAGAAGACCGACATTCAGTCCTTAGCAGGCCAGATGTTTATGATGGTCTTAAGCCTATTGCCGCAAATATTAGTCAAATACTGATTGTTTCTTCAGTACTCCCAGCCTTTAATCCTGATATTATAGACCGCTATTTAGTTGCTGCCGAACAAACCGGTATTACACCCGTTATTGTGCTCAATAAAATTGATTTGCTTAATGAGAAAAATACGGAAGAAATTGAAGCACAATTAAAAATTTATCAGGCCATTGGTTATCAAATTATTTATGCCAGTAGCGAAACAAAAGAAGGCATTGAGGCTATTCAGCAGCAGCTCAGTAAGCATACCAGTATTTTTGTTGGTCAGTCAGGCGTTGGTAAGTCTACCTTAGTCAATAGTTTAATGCCTGAACTTGGTTTATTAACCAATGCTGTTTCTGAAAATTCTGGTTTAGGTCAACATACAACCACTGTGGCTCGTCTTTATCACTTTAATGAAGGTGGCGACCTCATTGATTCACCCGGCATTAGAGAATTTGGCTTGTGGCATTTATCACCCGAGCAAGTGTGTAACGGTTTTATTGAATTTGAAGATTATTTAGGCTATTGCAAGTTTCGCGATTGCAAACATCAAACTGATCCAGGCTGTGCATTAATTGCCGCAGGGAAAGAAAATAAAATTCACCCCAAACGGTTAAACAGTTTTCAACGTATACTGGCGAGCTTGGGTGACAATACACTGACGTCTCGCTTTAACGATTAAATAACAAAGCATGATATTTAAATACAAATATAATATTTTTAGTTCATTAAATAAGGAAAAATGAGTGTCTCTCGATAAAATTAAAATTACCCTGCAATATCTTATGCCAAAGCATATTATTTCTCGATTAGTGGGGAAACTCGCTGCCGCTAAAGCTGGCTGGTTAACCACTAAACTAATTTCTCTGTTCATAAAAGCCTACGACATTAATATGGCCGAAGCCAAGCTCAAAAATGCTGATGACTTTAAAACCTTTAATGATTTTTTTACCCGTGAATTAGACGATGGCGCTCGGAGCATTAATAACGATGACCAAGCACTTTGTTATCCTGTTGACGGAAAAATCAGCCAACAAGGCGATATTGTTGATGGTCAACTTATTCAAGCCAAAGGTTTTAACTACAGTTTAACCACTTTACTTGGTGGCGATGAACAAACGTCAGCACCTTTTGAAGGTGGTACCTTTTCCTGTATTTATTTGGCACCTAAAGATTATCATCGTATTCATATGCCAATGGCAGGAACATTACGAGAAATGATCTATGTCCCTGGTGACTTATTTTCAGTTAACCCATTAACCGCCAATAATGTCCCCAATCTTTTTGCAAGGAATGAACGCGTAGTCACTATTTTTGATACCGAATACGGGTCTATGGCAATGGTACTAGTAGGCGCAACAATAGTCGCCAGCATAGAAACTGTTTGGGCTGGCACAATTACTCCACCCGCCGGAAAAGATATTTTTAGGTGGCAATACCCCGCTACAGGTATCGATGCGATACATCTAGCCAAAGGGCAGGAAATGGGTCGGTTTAAACTGGGTTCAACAGTCGTTGCAACCTTCGCTCCACACATGATTAAATTTAATGAAAACGCAGGCCCAGATACCGTGACTCGATTAGGTGAGCATTATGCAGATCTTATTGTGCAATCAAATAGCCCAACGACAAGCGCGTCTCAATAAGCATGAAAGTTATCGCCCATCGAGGCGCTAGTGGTGAGTATCCTGAAAATACTCTATTAGCGTTTAGTGAGGCGATAAAACAACTGGCTGATGGTATTGAGTTAGATATTCAATACCATTATTCAAATAACTTTGTTTTATTACATGATAATGATTTGCAAAAAACCACTAATGGTAAGGGCTCAGTTAACGATTACTCTTTAGGAGATTTACAGCAACTAGATGCTGGACTGGGAGAGTTTATTCCAACCTTACATCAAGCTTTAGAATTAATTAACGGTGATTGTTTCGTTAATATTGAAGTTAAAACAGCTGTTATTGACAAGGCTTCTTTATTAAAAATAATTACCCTTTTACAGAGAGATATAGCACACGCGATTAATTTTCATGACTTTTCATGGCATCAATTTATAGTTTCCTCATTTAATCATCAATTACTCGCTGAATTAAAAACATTATTTCCTAAGCTAGCTACCGCGACCTTAGTAGCATTATGCCCTTTGAACTATGCGCAATGTGCTCAGCAATTAAAAGCAATAAGTTTGAACCCCTCGATTGAAATAGTAAACCAACAACTTGTTGATGATGCTCATCAACGCGGGTTAAATGTTTGGGTCTATACTGTTGATATAAAAGAAGATATTAAAAAATGTTTATCTTATGGTGTTGATGGAGTTTTTACCAATTATCCTAAGCAAACGAAACATTATATCGAGCAGTTACAAACAAGGTAAAACTGAAGAGCAAATAAAACAAATTTTTAGTTGCTCATTTATTCGACAAAAGATACGATTGAGTTCGTATAAATTTTGTTTACTTTAAATAAATAATAACAATAAGTGCTCAAGGAACAACAGATGTCTCGCGATAGAAAAAACATTAAGCCTACAGAAGCTGAACTAACCCTTTTAAACGTGCTTTGGCAAATGGGTCCAGTAACGGTTAGACAGGTACATGATGTAGTCAGTGAAACTCAGAAAACAGGTTATACCACAGTATTAAAGATCTTACAGATTATGCACGAAAAAACGTTAGTTATTCGAGATGAAAGTAATCGTGCTCATGTTTATGCAGCAGCTCATAGCCAAGTCCAGACACAGTCTTCATTATTAAAAGACTTAGTAAGCAAAGCATTTGGCGGTTCAACGTCTAACTTAGTCATGCGCGCACTGGATGAGTCAACAAGCCAAGAAGAAATTGCCGATATTCGTCAATTACTTAACGAATTAGAAGCTTAACGAATGATTTAATTAACCTAGGACATCCCTTGGAAAGTATCATGCAGGAATACATAGTAAGTAATCCTTATTTTAATTATTTAGCATTAACCTTGATTCATTTTATATGGCAGGGTTGTTTTATTGCGTTTGCTCTTAAAGCCGCATTGATACTAACCTCCCAAAAGAACCCTCAATTACGCTACGCCTTTGCTTCCATAGCTATGTTAAGTTGCTTGTTCATACCCTTTATTACTTTTACTATTATTTACCAGTCGGGCAACACATCATTACCTTCTTCAAGTAATATCATACCCTCGCTTAATTTTGTAGCAACGGGCCTAAAACACAATAATTTTTATTGGCCAACAAACGTTATTGAATTGCTACCTTACCTGTCGGTAGCCTGGTTAACCATTGTTATGCTATTAACCGGTAAGCTTCTTGTTGAAGTCTTTATGGTTAATCAATTAACCAAACAATCAGTGGTACCTGCCGACGCTAAACTTTCAGCCAGGTTCGTTCAACTAGTCGAAAAAATGAAGCTGTCAATAACACCTCGTTTGCTCATTTCATTAGAAACAGACGTACCAATGGCTATTGGCTGGCTAAAACCGGTAATACTTTTACCTGCCAGTATGTTGAGTGGTTTATCAACCTCTCAACTTGAAATGTTACTTTTACATGAATTAGCCCATATTCGTCGTCATGATTATCTGGTTAATTTTATTCAAACCCTCGTCGCTTTATTATTGTTTTTCCATCCGGCAGTGCAATGGATTTCTAAACAAATGCGTAATGAACGTGAATACTGCAGTGACGACATTGCTGTTCAGTACTGTGGTGACGCTTTTGCTTACGCTCATACTTTAGCTGACACAGCCTCAATATGTAGCAAACATAGACATAGCACTATTCCTAAAATGGCGATGGCAGCATCTGGTGGTGATTTAAAGCAACGGATTGTGCGTTTAGTTGATAGCCATTGCACATCGAACAATGATGCAGGTAAATGGATGGCAGCAACAGCGGTCATCCTTGGTATATTAATATTTAGCGCACAACAATTAATATCCCCTAGGATATTTGAAATAGCGGTAACTAACCCAGAAGTGATTAGCGCAGAACAGAAAATGGTTATTAACGACGAAAACTATCAACCAATATTATTAACTCAAACCTCAATAGTAGCAAAACCATTAGCGGTTAAAACGAGTTACATTGATAATATTTCCACAATTGATATTCAAGTTATAAATCATAGTTTATTATTAACCAATAACAATACGTTCACTAAGTTTGAAAGTGAAGTACAACAGATAAAAACAGATAAAAACAAACCGGCAATAGCGGTCATTAGAGATAATTCTAAAAAGTTATCAGTACCGAGTAATCAAAACACTAAAGCTAAAACCTTGGCCAAAGAGTTTTTAGCTGAAAAAGAGCCTACAACAATAGTAGCTGCAGTATTAGATTCCCCAAAAGCTAAGCTAAAAAATAAGGCTCCCGCCGCTCAACTGACTAAGTCGAATAACAAAGAGGTTCAAGTAGCCTCCAAAGTAGATAGACCTTTTAATCGTAACGATAACATAACTAAATTGCCGGTCACCGAAGAAAAATCGCCAGAGACATACACCGTTAAAAAAATGATAAGTAACGTTGAGTTATTACCATTACAAGAAGAAGCAGAATTAATCAGTTCAATAGAGCCTAAATATCCTTCAAGTGCTAAACGTAAAGGCCTAGAGCTTGAGATACAGGTTTATTTCACCATAGATGAAGCAGGCCAAATTAAGAACCTTGAATTTGAGCAACAACATAAAATAGGTTATTTCCGCAATGCGATAAAAACAGCTATGCGTAAATGGGCCTTCCATCCTGCTAAAATAGACGGCCAACCAGTAGAAAGTCAAATGTCGAAAATATTTTCATTTAGTTTAACAGGCTAAATTTATTTTGAGCTATTTGCGATCCATCCTTTGCTCTTTCATCGATAACCACTTTGTTATTTGCTCTGGTGTTAATACTTGAAAAATTGCATGCCTTCTTTTTGCTCTAACTCGTGCCATGCCTGTTATCGAACCTTGATATTGATGATGTAGTGATAGAAAAGCTTGTTCATCAAATAACTCTCAACCATCAAGGCCTTATTTTCTATTTTCACCTGCTGAACAATTAATGTTACTTACTCTTTTTGGACTGTACTCAAATCTAATGTATTTGCCATGCGTCTTAACATATGATTCATCATGCCGTGATCCCTTTGAGAGCTTATCGACAATGCGTCATTGAGATAACTTGGGTTATCATTAGCTAACACCAACGAGAAGTTAACAAAGGTACTAATAAAGCTAATACGCCACGAGTTTTTTAGCATCACTACCTTTAAACGATCAGTAAACGATTAATTAAAATTATTTATAATGTAAATATTCTCGACATAGTAATGGTATTTACTTCTCACAGTATTTGCTTTCTCATTATATCAACAACAGGAATTTTGCTTTGGCTACTACTTCTTCAAACTTAATGCGATTTACTACTGACCATCAGCTAACATCCCGCTTTGATAATGAAATAAAAAATTTATGGCGCCAAGGTACCTTTGACAGCTTTAACGGGGTTAATAATACTCGTATTAATTATGCGCAATTTGTTCAAGGCTCAATCAATAAAAACACTAAGGTAAATACCCCTAATGACAAACGCCCATGCTTAGTGATTGTTCCCGGTAGATCAGAAGGTTATTTAAAGTACCAAGAGCTTACTTTTGATTTATACCAACAAGGTTATGACATATTTATTATTGATCACCGGGGTCAAGGAATATCTGAGCGGCTGTTAACTAATACTCATAAAGGTTATGTCGACTCATTTGAAGATTACAGTGAAGATTTACATGTATTTATTGAGCAAATTGTGAGTCAACATTGTAGTGAAAAGCCTTATTTACTCGCACATTCTATGGGCGGTATTATTTCTGCTCGTTACCTGCAAAAATACCCAGAGGTAATTAAAGCTGCGGTATTGTCTTCACCTATGATCGCCATTAATGGTGGTGGAATTCCTAAGTGGCTAGGTAAGGTCTTAATTAATAGTGGTGAGCAGTTAAATCAGTGGTTATCTAATGATGCTTGGTATTTTTTAGGCCAAAGCGATATCAAAAAAGATGCCTATCATCTAAAAAACTTTAATAATAATCGGCTAATGCAATCGAAAGTACGATATCAAAAATTTACCGAACTCTATCAATCAACACCAGAAATACAGCTTGGTGGAGTGACTCTGCATTGGTTAGCCGAAGCGTTAAAAGCAAAAAATATTCTTTTTAAAAATATGGATAAACTAACAACACCCACTTTAATATTACAAGCAGGTGCCGATAGTGTTGTTGATAATGATGCCCAAAATACCTTTTGCCAACAACTTAATAAACTTCAACCTAAATCATGCCCTAATGGCCAGCCCATAGTTATTCAAAATGCTCGGCATGAATTGCTTTTTGAGTCTGATCACTATCGCAACCAAGCCCTTAAACATATAAAGACTTGGTTTGAAAAAAATTAACTCACCACTTTATTGTCAGTTAACTCAGCTTTCACAACAGATGTGGGATCATGATGGATAAAAACTTCACAAGGCGCTAATGCTTGAGTAATTTTCTCCTCTATACACTCGCCAATACTATGTGCTTCTAATAACGATAAATTCTCATCAAGCTCTAAATGAAATTGGATAAACCGATGTTGTCCCGCTTGGCGAGTTCGGAGTTCGTGCAAACCTAACGCTTGGTCATGCTCTAAAATAATATCAGTTATTTGTAACAACTCTTCCTCTGATAATTCATGGTCCATTAAATGATGCACACTGACCCAAACGATTTTTCCGGCACCGAACATTAAAAACAAACCGACTAAAATAGTAAATACCCCATCCGCTTGTAACCAATAACCCTGGCTTAAAATGATGGCAGCCAAAACACCCAGGTTAAGAAATAGGTCTGACTGGTAATGTAAGGCATCGGCACTGATAACCACAGAACCGGTTTTCTTAATGACATAACGTTGAAATATCACTAAAGCTAATGTCAGCACAATGGCTAAGATGGTGACCCAAATGCCGACTTCAGAATGCACAATCGGTTGTGGTTTTATTATCCGGTCAACACCATGAAATAGAAGTAGAGAGGCTGAACCTAAAACAAAAGCAGCCTGAATTAAACCCGCTAAACTCTCTGCCTTACCATGGCCAAATTTATGTTCATCATCTGCAGGTGCTAAGGCAAATTTTAAAATAATCACATTCATCAATGATGCAAATAAATCAAGCATAGAGTCGGTAGTTGACGCCAGCATTGCACTAGAGTCAGTCACTAACCAAGCATATAGCTTAATTACGACCAATATCAACGCCAAACTTGTTGAAGCAACCGCAGCATAGCGAACCCAATAAGCATAATTATCTGTTAAGTTAGTACTATCTCCCACTTAGATTCCTCTTCAAATTGAGTTTTTGTTATTTGTTAATCATATTAAAGGTATAATACCATTACTTTTTATCATCTGTGACTTGTTATGTTAGACGTAGTGCTTTTTCAACCTCAAATCCCACCTAATACCGGCAATATTATTCGCTTATGCGCTAATTCAGGCTTTAGATTACATTTAATCGAACCTTTAGGCTTTGATTTTGATGATAAAAAATTGCGCCGTGCGGGACTTGATTACCACGAATTTACGGCTGTAGTTCGTCATAAAAACTTCGCTGAATTTGTAGAGAGTCAGCAGCCCAAACGAATTTTAGCGATCACGACTAAAGCGTCAAATTTCTATGGTGATGTTTGTTTCACTGAAGGAGATTATTTGTTATTTGGCTCTGAAACACAAGGCTTACCAGAAGAGGTCCGTCAACAAATACCTGACCAAGATAAAATAAGAATCCCAATGCTAAAAGATAGCAGAAGCATGAACCTATCTAACGCAGTATCGGTAATAGTCTATGAAGCATGGCGTCAACTAGATTTTAATAACGCCGTTTAAGCTTTCGAGCCATATAATAGGGGGTAGTTGAAAAGCGCTATCCCCAAAAATTATTCAGGCTATCATAATAAACTATTCATTTTTACGTTCACGCGAAAGTAAATCGCCAGCAGCTACTCTTGCATCTTTATCACAATAAAGTACTTGATATACCTGCTCAACAATAGGCATTTCAACGCCCATGCGCTGCGCTAGCATATGAACTTCCTTAGTATTACGATAACCCTCAACAACTTGACCAATATCGACCATCGCCCTCTCAACACTGTCACCATGACCTAAAGCAAGACCAAATCGACGATTACGTGATTGATTATCAGTACACGTTAAAACAAGGTCGCCCAGTCCTGCCATCCCCATAAAAGTAGCAGGTTCTGCTTTGAGTGTTAAACCAAGACGAGTCATTTCAGCCAGACCACGAGTAATTAGAGCTGTCCGTGCATTTGCACCAAAACCAATTCCATCAGCCATCCCTGCAGCAATAGCAATTACATTTTTAACTGCACCACCGAGTTGAATACCAATAAAATCTTTATTACTGTAAACCCTAAAATTCTTTTTACAATGCAATAGATCTGAAATTTCTTGAACAAAGTCATCATCAGTGGAAGAAAGTGAAATTGCGGTAGGTAAACCTGCGGCCATTTCCTTCGCGAAGGTAGGTCCGGATAAAACCGCTAATGATATCTCGTCACCTAAAACTTTACGGGCGACGATGTGCAATAAATCGCCTGAATCAGGGTCTAATCCTTTTGTTGCCCAAGCAACTTTTGCATCCGGTAATAAATGAGGTTTCATTTGGTTAAGCATATCGCCAAAGGCATGGCTCGGGACAACCACCAAAATATTGGTGCTTGATTGAACCGCTTGTTTAAGGTCAGCTTCAAGTATTAAATTTTCTGGGAAATGACTGCCCGGCAGATATTTTTCATTGCCTCGGCACACGGCCATTTCAGCTATATGATGACTGTCTCGTCCCCATAATACTGTTTTATGACCATTCCTTGCCAAACAAATAGCTAAAGCAGTGCCATAAGAACCGGCACCAAGTACCACTATACTTTTATCAACACTGCTCATATATTCACTCAATATTAATGAGTTTCAGTACTAGCTGGAGCAGGTTTTGCATCTTCAGCACGTTGTTTAAGATAAGAAGAAAATAATGCTTCGAAGTTAACCGGTGCTAAATTAAATTGAGGGAATGAACCGCGATTAACTAAATTAGCAACTGACTCACGAGCATAAGGAAACAATGTTGTTGGGCAGAAAGAACCTATAGTATGAGCTAATGCAGCTTCTGATATGTTACCAATAGTAAAAATACCCGCCTGTTGAACTTCAGCTAAAAAAGCAGTTGAGCCATCAACCGTTGCTGTAACCGTTACCGCTAATATGACTTCATAAGTATTATCAGCCAGTTTATTGGAACGAGTATCTAAGTCTAATTTAATCTCCGGTTGCCAATCTTTTTGAAAAATTGCGGGAGAATTTGGCGTTTCAAAAGAAACATCTTTGGTATAAATACGCTGTATAGCAAATTGTGGGCCTGCTTCTTCTTCGTTTACCGCTTCGTTGATTTGATTTTCATCAGACATGTAGATTATTCCTATTTATAATTTTAATTGTTATGTAGTGTAAATATGTTTTATCGGTTAGAGACAAGCAAGGCATCAAGTTGGTTTTTATAATCCATTGCATATAACTCATCACAACCGCCAACATGCTCATCATTAATGAATATTTGCGGAACAGTTGAACTACCATTGCTGCGTTCAATCATTTGAGGGCGTAATGCTGGATTTTCATCAATCTTAATTTCTTGATATACCACTGATTTTTTATCTAACAATGCTTTAGCTCTGACACAAAAAGGGCAATAAGTTTTACTGTATATTTCTACTACGGGCATATAACACTCACTCTGTTTATTTATTTCTTACTTTTCGTCGTTGGTAAACCTGCGGCAGACCATGCATTCATGCCACCTTTAAGCAAATGAACCTGATTAAAGCCAGCTTTCAACAATTGATTCGCTACTTTTGACGCTGTTATTCCTGCTGCACATACAACAATAATGGGTTTATCTTTATTTTTTTCAAGACTTGTAAAATCATTATTATTTGTTTTTTCAGTAGGAAAGTGCATCGAGTCAAGAATATGACCGGATTTAAAGTCTTTATCAGCCCGAATATCTATCACTAACCCGTCATTCTTATTAACTAAAAAAGTTAATTCTTGTGGGCTCACTTGTTTAATAGGTGATAATTGTATTTTAATGCTAATCACTACAATCATCAATACAATGGCAGCCCATGCCGCACTTAACATTGGATGATTATTCGCAAGGGTAATTAATTGTTCCATAAGATAACAGATTCTCTAATAAGGTTAATTCAAAACTGGCATAGTATACCTGCTAGTTCTAGATAAATATAGGTTGGTAACTATACGATATTATTTGACGTTTGCTTTGTAATACAACATTGTTCAAACAGTACAGATTAGGCCTGTAGAGCATTGTGATTATCATAAACCTCAGTGTACAATGCTTTAATATAAATTTTTATCCATAACAAAGGAAAGGGTAATGCCAAACAAGAAGTCGATGGTGCTAGTAATATTAGATGGTTGGGGATACAGAGAAGATAGCGAGTCAAATGCTATTTTTCACGCTAAAACCCCAGTGCTTGACAACCTAAAAGCAAATTACCCAAATATGCTCATCGATACTTCAGGTATGGCGGTAGGCTTACCCGATGGACAAATGGGTAACTCAGAAGTTGGTCACGTTAATTTAGGCGCTGGTCGTGTCGTTTATCAAGACTTTACCCGTATCACCAAAGCAATTAATGAGGGTGAGTTTGCAACTAATCCTGCACTTTGTCATGCCGTAGATAAATCAACCGCTAATAATAACGCCGTACATATTTTTGGCTTATTATCTCCTGGGGGTGTTCACAGCCATGAAGACCATATCATTGCCATGATAGAGTTAGCGAAAGCTCGAGGTGCCAAAAAAGTTTACTTGCATGCCTTTTTAGATGGTAGAGATACACCTCCTCGCAGTGCAGAAGCCTCAATTATCAAAGTTGAAAATACCTTTAATAAGCTTTTTACTGAGCAAGACGAGTCAGGACAAATAGCGTCAATAGTTGGTCGTTATTATGCGATGGACAGAGATCAGCGTTGGGATAGAGTTGAAACTGCCTATAATTTAATGGTTTCTGGCCAAGCGGAACATCAATATAACAATGCCGTAGAAGGACTCGCAAGTGCTTATCAAAGAGGTGAGAATGATGAATTTGTTACCGCTAGCGCTATTGTAGACTCTCAAGGTAATACTATTGAAGTTAACGACGGTGATGCCATGATCTTTATGAACTTCCGAGCCGATCGTGCACGCCAAATTACCCGATGTTTTACAGATAAAAACTTTAATGACTTTGAGCGTAAAAAAATCCCAGTACTTAGTGACTTTGTCATGTTGACTGAATACGCTGCTGACATCGATGCAAGTTGTGCATTTGCTTCCAACAAATTAGAAAATGTTCTAGGTCAATGGTTAGAAAAACACAATAAAACACAACTTCGTATTTCTGAAACTGAAAAATATGCTCACGTCACATTTTTCTTCAGTGGTGGTAAAGAAGATAACTTTATCGGTGAAGAACGCATATTAGTGCCATCACCTAAAGTAGCCACCTACGATTTACAACCTGAAATGAATTCAGAAATACTAACCGATAAATTGGTCGGCGCCATTGAAAGTGGTGATTATGACTTTATTGTTTGTAATTATCCCAATGGTGACATGGTCGGTCATACCGGTAATTTTGATGCAGCAGTGATGGCCTGCCAAGCGGTAGATACTGCAATGGGCCGTGTCGTTACTGCATTAGAAAAAACCGGTGGCGAATGTTTAATTACCGCCGATCACGGTAATGCTGAACAAATGGTTAATAACGAGTCGGGGCAAGCCCATACAGCTCATACTTGTGAACCTGTGCCATTAATCTATGTCGGCAGAAAAGCCATCGCGGCCAATAGTGGTACCTTAAGTGATATATCGCCAACCGTATTAAAATTAATGGCGATAGAGCAACCTAAAGAGATGACTGGCTCAGTACTTATGCAGTTAACCGATTAAATCATTATTAATTACTCATCCGTTACCCGGCTAAAACTATGCAGCTTATTCTGCATAGTTTTTAGTTTTGTCAGCCCCCTCACTTATTCAACTTCTGTAGCGGCTTTACCCGCAGATAAAAAAGAAACCGACAAACAATTATCATCAGTGCAACAAGCGATAATAAAACAAAAAACCACCATAACCCAATTCAATCGAGACCGAAGTACGTTACAGTCAAAGCTAAAAACTGATGATATCGCCATTGGTAAGGCCGCTAAAGCGATTAACGACACACAAATAACACTAAAACAAACAAAGAAAAAAATAATTGAATTAGAAAAATCCGAAATTGTATTAATCAGCCAAAAACAACAACAAGAAAAGGCATTAGCTCAACAACTTAGAACCGCTTATACCTCGGGTAATCACGACTATATAAAACTGATATTGAATCAAGAAAATCCAGCAAAGGTGCTAAGAACACTGACCTATTATAATTATTTAAATGTGGCCAAAATTAAAGAAATAGATCAATTTCAGCTCACCCTCACTCAGCTACTAAAAGTCACCACCGATCTTCAAGAGAAAATGGCCTTATTAAGTCAATTAAAAGCACAACAAAACCAACAAAAACTGACGCTGCAACAAAGTAAAAAAAGGCGATCAAGTACCTTAGCCTCTTTAAATAAAGAGTTATTAAGCTCTCAGCAACAGCTAGCTAAGCTTGCAGTTGAAGAAGAAAATCTTGTTGCCGCTCTCCAACAACTCACATCATTAGTCAAACCACAAATTAAGCTAAGTGGTTTAAGTCAATTAAAGAAAAAATTAAGATGGCCAGTTAAAGGCAACCTTGTCCGACGTTATGGGAGCCAAAAACAAGGCTACCTTAAGTGGAAAGGTGTTTTAATGACCGCCCCCCTTGGGCGACAAGTACAAACAATTCATAACGGCACAGTATTATTTGCTGACTGGTTAAAAGGCTATGGTTTAGTCACAGTGATAGATCATGGCGACGGTTATATGAGTTTATATGCGCACAACCAAACCTTATTAAAAAACACCGGTGATCGAGTAGAAAGTGGTGAATCTATTGCACTAGTCGGCCAAAGCGGTGGTCAAAGTCGTCCAGGCCTGTACTTTGAAATTCGTCATCTCGGTAAAGCGGTTAATCCAATGATATGGTGTAAAAGATAAAATCTCCAAATTAAAAAAATTAAAATTAGCGTCGATTTTTAGTTAATGAACTGATAATCTAATTACCATAAAAAACAATAACTAGTGTGTCTCTGTGATTAATATCTTAAAGCTTTTTTCTCTTACCTTTATTTTATCCTTTTCTCATTTAGCCCTAGCAAAATCAGGGTATGTCGCTATTGTTATTGACGATATTGGTTATCGTCACAGTGATGAAAAAGCACTTGACTTGCCCGGCAGTGTTACCTACTCAATTTTACCTCATACTCCTTATGGTAAAAAATTAGCGCTTAAAGCAAACAAACAAAATAGTGAAGTCCTCCTACATATTCCAATGGAGTCTCTCAATGGTAAGCGTTTGGGTCCTGGCGCCTTAACATCGAATATGTCAAAACAAGCTATTTATCAGAGCTTAACCACTTCATTGGAAGAAATTCCTTTTGCCATCGGCATCAATAACCATATGGGTAGCAGATTAACGGCTCTGTACAAACCTATGTCTTGGACAATGAACTTTCTCAAAGAAAAGAACTTGTTTTTTTTAGACAGTAAAACTATTAGAAATTCTCAAGCTGAAAAAGCGGCAATAGATTATGGCGTTCCAATACGTAAACGGCATATATTTTTAGATAACGAACTAACTGATGATTACATTGAACAGCAATTTAATGAATTGATCGCCCAAGCTCACATTAGTGACTTTGTCATTGCAATTGCTCACCCTCACCCCAAAACAGTTAAAAATTTAACTCGCCTTATCCCAAGACTAAAGGCACAAAATATTTCTTTAGTGCCTTTATCTAGTTTTTATATTGAACAAAATATCAAAACCGTGGTATTAAATTTCACCGAGTAAACTAGCGACAATAAAACGATTAAATGTTACTTTAGCCATTAGGCCATGTAAATTTTTATTGGTTTGATTGTCGTCTTTATATTCATTAACTTTGGCAATATGAGTATCAGCAGTTTTAGTTTCACCACAGCCATAGATCAGTGTTGATATAATCACTACCGCAATTAATTTTGCTAATTCCATCTCTTTATAATCCTTTGTAAATGAGAAATGTTTGTATTATTAGTAACCCAACAGCTTTTTTGGCGTTTCTATTTTCTCACCAAGTGCATACAAATCAATAACTTGTAAAAAAAGCGAAAAGTATTTCATCATTAATGGCTCAAACTAAACTCACAATTATAAAAATTGGGGGTAAACTATCGACAAAGTAGCTCAAGTACCTCCTTTGTTTTTTCTTCCATTAACACGTTATTATTTTTAGACTCAACATTTAAACGAACTACCGCTTCGGTATTACTGCTGCGTAAATTAAAACGCCACTCTAAAAACTCTAAGCTAATACCATCGGTTTTATCAATAACCAGTGCGTCTTTTTGATAATAATCAAACACCCGAGAAATCGCTTTTTCAGGGTGTTTAATTGTATGGTTAATTTCACCTGACGAAGGAAATAACGCAATGCGCTCCTTTACTAATAACGATAAGGGTTGTTGCCGTACACACAATAATTCAGCAATTAATAACCAGGGGATCATGCCACTATCACAATAAAAAAAATCACGAAAGTAATGGTGGGCACTCATTTCGCCACCATAAATCGCATTTTCCCGTCGCATACATTCTTTAATAAAAGCATGGCCCGTTTTACTTTGCACCGCTTGGCCACCGGCTTGCTCTGCAATATCAATAGTATTCCAGGTTAAACGAGGATCATGAATAACTTTGGCCCCAGGGTATTTATGTAAAAAGTTTTCAGCAAGTAACCCAACAATATAATAGCCTTCAATAAACTGTCCTTGTTCATCAAACAAAAAACAGCGATCAAAATCACCATCCCATGCAATCCCCATATCGGCTTTATTAGTAATAACCGCGTCACAAGTTACTGCGCGATTTTCAATTAATAACGGATTAGGAATGCCGTGTGGAAAATTACCATCGGCTTGATGGTGTACTTTTATAAATTTAATCGCGACATTACGTTGATTAAAAGCCGCTTCAATGGCATCTAATGTAGGGCCCGCTGTGCCATTACCAGCATTAACCACTAGTTTTAACGGCCTATTTTTTCTAATGTCAAAACGCTTAATATCAACATAGCTCAGCATGTGTTGGGTATATGCATCACTAATATCATAAGTGGTTAGTGTGCCACGGGAGCTTATACCCGCAAATTCATTCTTCTCTGCTAGCGCTTGAATATCATGCAAGCCCGTATCAGCACTAATGGGTTTAGAGTTTTCACGCACTAGCTTCATCCCATTATAATCAATAGGATTATGGCTAGCGGTAACAATAATACCTCCATCACTCTTTAAATAACTTGTCGCAAAATAAATATGTTCACTACCACACAAACCCAAATCGACAACATCACAACCACTGTCCATTAAACCTTTAGCAAGTGCACACTTCAGCTCTTCACTTGTTAGGCGAACATCGCCGCCAACCACCACCTTTTTAGCCTGAGTAAACAGCGCAAATGCTCTACCAATACGATAGGCAATATCAACATTAAACTCGTCACCCAGCTTGCCACGGATATCATAAGCCTTAAAACAAGTTAATGGTTGCCTCTGTTCAATGCCTGCCATACTTATCCTCAAATCTCACAATATCGTCTTCACTTAAATAAGCCCCTAACTGCACTTCAATTAACTCCAATAACACTTTGCCTGAATTCTCAAGAGAATGTATCGCACCAATAGGAATATAAGTTGATTGGTTTTTAGTTAACATTAGTGTCATATCACCATTTTTTACCTTGGCAGTACCTGAAACTACAATCCAATGTTCCGCTCGGTGGTGATGCATTTGCAACGATAATTTTGCGCCCGGATTAACTGAAATACGCTTAACTAAAAAGTGTTCGCCTTGATCAATAGCCTCATATTTTCCCCAAGGCCGATAAACTTCATGATGTAAAAAGCATTCAGTGCGTTGGCTATTTTTTAACTGCTCAACAACTTGTTTCACTTTTTGCACCGCTGACTTTTTTGCAACTAAAATAGCGTCTTTTGTTTCTACAACCACAATATCGTTAACCCCAATAGTGGCCACTAATTTGTGTTGCGCATTCACATAGCTATTACTTGTGTCTATTGCAATCACATCACCAACAAGCGCGTTATTCTGCTCGTCTTTTTTTTCAATCTCACATAAAGCCGACCAACTGCCCACATCACTCCAACCACAAGCTAGCGGTACAACAACCACTTTTTTGTCACCCTCGGCAGCACACAGTGGCTCCATTAGCGCATAATCAATAGAGTCATCGGGGCAACTTTCAAATGATGACTTATCTACTCGAATAAAGTCTAAATCGGTTGTTGTCGCAAGCATAGCTTGCTGACAAGCAGAGTAAATATCAAGACGATAGTGTTTTAATAGCGCTAAATACTGACTAGCTTTAAACAAAAACATGCCACTGTTCCAGTAATAGTCACCACAGTTTAAATATTGTTGAGCCTTGTTAACGTGAGGTTTTTCAACAAACTCATTCACTTCAAAAGCAATAGCAGAGTCATTGTTCAAGCCCTCTATGCTATTACCCCCCTTAATATAACCGTAACCCGTTTCAGCATCCGTTGGCACTATACCAAAAGTCACCAATTTACCGGCGTTCGCAAAGTTTGCTGCTTGGCCCACCGCTTGGCAAAAAGCGTGGTCATCTTTAATCACATGATCAGCCGCAAGCACCAATAACAAGGGATCTTCATTATTTTTAATAGCCTGTAATCCCGCTAACGCGACTGCAGGCGCAGTATTTCTTCCCACGGGCTCTAGAATAATGCCACTGTTTTTTATGTTTTTTGCACGGCATTGCTCTGCAACCGTAAAGCGATGTGCTTCATTACAAATAATTAAAGGCGGTTGATGCTCAATGCCCGATAAACGCGCTACCGTATCTTGCAACATAGAGTTTTCACCGTGCAAAGTTAAAAATTGCTTAGGGAAGTTTTCACGAGATAATGGCCATAACCTTGAGCCTGAGCCGCCAGCGATAATCACGGGTAATATTTTTTCTTTTAACGACAATTTAACAGATCCTTTATAAAATAACATTTAGGTTATGGCTAATGCACTACAGGTAATAATATGTCAAAAAAACAAAAAAATGGTAAATTTAACAACACTAGACTAAAGTTAAAGCCAAATGGACTGACAAAAAAATAAATAGACTTTTAATGACCCTAAATAACAACTTTTTTTTAAGCATCACCAATAAATATCTTTTAACCCTGATACTCGTTTTTTTAAGACCGCAACTATGTCTAACCTCTTTTTATAAAAGCCATTTAAGCGATTAAACGTTAGGGTACTAGAAAAAGTAATAGCTTAATGGTTTACTTTACTACCTCGTAAATAAGACTAAAAAAAATGAAATCTGTCTTTTTAACTAATTCAATCGCCAAAATAGAAATTTCACCTTTATTAGGAGGAGCAATTTTGGCTTATGATGCCAAAATCAATGGTCGGTTTTTACCTATTTTTAGAAAAGCTAATAACGCAGAAACGGTACTAGAAACTAGCTGTTTTCCTTTAGTACCTTATTCTAACCGTATCAGGCAGGGTCAGTTTATTGCTGAAGGAAAAAAGGTTACTTTACCTCTTAATCATTTACCAGAAAAACATAGTATTCACGGACATGGTTGGCAGTTACCCTGGGGTATTATTGATCAAACTGATAACAGTTTAACATTGCAATATCGCTATCAAGCGGCTGAGTGGCCTTATTCTTATAATGCTCAACAAGTTTTTACTCTTGAAGATAACGCCTTAACGATTACTTTGTCCATTGTTAACACTTCAAATAAGCCGATGCCTACGGGGCTAGGCTTACACCCTTACTTTAGTTTAACCCAGGAAACATTTATTCAATGCTCTGTCGATAAGATGTGGGCAGTAGATGATGAATGCATGCCAACGACATTGGTGAGTTCCCCTGAGGAGATAAAGACTGCAGAAGGATTATTAGTCGTAGGCAGTAACCTAGACAATGTGTTTACTGGTTTTACCGGTGAGGCAACAATTACTTGGCCAGAGTGGCGAGCGAAAGCGAATATTACCACCTCCTCAAATTTTAACTTTATGGTGATCTATAGCCCTGAAGGCCAAAACTATTTTTGTTTTGAACCAGTAACGCATTGTACTGATGCGATAAATAAGGCGACTGAGGGGGTCAATAATACAGGGATTACCTATTTAAACCCTCAAGAAACATTGTCCGTTTCTATGCGCATTTCTGCCGAGGTTATTAACGATTAGTGTGGCTTGTTATCTATAATTTACCCCGCTAGGCTGCTCTTGCTTAAGATCAATTTCATCCATCACCGTTCGTTTATCAATAATAATAACTGTTTCTGATTGATTTGACTCTTTGCCGATTTGCCGATTTGATAAGTTATACATTAAATGGATAGTTACTATAAAGAATTATTAACAAGGCTTATAGTTGTCTATTCAAAATTAGAATTTCTGCTTTGATATTTGATATGGGAAGATAAGATTAAGTTAGGTAGATATAATTTCCACTATTGATACCTTAACAACGGTTTCCGCCGCATAAAAAACATAACAAATTAAAGGTCGATGACATGAGTCAATTTTCAGGTAAAACAGTGGTGGTTAGTGGTGGTGCGGAAGGTATTGGCTTTGCTATTGCTCGTGCTATGGGTAAACAAGGAATGAATGTTGTATTAGGCGATATAGATACTAATCAACTCAACATTGCCAAAACAAAATTAGAAAGTGAAAATATTGAGGTATTAACCGTTCAAATGGATGTTACTGATCTTTCCCAGTGGCAAAATACAGCGGACAAAGCGATTGAGCGTTTTGGAAAAATTCATATGTTGGTTAATAATGCTGGGGTGGGTAGTAACCCCGGTGTTATTGAACAAACTGATGATAAAGACTGGCGTTGGGTGCTTGATGTTAATTTAATGGGGGTTATCTATGGTACACAAACCATGGTGCCGTTAATGAAACAACACGGTGAACAGGGTTGGTTAATTAATGTTGCCTCTATGGCTGGCATGATGGGTGTACCGACAGCAGGTGCTTATACTGCGACTAAGGTAGCGGTAGTTGGTATGTCTGAAAGCTGGTATGCCGAATTAAAACCGCACAATATTCAAGTGTCCGTGCTGTGCCCAGCCTTTGTTAAAACGCGTATTAATTTATCTAACAGAAATAAACCAGACGAATTGAAGAGTGACAAAGAAAAGAACACTGATAACGTATCTCCTTCTTCTAGTGCTAAGCACATGCAAAAAGTGATTGATAACGGTTTACCTCCAGAGATTGTCGGTGAGCGTGTAGTGGAGGCCGTTAGCAATAAAGAACTCTATATATTTACTCATCCTAACTACCGTAAAGTGGTACAAAAACGCTTTAAATCGATTGATGATGCTTTTGCGCGTGCCGAGTTAAGTCCGTTATTAACGAGTGTTCTTGACGAAGAAGTTGCAATGTTTACAAAATAACCCATTAACAAAAGGGGGTCGACAGTAATGACCTCTTTTCATTTTTTAGCGTAATAAAAAGGTAAAAGTATGTCTTCGAATAAAAAATTTGGTGTCGTGGTCTATGGTGCTACAGGTTATACAGGGCGTTTAGTTTGTGAATATTTAAATAAGCAATATGGTGTTAATGGTGAAATAAAATGGGCCATGGCTGGTCGTAGCCAAGAAAAACTTATTCAAGTACGTGATGAAATGGGTATTCCAGAAGATGTGCCCTTTGTCATTGCTGATGCTGACCAACCAGAGTCAGTGAAAGCGATGGTTGAAAGCACACAAGTTGTTTTGACTACTGTTGGCCCTTATCAAAAATATGGTTCAGATTTAGTGCGTATGTGTAGTGAAACTGGCACTGATTATGTGGATTTATGTGGTGAACCTGCTTGGATGCATGAAATGATTGCCGCCCATGCTGACACGGCAAAAGCCAGTGGTGCTCGCATTGTTTTCTCATGTGGTTTCGACTCAGTTCCTTTTGATTTAGGTATTTACTTTCTTCAACAGGCCGCTATGGAAAAATTTGCTCGACCTCTTTCACGCGTTAAAGGCCGTGTCCGTGTGATGAAAGGCACTTTTTCTGGTGGTACTTTAGAAAGTTTTCGTTTAACCATGAAAGCGGCGGCTAAAAATCCAGACTTAATCAAGGTATTAACCAACCCCTTTGCTTTAACGGGTTCATTTACTGGGGTAAAACAACCTTCAGGAATGGCACCTATTTTTGATGAAGACTTAAATAGTTGGTCAGCACCCTTTGTTATGGCGGCGATTAACACTAAAAATATCCATCGAAGCAATTTTTTATTAGCTCATCAATATGGTGATGATTTTGTCTATGATGAGATGCTACTTACCGGGCCAGGCGAGCAAGGTGAAGCGACGGCAAAAATGGTTGCTGCCGATAAATCAATGGCAAACGATCCGATGCAACCGGGTGAAGGTCCGTCAAAAGAAGCTCGTGAAACCGGTTGTTATGATGTGTTATTTGCCGGCTCCAACGGTAATGGCGATACGTTAATGGCTAGTGTCAAAGGTGATAAAGATCCAGGTTACGGTTCAACCTGTAAAATGATCAGTGAAAGTGCAATTTGTTTGCTGAAAAATTTAGATGCTGCCAGCGGTGGTATTTGGACACCCGCTTCGGCAATGGGGACTTTATTAATTGACCGCTTGCAAGAAAATGCCGGATTAACCTTTCAGTTAGAGGGGTAGTTAACCTCAGTTTAGGTGAAACCCCTGAGTTTTATAGTGTGTTTACCCGACACTATAAAACTCGAGTTTTCTAATTAAAAAATTAACTGACCTCATTCAATTCAAAAATAAGTGCGCTTTGTGGGAACAATACCGGCAACTGCATGCCAAATTGCATTAACACTTCACCGTTAAATTTCTGTTCGTTGATTTTTGATAAAATGGATGGCGAATACTCATTAACTATACTTGGCCAAATGAGTGTTAATTGATAAGTTTTGCTTGCCTCAAGACCGATAAATCTAAATTTTGGTGGCGTAGTACGTTGTGTCTCTTTAACACTATTATAGGCAAATAAGGCTTGAGATTTTTCTGCGTTAATAACACCAAAATTAATGGCGTCACCGTCAGAGTCAAGACGGATCAATTGACCACTATGAATTAATGCACGATGTTTTTTATGTAACACGACGGCTTGAGATAATTGTTGTTGTTCTTTTTCAGTTAATTCACGTGGGTCCATCTCCATGCCCATATGGCCAAAAAAGGCGACTGCTGCCCGCATATCCATGTTGATATGACGCCCCGTTATATGACAATTTCTTGGACCGACATGTGAGCCCATCACTTCTGCCGGAAAAAAGAATGAACAACCCCGTTGAATTGATAAACGGTCTAAGGCATCGTTTGAATCAGATGTCCACACTCTATCCGTATGCGCTAATACCCCGTAATCAACGCGAGCACCTCCTGATGAACAGCTTTCAATTTCGACATGCGGATGCTGAGCTTTTAAACGGTCAATCAATTGATACAATGCATGCGTTTGTTTATGGACAGCCGGTTTACCCAAAGCGTTACCTGCATGATTGATATCGCGGTTCATATCCCATTTGATGTAAACGATCTGCGGGTATTCATTCAAAATATCGTTAATGGCATTAAATAAGTAATCCGTGACTTGTGTTCGCGATAAGTCTAGGACTAATTGGTGTCGAAATTGTAGTTGTTCATTACCTTGGGTACCTAATACCCAATCAGGGTGGGCACGATATAAATCACTGTCAGGGTTGACCATTTCAGGTTCAAACCATAACCCAAACTCCATACCCCATTGATTGACATGTTCAATTAATGGCGATAAGCCCTCAGGGTAAATGTCTTTATCGACAGTCCAATCGCCTAGGCCAGCAAAGTCTCCTCTGCGGCCTTTAAACCAGCCGTCGTCTAAAACAAATCGTTCGGCACCTAAGGCACTGGCTTTTTCGGCAAGTTGCTTTAGGACCTCAATATCATGGTCAAAATATATGCCTTCCCAGGTATTATAATGTACCGGTCGTGGTTTTTTTTTGGTGGTCGCTGCGAGTAAATTGTGACGGACATAGTGATGAAACCCCTCAGATAGGCCACTAAAGCCCTCGGCAGAATATGAGGTGTAAAGCGTCGGGCTAAGATACGATTGCTGAGGTAATAGCTCAACCTCACCCGGCAATAATAGTTCACCACATTGCACATAGCTGCGGCCTTCAGGTAATAATTCTGCCCGCATTTTATGGTTACCACTCCAGCCTAAGTGAAAACCAACACATTCCCCTGTTTGCTCGTTAGTATAGGGCGTATGCATTACGAGTCCGGGAAAGTTATCATGGGAGGTTTTACCTTTGCGGTTCTCACGAACAAAACTGCCTAAAAATAAATCGAGTGAGTGGCGTTGAAATTCATTTGACCAACGTCCTTCAAATGACATAACTTTAGTTAAATGATCCGGAAGTGGGATTGTTGGTGCGGCGCACCAGTTAATCGTTAAAGAGAGATTGGCTAAATTGATGATTTCGGTTGAAGACGATAATACATCACTGCTTTCGTCTAATTGTAAGGTATGAACAAGCTTAATTTGGCGAAGAGTGTCGAGACTTTCAAAGGTGACTTTATTGTTCTCAACTTGAGAAACCGACTGTAATTCAGCCCCTGTAGACCAAGCAAATTCACTATTTAGCACTTCAAGTCCCGGCGCCCCAGTAAAGCCTTGACCGAGTAAAGGAGAAAGAGAGATTGGCGCTTCAATAACCACGGAGCATTTAGCTTCTTGCCGAGTCGCTAATAAAGCTATCATCTGTGAGGATGCTAGTTGAGAAAGCTTTTTGCCATAATAACTGATCGATGGCGTTTTATTTTGACAATCAATAATTAGGCTGGTTTTTTTACTATTGAGTTCAATAATATCTCGTGACAGTTTCAACTAAAAATCTCCTCTAAATACTTATTTCAATTGGACTTAATATCAATGTTTATTAATTTACTTGCTATTGATTAAATATTAATAGTATAAAGATGCAAGATAAATTTTAAGTATTGATTAACAAAAAAACAAGGTTTGCATCAATCTATCATATTGGTGTTATCTCTAGAAAATAATAGACAAAGAGTGAAAATATAATGTTAGGTGTTTGTTACTATCCTGAGCATTGGCCGGAATCAATGTGGGCACAAGATGCCAAAGAGATGTCTGAACTTGGCTTACGTTACGTGCGGATTGGCGAATTTGCTTGGTCAAGAATCGAATCCCGTGACGGCGTTTATAGCTTTGGATGGTTAGACCGAGCAATTGAAACCTTAGCAGCGGCTGGCTTAGAAGTCATCATGTGTACTCCTACCGCTACACCACCTAAATGGTTAATCGATAAGTATCCTGATATTTTACCTGTTGATATTAATACCGGTACTACACGTGGTTTTGGCTCACGTCGCCACTATGACTTTTCCAGTGCTAATTACTTTGATGAAGCGATGCGAATTTCTGAAATACTGGCTAAACGTTATGGTGAGCATCCAGCGATATGTGGCTGGCAAACAGATAATGAATTAGCCTGTCATGATACCACTCATAGTGGCTCAACCTCTGCAAAATCCGCCTTTCATGATTGGTGTGAAGCTCGCTATAAAACCATTGAAAAGCTCAATGCCGATTGGGGTACTGTTTTTTGGTCGATGGAGTACCAGCGATTTGATCAAATTGAACTCCCTATTTTAGCGGTAACCGAAACGCATCCGGCTCACCAGTTAGCTTATCGCCGTTTTAGCTCAGATCAAGTAATCAAGTTTCATAACAAAATGATCGAAGTCATTCGACAATATGCACCCAATCGATTTGTTACTCACAACTTTATTCCTATGGTGGATACCCAGACAGATAATTATGCCTTAGCTGAGCATTTAGACTTTGTCAGTTATGATAATTATCCCTTGGGTCGATCAGACATGTTCTTTAAAGATAAGTCTTCTAAAGAATTCAAACCTTACATGCGCACCGGCCACCCTGACTTTGCCAGTTACGACTTTGATCAAAGCCGTGGTGTTAGTAAAAGTAATTTTTGGATTATGGAGCAACAACCCGGGCCCGTTAACTGGGCACACCATAACCCGAGACCAGAAAAAGGCATGGTTCGTTTATGGTCTTGGCAAGCGTTTGCTCACGGTGCAGATTGTGTTTGTTATTTTCGTTGGCGCCAAGCACCATTTGCTCAAGAGCAGATGCATGCAGGCGTTAAGCGTAACGACAATTCAAAATCAGCCGCATGGGATGAAATAGAACAGATGCGTAATGAGTTGCAAGCCGTTAACTTTTCTATTGAGGATGAAGTTAACACTAGGGTCGCGATAATATCAGGGACAACAAACCAGTGGGTTAGTGAAATAGAACGTCAAGGAGATAGCTATAATCATCAGCAAACAGAATTCGCTTATTACTCGGCGCTTCGCCAGTTAGGCCTAGTGGTCGACTTTATCTCTACTGACCATGATTTTAACCAATACGACTTAATTGTCGCTCCCTGTTTACCAATTGTTGATGACGCCTTTATTACTAAATGCCAAAACACTAAGGCACATATGGTCTTTGGCCCACGTTCTGGCGGAAAAACAGATGAACTTTCTTTAGCGCCTAACTTGCCACCTGGCAAACTACAAACCTTGCTACCAATAAAGGTACTTTCTACCGAAACAATACGCCCTGACTGCAGTGAACAGTTGAGTTACAAAGGGCGTACTTTTGAAAGCCGATGTTGGCGGGAAGAGTTAGCAATAACTAAAGAGGTAATTGTTGATGCTCACTACCATGATAAATCGCCAGCTGTTGTGCGTTATGGCAATACCAGTTATATCGCTACGCTGACTTGTGACGATTTTTTGATTGAATTATTTGCTCACTTAGCGGGTGAGCTTGATATTGACACTATCCAATTACCCAAAGACATGCGGATTGTCTATCGTGGCAATCTCGCTTATATCTTTAATTATGCAGGGCATGCGCAAACATTCCCAGCGAATAGTATTGGTTCATATCTATTAGGACAAGCCACTATGGCTCCTTATGATGTTGCCATTATTAAACTTAATAACTAATAACAACTTATCGACTTTAATTTACCAGTATAGGTTTAACAAGGAGAATCCGTGAATATTCAAATAGCAGTTTTTTTATCGATCACTGGGCTAATTGCATTTTTAACCTATTTAAAATGTAGAGGGCACGGCCGAGGAAAAGGTAAAGATCAGCAAAATAAAGAATACTTTTTAGCGGGTGGAGGCTTGGCTTGGTACTTTGTCGCCGGTTCAATAACACTCACTAATTTAAGTACCGATCAGTTAGTCGGCTCGAACGGCACACAAATGGCCTTGCTAGCCTGGTGGGAATTTGCCGCGGTGATTGGTTTAATTATGCTCGCGAAAGTTTTCCTTCCTGTTTATTATAAATACAACTGCACCACAACCACCGAACTGTTAGAGAAGCGTTATAATAACAAACATATCCGTGCGGTTATCGGCGCTATGTTTTTCCTGAGTAGCGCCTTAATATTTTGCCCTGCGGTTATTTATTCTGGTTCGTTGTTCATGCAAACCATGTTTAAAGTTGATATTCCCTTGATGTATATCGCTACCGCCTTTGCTGTTTTAGGGGCAATGTACGCTATATTTGGTGGATTAAGAGCAGTTGCCGTCTCTGATACTTATTCTGGTGTCTTACTTTTAGGGATGGCATTAGTTGTTTTGTTCTTAGCTTTAAATGCCATAGATTATGATTTTTCAGGTATTCCAGAGGAAAGATTGACACTTATTGGTGATAACGACTCACCAATCCCTTGGCATACCTTACTTACCGGAATGATCTTTATTCAAATGTTTTACTGGGGCACTAACCAAGTCATTACACAACGAGCAATGGCAGCGCCTAGTCTTAAGGAAGCTCAAAAAGGTGTATTTGCTGCGGTCATTATTCGAATTATTATTGTTCCTGCCATTATTGTTATTCCAGGTATCGTTTCTTTTAAACTTTATGGCGATATAGGTGATACCGCCTATGGACAAATTGTTGGCGACTTACTTCCCGCATGGCTCTCTGGTGTTTTTGCAGCGGCAATGGCTGCAGCTGTTCTCTCAACCTATAATAGTAATTTAAATTCAGCAACCGCTCTTTATGTCTGTGATATTCATGAACCTTATATTAATAAAGACATCAACGTACCTAAACTAAGTGCATGGATAACCGTTGCGTTAACCATTATTTCCTTGGCGTTAGTGCCTGTATACCAGCAAGCCGATAGTATTATTAACTTACTACAACAGTTGTGGGGGTTGTTTAGTATGCCCATACTGTCAATTTTTATTGTTGGTTTACTGTTTAAAGGCGTCCATGCTAACGCCGGTATCGCCGCAGTATTTTTTGGTGTATTACTTTATGGTTCACTCTCCTTTGAGTTCTCACCTTTTCATGCTCCATTTGGCTTACATTACATTCATTTAATGTTTGTCACCTTAATTTCTTGTGTTTCTTTTGCGTTATTTATCAATCGCTTTGTCTTTAAAAACAAAGCGAGTTTAGCGTTTAGTAAGCAAGACACAATAGCGACATAATTCTTATTGTGACCATAAAAAAAAGCCATTCAAATGAATGGCTTTTTACTTTATACAATCGTAACTAACTGTGATTTTGGTAAAACACTTAGATTTTATAGTACAACCTTATCGCTTTATTGCGTTGTATCCATCAAGCGAGTATTGCCTAACAGGAGGCTAATAACCATATCTAATAAATACCCCCTTTATTTTGTTGTTAACTTTGTACTTTTTTTACCGCAGCTAACCATTTTTCATACAGTGTATTTCTTTGCTTATCATCTATTTTTGCAGTGAATCGTTGCTCACAATGCCACATCTCAGCTAGCTCGTTTGTTGAGCTATAAATACCCGCTTGCAGACCGGCTAAATAAGCTACCCCTAATGCGGTTGTTTCAATAATTTTAGGTCGGTCTACTGTTGCCCCTAAAATATTTGCCAGAAAACTCAACAACCAATTATTGACAGCCATACCGCCATCAACACGAATTATTGTTGGCCTTAGGCCGTCACTCTCCATCGCTTTTTGTAAATCTTTTGTTTGATAACCTACCGATTGTAAGGCCGCAGTGACAATTTCATTAATACCTGAATCTCGGGTTAAGCCTAATATAGCCCCTCTGGCATTGGAATCCCAATAAGGGGCTCCTAATCCAGTAAATGCAGGCACAAGAAACACGCCATGATCCAGTGGCATATCTTCAGCAATAGCTTCTGTTTCGCTTGCACTGTTAATTAATTTTAAACCATCACGAATCCATTGAATAGTCGCCCCCGCCATAAAAATACTGCCCTCAATAGCATAGGTTGGTTTACCGTTTAAGCGATAAGCTACGGTAGTGAGTAATTTATTTTTTGACTTTAACGCTTTATTCCCTGTATTTAACATTAAAAAGCAGCCCGTACCGTAGGTACTCTTTGCCATCCCTTCATCAAAACATGCTTGGCCAAATAACGCGGCTTGTTGATCACCCGCCATAGCTAAAATAGGAATTTCACGCGTGAATAATGAGGTGTTTGTTTTACCAAAATCAGCGGAACAGTCCATAACCTCAGGTAGCATAGATACGGGGATACCAAATAAATCGAGTAATTCTTGGTCCCACTCTTGGGTATGGATATTAAAAATCATGGTGCGAGAAGCATTGGTTGCATCAGTACGATGGTTTTTGCCACCGGTTAGCTGCCACAATAAAAAGCTGTCAACGGTACCAAAAGCTAACTGCCCTTTGCCCGCTTTTTCTTTTGCTCCTTCGACATTTTCAAGTATCCAATGAATTTTAGTCGCTGAGAAATAGGGATCTAATAGTAAACCTGTTTTATCGTTAATAAGCGCTTCTATACTAGGGGATTTAATCGATTCACAATAGGCTGACGTTCTTCGGTCTTGCCAAACAATGGCATTATAAATAACTTCGCCCGTATCCTTATCCCAAACTAGTGTAGTTTCACGTTGATTAGTAACACCTATACCAATAATGTCTGCTGCCTCAATATTATTATTGGCTAATACCCTCTTACAAGTCGAACTTACACTTTGCCATATATCATTAGGGTTATGTTCAACCCAGCCATCTTGGGGAAAATGTTGTTCAAACTCTTGCTGCTCTATCGCGTGTATTTTACCTTGTTTGGTAAACAAAATGGCTCGAGTGCTTGTGGTACCTTGATCAATAGCTAATATATATGTAGACATTTTTTATTATTTATTTAATTGATGACTAAAACAATAATGCACAGGATTGATACTGTTGGCAATAGCTTCCTTCACTGTTGAACATTCACTTAGTAATAAGTTCTTTTTTAAGGTGATCACTTATGGGATAATTTAATTTCGACATTAAAATTAGTTGAGGTAATAAGAATGGCACTGAACCAACGCCAAACAGAACTTGTTGAATTAGTGCATGAAAAAGGGTTTGTTACGATTGATGAATTAGTACAAGTCTTTAATGTAACACCACAAACTATTCGCAGAGATCTGAATTTACTTGCTGATGCTGACGTTATTATTCGCCATCATGGTGGTGCAAAAAGTACGTCAACCACAGAAAACAGCTCCTATCAGTCACGTAAAATTTTAAACCTATACGCAAAAGAACAAATCGCTAATGAATTAGTAAAAATGATCCCTAATGGTGCCTCATTATTTATTAATATAGGTACAACCACCGAAACCATTGCTCGGGCGTTACTAAAGCATAAAGGCTTAAATATAGTGACCAATAATATTCATGTCGCAACTATTCTTGCGGCTAAAGAAGACTTTAGCGTTATTATTGCCGCTGGCGAAGTTAGACACAGAGATGGAGGAATTATTGGTGAAGCCACTTGTGACTTTATGAATCAATTCCAAATGGACTTTGGCATTATTGGTATTAGTGGCATAAGTAACGATGGCTCTTTACTCGATTTTGACTTTAGAGAAGTTCGGGTCGCTCAAACCATCATTAATAATTCAACCAATGTATTGTTAGCCGCAGATCACTCAAAATTTGGTAGAAGTGCGATGATAAAGCAAGGCAATATCACACAAATCAACCATTTATTTACCGACCAGAACCCGCCAGCAAAAATTCAAAAGATGCTTTTAACTAATGAAATCTCAACTCATATCATTTAGTTATTAGATAAAGTTCAACTTTCTCACCTTCTCTTTAATTAAATAAATTGATTAAAAGCTACTAAATAACAATAAGCTAGCTCAATTTTTGCCATCCTAAAAATAAACTAACTCATATATAAAGAACATCAAAACCTTGAAACGAACCTAAACGAACATTATAATAACAATAACGAACATAATATTTATCATACTAATTATAGTGGCGGGTTAAAAAATGAATCTAATCGATGAGTTATTTGATGTTGTTGTCGTTGGCGGAGGGATCAATGGTACCGGAACCGCAGCAGATGCCGCCGGTAGAGGGCTTAAGGTTCTCTTATGCGAACAAAACGATTTAGCTTCAGCAACTTCATCAAATAGTAGTAAATTAATTCATGGTGGCTTACGTTACTTAGAGCATTATCAATTTAAATTAGTGCGGCAAGCACTGGGTGAACGCGAAATTTTATTGAGGAATGCGCCTCATATTATTACCCCCCTCACTTTTCGCTTACCCCATCAGAGACACCTTAGACCATACTGGCTGATCAGAGCTGGATTATTCCTATATGACCATTTAGCCAAGCGTGTGACTTTGCCAACCTCAAATGCTGTTAAGTTCTCTAAAAATTGCCCACTTGTTAATAATATAACGAAAGGGTTTGAATATTCAGATGGCTGGGTTGATGATGCAAGATTAGTGGTTTTAAATGCTGTAGCAGCTCAAGAAAAAGGCGCTACAATTAAAACGCAAACTCAATGTATTAAAGCAATACGCCAAAATGATATCTGGTTAATTACTTTAGAAAACAACTTAACGGGTGAAACATATACCGTAAAATCTAAAAGTGTCGTCAACGCATCAGGCCCATGGGTTGCACAGTTATTTTCACAAGCAATGGCCCTTAAGTCACCTCAAAATGTACGCTTGATCAAAGGTAGTCATATTGTTGTTCCTCGTATCCATGACGATCCTGAAGCTTATATGCTACAAAATATTGACCAGCGTATTATTTTTGTAATCCCCTTTGAGGACGATTTTTCTTTAATAGGGACAACAGATGTGGAGTATACTGGCGAGCCTTCAGAAGTAAAAATATCGGAAGAAGAAATTCAATATTTACTCACAATTACTAATGAGTATTTCAAAAATAAAATTTCTCGAGATGATATTGTCACCACTTATTCTGGCGTAAGACCTTTATTAGATGATGAGTCTGTTGATGCACAATCAGTCACTCGCGATTACACCTTAGCGTTAGAAGACATCAACGACAAAGCACCAATTTTATCTATCTTTGGTGGAAAAATAACAACCTATAGAAAATTATCCGAAGCAGCGGTAGACAAACTTATCCCCTATTTCAAAACTATTGGTCCTCAATGGACAGCAAAAAGCCCCATCCCTGGTGGTAACTTCGATGACATTAAAGTGTTTACTGAGGAGGTTGAAAATCAATACCCCTGGCTACCAGAAAAGTTACGAACAAGATTTATTCGGAGTTATGGCACACGTATATTTTTACTGCTCAAGAATTCAACTCACATGGCAGCACTCGGCAGCTCGTATGGTGCTGATTTATTTGAGCAAGAAATTAACTTTTTAATTGAACATGAATGGGCTATTAATATAAATGATATTATTTGGCGACGAACAAAGCGTGGTTTATATTTAACGACACAAGAAATCAAAGAAATAACACACTATATTAATCGTCATCCATCAATTATTGCCAAAAAAGCACCTAAGTCGGTAAAAGTCGCTTAAACGATAGTCTTCATTTTAACATCAAAAACAGAGTCAAAAAATCCAAACAGCGTATGAATTGTAGCTCTTAAATCCCCCACAATTTTTGATAAATAACAAAGCGTTTATGGTATTCATTCCCTTGTATCTCTATATTTTTTATCATAAAGTTGACACATATCTCATTAAATCTTTATATCAAAAATAAAGAAGACAATACAAGACGGTTGAAATAACCCAATAGTATGGATTAATATTATGAATAACTTGGAATTTACTCATCGACGAAAAAATCCATTGACGGGGGACTGGGTCTTAGTCTCTCCTCATAGAAATAATCGTCCTTGGTTAGGCGCTACTGAAGTTGAGTCGGTAGCTGACTTACCAAGCTATGATGAAAACTGTCCATTATGCCCAGGTAATAATCGAGCGAATAATGTGGTGACACCTCATTACCTTGATACTTATGTCTTTATCAATGACTTTGGTGCCTTGACTGAGGAGCCTATTGATCCCATTCAGGTAAAAAATGAACAACACCCTTTATTTGAAACCATAGTCGCCCATGGCGAATGCCGCGTAGTGTGCTTTTCTCCTGAGCATAATAAGTCACTACCCGAGTTAACTGTTGATGAAATTAAATCCGTCGTTAACACTTGGCAATCAAGTTATGTTGAACTTTCAACAAAATATGCTTGCGTTAATATATTCGAAAATAAAGGCGCGATAATGGGGTGCTCACAGCCTCATCCTCATGGACAAATTTGGGCACATCAACACTTATCAACTGAAATAGAAAAAGAAAATCAACAGCAACTTGCCTATCAAGATAAACAAGGCAAATCGTTATTAGCTGATTACGTTGAACATGAAGTTTCACACCAAGACCGTATTGTTATTGAAAATGACCATTGGTTAGTCGTTGTGCCCTTTTGGGCGGCTTGGCCTTTTGAAACCTTGTTAATTGCTAAAGATAACATTCAACATTTTGGTCAATTAAATGATGAGCAAAAAAACAGCTTAGCTCAAATATTACAGGAACTCACTATACGTTACGATAATGTTTTTGATTGTAGTTTTCCTTATTCCATGGGCTGGCATAATGCGCCAAACAACGGCGATGACAATAGCCATTGGCGTTTACATGCGCACTTTTACCCGCCACTTTTACGCTCTTCAGCAGTGAAAAAACACATGGTGGGTTATGAAATGCTCGCAGAGAGTCAACGAGACTTAACCGCTGAAACCGCTGCTAAAATTCTCCGTTCAGTCAGTACCACTCATTATAAAAAAGAGCAAACTAATGCCAGTTGATTTACCTGATGATAAATTTAATAAAAAGTTTGAGCAACTTTATAAAGCTGCTGCTCAAGGAATGTCGTCAGCACCGGGGCGCGTTAATTTAATTGGCGAATTCACCGACTACAACAACGGTTTTGTTTTACCTTGTGCATTAGCGTTCACAACAAGAATACTCTTCAGAAAACGTGATGACAATCAAGTGATTGTTCACTCTTTGCTTTACCCCGGTGAGCAAGATAAATTTAGTATAAATAATGAGATTACTCATGGAGACTCTCAATGGGGTAATTATATTCGTGCTGTTGCCTTTGTATTTAAACGTCAAGGCCATAAACTCTGTGGTGTTGACTTGCTGATTGATAGCAATGTACCCCAAGGGAGTGGTTTGTCATCTTCAGCGGCTTTAGAAGTTGCCGTTGGTGGTGTTTTTAATGACTTGTGTCAATTGAATTTATCCGGTGAAATGATCGCCTTATTAGGCCAACAAGCTGAAAATGATTTTATGGATTGCCAGTGTGGCATTATGGATCAACTCGTGTCTGCCAACGGTAAAAAAGGCTATGCCTTACTGATTGACTGCCAAAGTTTAGTAACTGAGGCAGTGGCTATTCCTAAAGATTTGTCCATTGTGATTGTTAATTCAAATTATCCTCGAAAATTGGTGGATAGTGAATACAATCAACGCCGAATTGACTGTGAACAAGCTGCAATAAAAATGTCTGTGACGAGTTTACGTGACGCCACAATTGAGAAATTAACAGCCGCTCACTCGATAATGTCTGTTAATGAGTATAAGCGTGCTCGTCATGTTATTACTGAAAATTCACGGGTAATTAAAGCCACTAAAGCGTTAAAACATAATAATATGGAAACGTTACGAGCGCTTATGACGGCTTCTCATCAGTCTTTAAAAGATGATTTTGAAGTAACGGTGCCTGAAACCGATGGTTTAGTTGAAATATGTCAAAAAGCATTAGGTGACAGCGGTGCTGTTCGAATGACCGGTGGTGGTTTTGGTGGTGCTATTGTTTGTTTATGCCGCCATTCAGATATTGATAAAATTAAAGGCGCGGTTGAGGAACATTATTTTTCGCGTTTCAATATTCATGCGTCTATTTATGTTGGTAAAGCCGGTAATGGTTTACAAGTTAAGGTCTTATAAAGTTTAATGATACATTCAATAAAAATTAAACAATCAGAGGTGTAATATTAAGCATATTCATTGGGGCGTTATTGGTTGTGGAAATATTGCGCAACTCTTTGTTAAAGGTCTACAAAGACTGGACCATTGCTCTCTACTTTCTGTTGCGTCACGCACAGCTAACCGAGCCAAAGAGTTCGCTAATCAATATAATGTCAAAAGGGTTTGTACTGACTATGAATCTTTAGCCTCAGACCCTGATATTGATGCTATTTATATTGCTACCACCCATAATTTTCATTTTGACAATATTAAACTTTGCCTAGAAAATGGCAAACACGTGCTCTGTGAAAAACCGCTGACGGTTAATGCTCAACAAGCAAAAATATTGGTGGTTTTAGCTCAAAAGCATCAATGCTTTATGATGGAATGTGTATGGACTCGATTTTTACCGGCAATAAAGCACTTAACAGTTTTATTGGAACAGGGCGTGATTGGCGAAGTACAAACGGTTAAGGCCAATTTCAGTATTTCTGGCGATTTTTCTCCTGAACATCGATTAAGAAACAAAGATCTTGCCGGTGGAGCCTTGCTTGATTTAGGTATTTACCCGTTAACGTTAGCAGCCTTGGTTTTTGGTGAAGAGCCAACCAAGATACAGAGCTCTGCAGTAATAGGGTCAACAGATGTTGATGAAAGCTCCTTTTATTTGCTGGAATATGCGCCAAAGCAACGCGCAATGTTGTCCTCCTCTTTTATCGATGGCGCGCCAACCGAAGCAATTATTTCAGGCAGTAAAGGCTATATCCGATTACCTAATTTTCTTGCCGCTCAAACATTACACCTACATATGGATAACGAGTCGGTTCAAACGCTAGCGTTTCCATTTGAAGAAGATGAAAGTTTTACCTTTGAAATAGCTGATGCCATGCAATGTATTCGTCAAGGTAAAAGCCAAAGTGACATTTTACCACTGGCTAAAACGGTAGCCATTATGACAACCATGGATACCATTAGAGCCCAATGGGGACTTAAATACTCAAATGAGTTTTAAATATAAAAAAAATAACAATGGAAATATTATGCGCATTAAAAACAAAAAGAATTTACATGTGTTTATGTTGGTGTGTCTTATGGGTTGTGCGGAGAATACACCATTAAACACTCAGGTCACTTTAATACCAGAGCAGTTATATTCACCTTTACCCTCAGATGTTGTTCCTGAACTGGCTACAAATGGTAAATTTAAGGTCGGTGTTAAAACACTAGAGATAGTCAATCCCGCCCAATTTGATGCGGCGACACAAACAACAAAGGATAGAAAATTAGCCGTTGAGGTTTGGTACCCCAGTAATGCGGATAACACTAATATGAAAACCAGCTATGAAAATGAAACGCGTACAGGTATTGAGTTTTCGATGCAAGCAGATGCCTATCGGGATGCGGCTGTATTACTCTCAACAAATGACACTAAGTATCCCTTGGTTGTTATCTCTCATGGGTATACCGGTTATAACACTATTATGTTTTATTTAGCAGAGCACTTAGCTTCACATGGCTATATTGTTGCCGCCATTGATCACACCGACTCAACGAATGCTGACGTTGATGTTAAGGTGAATCCAGCCTCAGGTTTTTTCAGTACCTTGTTAAATCGCTCACGTGACCAACAATTCACCCTTAACTACCTAACAACTCAATCACACTTTGCTTCTGCCGCTGTCGACAACACTAAAGCCGGACTTATTGGCTATTCAATGGGCGGTTTTGGTGCCATTAATACTATCGGGGGTTGTTACAACTTTACGCAAACAACAACGTCAGCATTTACTGGCATTACAGAACCCGAACAACTGAAAAAAATAATTGCCCTGCTTAATAGTTGTGCTGGCGGTCAATATCAAAACGTCAAAGTAGACTCAAAATGGCAAGCTGTTGTCGCTATGGCTCCATGGGGGGGACAACACCAGCTCTTTAATGAAGAAGCATTAGCGGCAATCGATACCCCAATGTTATATATTGCCGGTGACTTAGATGATATTTCAGGCTATGAGGGTATTAAGTCACTCTACGAAAAAACAGGCACAAACAATAAATACTTATTAACCTATCAAAATGCACGACATAACATTGCCAAGCACCCTGCACCACTTTTAGCTAAAACGAATGAATTGGATTTGGGTCACTATTATGAGGGGGCATGGGACAGTGCAGTACTGAACAACACCAATAAACATTTTACCCTTGCCATGATGGATTGTTACTTAAAACAACAAATAGAAAAATGTAGCTACCTTAATTTATCAGCTGATTCTAACCAAAAAGCGATTGATGGGAAAACCCCTAAACCCTGGAAAGGCTTTGATCATCGTTTTTCTGTGGGTATGGCTTGGCAAAAAGCCAAGTAATATTAAATTTATGTTAAAAATGGCTTAGTTGCTTACGCAGCGACTGAGTCAAGTAAAAGGGTATGTAACTTACTTACCCTTTGAAGAAAATAGTAATTCATCCTCTTGACAGGTATTAAGATAAACCTCATTTAAAACACTCTTTCCATACCTACCACTACTAACAAATCCGCTAACAAAGCCTCTTTGATAATCACTTATAGAATCAAAATAGTCATAGACATCCTTATGCGACCCCTTAACTTCATTACTAAGTTTATCCAAAACTAGAGCACCATAATCAAAACCATACTTAATATGCACATCTATACGGCTGTCATTGAGGCCCGCTTTTTCAGCGAGAAAAAGACATTTGAAATGCATGTTCATATTATCGATGTGATTACGTTTATACTTAATATTTTCGGCTGTAGCTGAAATACTAAACAGTACAACTAAGATTAATATTATTTTATACATACATCATCCTTGACCTTATTACCTACCAATATAAATAAGAGTAAAGCGCCACTGACACTAGTTACCAACATCACCAATCCAATATAAACTGTTTTGATGTCCTGCGTTGTCGTTAACATGACCTATTGCAGATTTTAACAAGAAAGAGATGTTCTCTATCTCTGCAGCGTCATTGGTAACTGCCTCTAATCGCCATAGGAATTCTTTCATTATCTGGTATTCCATCTCACTACTAACCTTGACCATTATTCGATATCCTTATCATCTAATAAACCAGTTATCAGTGTAGTTCATAAAACTGATTAAAATAGTAAGCGTAGTAATGCCTTAACTAGTTTTTACAGGGTAAAGTTTTATTGGTTTGTATGAAAATAGAAGATGGCGCTCTCAGCAGTAATCGATTAAAGCGCCTATCCTAAAAATAACAACAACCTATTAATTTATCCTATTAACAATACTACTTTTGGTACTACTTAATCGTTATGTCACATCCATAATATCGTCACCAAAAGCAGTTTTTGGGCGACGTATTTTTATTAAGGTAATAGTGACGATACCATCATCACTTAACTTGTTTTTTTTAGTTAGCGCGAAAGGTTAACAAAGTGCGCATAGCGAAAATTAACTCACAAGTTCTTCCTCTATTTTTTCTAATAAATGATTAGAGTCATATTACTGAGAAGTATTAGTAATAATCAGAAGACACAAAAACTTACATTTAACTAATTGAAAATAATGGTAATGATAGAGTATCTTGTCTTCATAATAATGAGATCAGTCATTAATATCCAGGCGTACAATAGCTTTGTATAATTTAGTCTTTCTAAATTGTTGAATATCAAGTGAAAATTAATCAACATTATGGAACGGATATTACTGTGAAGTTTTCATAGATAGGTGGTTATAAGGTAAAGCTTAGCCTCATGGTTAAAGGATAATAACTAAATCTAAGATTTATATGTTAGTGATAGTGCCTTTATTACCGTTATTTGTTTTATTTGTATGGATTAGTTCGATACATGAAGTCATTGAGCATGGTGAAGCTTATGGATTTACCATTGGCATGAGCCAAGCAGAAGTGGTTGCCACTCTTCACATCAAATCAAAAATGCCCACAAGAAACATTAACTCAGTAAATGCCTATAAGTCCTCAAAACTTATTTCATTAGCATCACTTAATAGTGACTTTTATGATGCAGTAAAATTGTAGTCATGCATGACTCAGTATTTTACTTCAATGGCGTTACACTCGAGTTTTGCGATGAGCGTTTTGGTCGCTTCTTCTAATGCTTGAGTTATGTATTGAGATTACGATTGTTCGATGCAAGAGCTAAAAGGAAAATTATCAACGGCTGGTTTAATAATAGTATAACAAGTATTTTTTGATCAAATATCCATCGCAAAAATGATCTAAGTAAAAAGACTGCAAGCGCTTAAATAAAAAAACAACTGAATTCAGGTGAAATATGTTAAATAAAATAATTATGACGGTAATGCTATTGCTACTCTCAATTGCCTCAACAAACGCAGCCATTAAGCAAAGTAAAGGTGATTTTGAAGATAAGTTTCGCCAACTAGACGAAGTTCTCCCCACCCCAAATGTTTATCGAAATGCGGCGGGTGAGCCAGGCCATCAATACTGGCAGCAACAAGTGGATTATCAAATAAAAGCTCGATTAGACGAACATAAACGTCGCATTGAAGCCACTGAAACCATCACCTATAAAAATAATTCACCGGATACACTTAAATATTTGTGGCTGCAACTGGATCAAAATATATTCAGAAACGATTCTATGGCTGCTATGTCCAGTAATTTTGGTGGGCTTGGTGATCGTGCGCCTGCAGCCCGTGCCGGTTCTATGAATAAACCAGCACGGCTTAGTCTAGATCACCTACGTCGTCAGCAATTTGTCGACGACAACAAGCTCGGCTATGAGATCAAAAATATTAGTAATAAATCGGGCAAGGCCCTTAAGCATGTTATTGTTGGTACCAACATGCGTATTGATCTTCCGATACCATTAAAACCAGGTAAAACGACCACATTTACAATCGACTTTGCCTTTAATATTGTCGAAGAAGATGCCGTGTCCGCTCGTTCAGGTTATGAACACTTTCCCGATGATGAACGAGAAGGGGGTAATGATATTTTCCTCTTAGCACAATGGTTTCCTCGTTTACATTCCTACACTGACTATGAAGCCTGGACCAACAAAGAATTTATTGGTCGTGGTGAGTTTACTCTGGAATTTGGTGATTATGAGGTAGAACTCACGGTGCCTGCCGATCATATTGTCAGCTCTACAGGGGCCTTACAAAATCCAAAACAAGTCTTAAGTACAACGCAGCGTAAGCGTCTCAAAGAAGCACAGAACGCCAAACGTATTGTGTTTGTCGTGACTGAACAAGAAGCTCTGGAAAACGAAAAAGCAGGCACAGATAAGCAAAAGACTTGGAAATTTTCAGCTGAAAATGTGCGAGATTTTGCCTGGGCATCGTCGCGCAAATTTCTGTGGGATGCCCGAGGCCATCAACAAGGTGGCAACGATCAGCCATTGGTGATGGCGATGTCGTTTTATCCAAAAGAAGGTGGCGATTTATGGAAGAAGTACTCTACTGAAGCGATTATCCAAACCTTAGAAGTGTATTCTCGTTTCTCATTTGACTATCCCTACCCGGTCGCCCAATCGGTAAATGGGCCGGTTGGAGGCATGGAATATCCGATGATCACCTTTAATGGCCCGCGGACTGAGCTTCAGGATGATGGTAGTCGTACCTATTCCCAGGCAGAAAAGCGTTTCTTGATCGGCGTAGTGATCCACGAAGTGGGCCATATCTATTTCCCGATGATTGTCAATTCTGACGAACGACAGTGGACTTGGATGGATGAAGGCTTAAACAGCTTTTTAGATGGCATTGCTGGCCGCGAATGGGATCCAACTGTTCCCTGGGGTGTTGAACCCCGAGATATTGTCGGTTATATGAAAGGCAGTGTGCAGGTGCCTATCATGACTCAGTCTGATAGTGTGCTGAAATTGGGCCCCAATGGTTATACTAAACCTGCGGTAGCGCTAAATATCTTGCGGGAGACCATCTTAGGTCGTGAATTATTTGATTTTGCTTTTAAAGAATACGCTCTGCGCTGGAAATACAAACGCCCTACACCTTCAGATTTCTTCCGTACAATGGAAGAAGCCAGTGGTGTGGATCTTGATTGGTTCTGGCGTGGCTGGTTTTACACTACAGACCATGTAGATATCTCCCTGGATACTATTTACAAGCTTCGCCTGGATACAAAAGATCCAGATATTGACTTTAGCCGCCAACGCCAGGAAGAGCTGAACAAACCGATGTCCTTAACCGACGAGCGTAATAAAGCTGAAGGCAACAAACTTTGGGTTGAGCGTTTTCCTGATATTACTGACTTTTATGACGAGAACGATCGCTTCACGGTGACCAATAAAGAGCGCAATAAATACCAGAAGTTTCTTAAAAAACTCAAACCCTGGGAACGTACAACTCTTGAACGTGCCATTAAAGAGGACAAAAACTACTATGTTCTCGAATTTTCTAACAAGGGTGGTTTAGTCATGCCGATCATCCTTGACTTAAGTTTTGAGGATGGCAGTACCGAAACCCAATACATCCCGGCTGAGATTTGGCGCAGAAGCCCTAAGGCAGTGAAAAGACTGATTATCACCGATAAGAATAAGGTTCTGGCCAGTGTTAGTATTGACCCCCGCTGGGAAACTGCCGATGTAAATGTGCACAACAATCACTACCCCCGTAAAATTATTCCTTCGCGCATAGAGGCGTATAAAAAGAAAAAAAGTACCAAGAAAGTATCTCGTGACATCATGCAGGATATCAAAACAGAGTTAAAAACTGAGGATGATGATGAAACTGAAGCACCTGAGAAGGACGGTTAAAAATGTTTAAGTTTGCTTTACGTCTCTTAGTCCGTTCGTTAGCCATCATAGTAACGAGCGCTATGTTTTTTAGCTTTATGGTTCACGCCCATCAGCAAAAAATAGCTATTAGTACCGTATTTTTTAATGCAAAGACCTTAAACATTGAGGTAATGCATCGCTTCAACATCCATGATGCGGAACATGCGGTGCGTAAAATTTTTGGCAAGGACGCCGATATAATCGACTCAGCTGCCACCCAACAACAATTCAGCACATACGTTAAGCAACGTTTCGCCATGCACAATCAAGTAGGCGAAATTTTACCACTGACCTTAGTTGGCCACGAACTTGATGGAAAGCATTTTTGGGTGTATCAGGAAACCGCACAAACGATAGAACTACAAAACCTGACCGTACGCCACAATGCCCTTCGTGATTTATGGCCCTCTCAAGTCAACACCATTAACATTGAAGGTAAAGGTAAACTACAAACCCTGACCTTTAGTGATTCGGTTGAGCTCTTAACGGTGGAGTTTTAATCGTATTGCAAAACATTATTGGAATTAGTGTCGTTACTCGGTCTGTTTATTTATAAAGGATATCTCTTTAGGGAAACACAACTACTATAGGTTGTGTTTCCCTATAATTAATATTTTTATACGTTAGTGGCTGAGTCTTAATTGAATACTCTAACAAACAGTAAACAATAGGAATCGGCTAAACACATAAAAGTAATTAACTAGGAATTAAAACAGTTTGTTTTTTCGTTCCCCAAAAGTTTTAGGGTGTTATCGATACAAAACCTAATCCAAAATGTTGTGTGTCTTTGAAAGCTAATGTCTCGAAGGTGGCAGTTACTGCCCTTACAATTTTATTTTCAAAGCTGAAATCAAGAGCGCTTTGTGCCATAAATCTACTTATTTTTCGGTGTTGGCCATACAAAGGGAGCGGGCTTGGTGGAAGTTGTTTCTGCTAAGGCTTTATTCTGGGCGAGTATCCCCCTGATTAACTTCCCCGTTTCTTTATGTTTACTGCAAAATGTTTTTAAGTATAAAATTTCAACTCTACTTCGCGCCCAAGGGGTTGTACGCAGAAATTTCAAACTCGATTTAAGACGGGGTTTATTGGTGAAACAACGAATATTAAGTAACTCACCCATTTTATCCCAACCAATTTTCTTCTCCAGTTCGGTCAGGATCTGTTCAAGTTTCACGCCGTGTAGCGGATCATTACTGTTATTCATGGTTTACCTAAAATCAAAAAGAGCATTGTAACAAGTTTCCTAAATATTGACAGACTTATGCATTTAACGCAGCTAAAAGTACACCAAGAACTTTATGGCAAATTTCCTGTTTTTATTGGAAAGATTAGTGGTATAAAATACACCTAAGAACTTAAAGCGAAACAATATATAAAGAAATGAAAATATTTTTACTTACACATGAACGTGAATTAAATAGGGTAACCAATACAGGCTCTCTTGCTATAGACGATTCTAATGAAATGGTTGAACGTATACTTTGGGATAGAGTAAACCCTAATAAAGGCCTTACTAAACTAATAGAAAATAATCAGGCGTTATTATTATATTCCAAAGGAGAATCATCATCGGCAATCATTCAAGAATATGAAAATATCATTATTATTGATGCCACGTGGCAGGAATCACAAAAAATTTTCAATCAAAGCGCTTATTTAAAAAGTGCGCCACAATTTACGCTGAATACTCCAAATGATTCTTTATACAAACTTAGGGCCAATCAACCTAAAGGCGGGTTATGTACCATAGAATGTATAATCGAAGTATTAAGAACTAAAGGTGAAAATAAAATAGCATCAGAATTGGCATTAAAATTTGAACAATTTAATGGCTAAAAATTTAGCCGCTAATTAAAGCATGGCTAGTAATCGTTGGTCTGTTATTTATACGTTATCAATATTAAATCTGATCTGAACCCATATTTACTCCTCACTGCTAACTTGAGCTCTGGCATTAGTGTTCATAAGGTTCGATATCTTTTTATGGTTGGCAATAAAAAACATTATACGTATTCACAGATAATGTTTTCTTATAAAATATTAGAGTTATAAGGCCTAAAACTAAGTCTGCTTTTTTTTACTAAGGTAGATGTTCTTTATTGGTTTGTATTAAAATAGAAGATGGCGCTCTTGGTAGGAATCGATAAGAACGCCCTACCCTATGAATATAAAGAAC
>CAWVSL010000007.1:0-108520 GCA_963933115.1 uncultured Colwellia sp.
CTTTGAGTAGCTCATTCTGGGCATCATCAAAGCGATTGCCTCCAATCAAAAAAGCGAGTTTAATTTGAACGCCACTACTAATAGCAAAACTGTATAAAATACGAATAAACAATAAATTAAAATGATAAATTCGAGTAGCTAAAGACAATGTCCCCATCGTAACTACCATAGTCGTCATTAAAAGTTGGCTCAACTGTCATGATAATGGCTCAACAATTGATGGTATTGCTATTTTAAGAATAGGTCGGCAATAATTCTTTAGGGTTTGAAAATGATTAGGGAAGTATATTTTGATTTTAAAATGGCAAAAAATAACTGATAAACTAAAAAGCAAGCTTGATGACCACGCGATCACTGAAGCAGTTGCAATACCTTTAACTCCCAAAGCAGGTGCACCAAATTTTCCATCAATAAGGATATAATTAAAGATAACATTAACTACCAACATTATTGCTGTTGAAAACATATTCCAATTAGTTTTACCTTGTGAGGCTAGTATAGCTGTTGTTGAAAATCTTAATGCCAAAAACCAAGTCACCATACCCAAGGTAGTTAAGTAGAGTTGTGAAAACGACGATAATTCGCCGGTTAAACCTAACAAAGCTGGAAATATCTCAGCACCTGAGACAAAAGTCACCGACATAAAAATCCTGAAAATAAAATCAGAAGACTCAATACACCATAAGTCCCAGCAACTTTATTATTGTCTTTCGCACCTAATTATTGAGTAGCAATGCTACTTCCGGCTTGTTAAATAGTGCTATAAAGTGCAAACCCTATACCGAGTATTGGCAACATTGCACCAACAGCCGCATTATTTGAAATTTGGCTCAATAATAAGGCGTCGGTTACATTGATCATAAAAATAAATAACAAATCAACAAAAATAGGCCAAGTAAGACTTATTAAACTACGATCGGCAATCTAGGGCTTTTTTTAGACAATGATGGTTCAGACTTTTTGTAGCAAGTTCCTTATTGTCTCAGACCTGACACTTACATCAAGGAATTATTAGTTTTTAAAAATATATTTAAAAAAGCCACCGTTAATCATCTGATTAATTGTGGCTTTTTATAACAAAAACAGATATTAATTTGTTATTTTATAAAAACGATAATAATTCTTCATCTAATTGCATTAACGATTTAGGATTAGCCATCATGGTTTTTGCTAAAGATTGAGTTCTTGGCAACAAACGTTCAAAATAAAATTCTGCAGTTTTAATTTTCGCACGGTAAAAATCGCGATTTTCTGGGTCCCCCGCTAATTTTTCATAAGCAGCTTGCGCCATTTGCGCCCAAAAATAGCCCATAATGATATATCCTGAATACATTAAATAATCAACCGATGCAGAGCCAACAATGTCGCGATTCTTTTTCGCTTTCAAGGCTAAACGAAGCGAATATTGCTGCCAACTTATAACGTTTTTACTTAATGGCCAAATAAATTTATTCATTTGACGTTTATGTGCATTACTTGAAATCATACTTTTGTCTTTACAAAAGATTAGTATTTCTTTAGTAAATTTATTTAACGATTTACCACGCGTTAGTAAAATTTTACGACCTAATAAATCAAGCGCTTGAATACCGGTTGTCCCTTCATATAATGTTGAAATACGTACGTCACGAACAATTTGCTCCATACCCCACTCTTTTATATAACCATGGCCTCCAAATATCTGCATTCCATGACTAGCACTTTCACAGCCCAGTTCAGTTAAAAATGCTTTTAAAATTGGCGTGATAAAACCTAAACGGTCATCCGCTTCTTTTAGGTCTTCTTCTGTTTTAGCTGTTTCTATTTCATCAACAATTTTGGCGGTATAATAGATCATTGCGCGGCCCCCTTCTGAAATTGCTTTTTGTGTCATCAACATTTTACGAACATCAGGGTGGACGATAATAGGGTCAGCAACTTGGTCAGGGAATTTTTTACCGGTTAAAGCACGCATAGATAGACGTTCTTTGGCGTATAACAATGAGTTTTGATAAGCAAGCTCTGAAGCACAGAGTCCTTGAAGGGCGGTACCAACACGGGCGGTGTTCATAAAGGTGAACATACATTCAAGACCTTTATTTTCGGAACCAATCAAAACACCTTTAGCATTATCAAAATTTAATACCGCTGTTGCAGAGCCTTTAATGCCCATTTTATCTTCAATAGAACCACAAATAACATTATTGGCTTCACCTAAATCACCTTGTGGATTAACTTGAATTTTAGGCACAATAAATAATGAAATACCTCGAGTACCTGCTGGTGCATCGGGTAAGCGAGCGAGTACAATATGAATAATATTTTCAGTTAAATCATGTTCACCGGCTGAAATAAAAATCTTGGTGCCGGTAATATCATAGGTTCCGTCACCATTTGGCGAGGCTTTGGTTTTAATTTGCCCTAAATCTGTCCCGCATTGAGGTTCAGTTAGGCACATAGTGCCGGTCCAAGTTCCTTCAGTTAAACGGGTAAGATAAAGATTTTTTTGTTCATCACTACCATGCAATTGAACCGTATTCATTGCACCATGGCTTAAGCCTGGATACATAGACCATGACCAATTAGCTGTACCCATCATTTCTGATTTCACCATGCCTAATGACGGTGGTAGCCCTTGCCCACCATGTTCAATAGGATGAGAAAGGCTTTGCCAGCCACCATCGACATACTGCTGATAAGCTTCTTTAAAGCCTGTCGGAGTGATAACTTTACCATGATCAAACTGACAACCTTCTTTATCACCACTTTGATTTAATGGTAATAATTCATTTTCACAAAACTTGGCACACTCCTGTAAAATAGCATCAACCAAATCAGGAGTCGCCTCAGAAAACTCTGGATGTTTCTCATAGTGAGGGTAATAGCCAAAGACATCTTCAAATAAAAACTTTATATCCATTATTGGTGCTTTAAAACTAAGCATGACTGAACTCCAAATCTAATTATCTTCAAGTAAACTCGATATAGAGTATAACAAATAAAGCCACTGGTCCAACCACTTTTTACTATTAATCATTAATGATATAAAGTATTGGCGATAATCACAGATGATGGAAAACTAAGAAAAAGAATTATAGATAGGAAAGTAGGGGGTTATATCAATTATAAAAATTAACGTTGCCTTAATTTTAACTCGTTAATATTTTGAAATTTTAAAAATAAAAGGGATTATTAAAAATTTATATATAACTATTACCCGTAGATAATTTATCTGATACAGCAAATAATTATAACCAAGCTATACAGATGTCCTAGACTAATTAATAACAATGTAATTAAAATAATTCCCACTAAAGGGGATTACCTTATCTGCATTGGTATAGTTCGATAATTTTTATTGAGGATGTCTATATGAGTGTAATTTGGAAAAATCACGCCATCATATTAGCTAATATGATCAAGGAGAGTAACGAAACTCAGGCGCATTTATATCTTGAACAATTGATGTTATTTCCAGTCGATATTCAAGATAAGATCATCGAAGAAGTTAGTCATTTAACCCACTGTAAGAGTGACGCTGTTGCTAGTATCATTAAACACTATTCTATGCTTGAAATTAAATGATATAAGTCAGCAGTACAATTAATTAAGTCGACAGTTGTTGCGTTCTGAGCATTGCAATATCATCTCGGATCGCAGCAGCAGCTTCAAACTCTAAATTCTGGGCGTGTTTGTACATTTCTTCCTCTAACTGCTTCACTTTTTTATCAATTTCTCTAGTGCTTAATAAGGCGTAGGCAGCTTGGGCCTCTGCGACTTCACTTAATTGATTTTTATTCGAACTTGATGAACCCACGTCCATAACATCAGTGATTTTACTGGTGACTCCTCGAGGGGTGATATTATTATCAAGGTTATATTGATGTTGTTTCTCTCGGCGTCGCTCAGTTTCATCTATCGCTTTTCGCATGGATTTAGTAATACGACCTGCATATAAAATAGCTTTACCATTAAGGTTTCTTGCTGCTCGTCCAATCGTTTGGATTAATGATCTCTCTGAACGTAAAAAACCTTCTTTGTCTGCATCTAAAATAGCCACTAAAGATACCTCAGGTAAATCTAAACCTTCTCTTAATAAGTTAATACCAACAATGACATCAAATTTACCTAAACGAAAATCGCGGATAATCTCGACACGTTCAACCGTATCAACATCTGAATGTAAATAACGTGTTTTTATTCCATGCTCATCTAAGTAATCAGTTAAGTCCTCTGCCATACGTTTGGTTAATGTTGTGGCAATAACTCGTTCATTTAATGGCAACCTTTTTCGTATTTCTGATAGTAAGTCATCGACTTGAGTTTCAACATCTCTTACTTCAATAATAGGGTCTAACAGGCCAGTAGGTCGGACAACTTGCTCAGCAATGTCATCACCAGATTTATCGAGTTCATATTTACTCGGAGTTGCTGAAACATAAATAGTTTGAGGCGAAAGCGCTTCAAACTCTTCAAACTTCATAGGTCGATTATCTAGAGCAGATGGTAGTCGAAAACCATATTCAACTAAATTTTCTTTGCGTGATCTATCACCTTTGTACATAGCACCTATTTGAGGAACAGTGACATGTGATTCATCAAGAATAAGTAAACCATCGTCAGGTAAATAATCAAATAATGTCGGTGGTGAGTCGCCCTGCTCTCGTCCGGAAAGATAACGTGAGTAGTTTTCGATACCTGAGCAGTAACCTAACTCAGCCATCATTTCAATATCAAATTGAGTCCGTTGACTGATACGTTGCTCTTCAACTAATTTGCCATGATCTTTTAATTGCTTGGCGCGTTCTTTGAGCTCTAGTTTGATCATGTCAACGGCAGCAATAATTTTTTCTTTAGGGGTTGCGTAATGCGTTTTAGGATAAACCGTGACTCTTGCCAATACTCGCTCTACAGAACCGGTTAGCGGATCAAATTGGCTAATACGCTCAATTTCTTCATCAAAAAGCTCTACTCGCAAGGCAAACTTGTCTGACTCAGCTGGAAATATATCGATAACATCTCCTCTAACTCGATAAGTAGCACGAGTAAAAGCAGTATCATTTCGCTTATATTGCAACTCAGCTAATCGCCTTAAAATATCTCTTTGATTAATAATGTCACCTTGACGGAGGTGCAACATCATTTTTAAATAAGAGTCGGGGTCACCTAAACCATAAATAGCAGAAACAGAGGCAATAATAATAACATCACGTCGCTCTAATAACGCCTTAGTAGCCGATAGACGCATTTGTTCAATATGTTCGTTGATAGCTGCATCTTTTTCGATAAAGGTATCCGTAGTAGGCACATAGGCTTCTGGCTGATAATAATCATAATAAGAAACAAAGTACTCAACCGCATTATTAGGGAAAAACTCTTTCATTTCTCCGTACAATTGAGCCGCCAAGGTTTTATTAGGTGCCATAATCATTGTTGGCCGATTCAGTTCAGCAATAACATTAGCAATAGTAAATGTTTTTCCAGAGCCAGTAACCCCTAAAAGTGTTTGATGCGCTAAACCATCTTTAACCCCTTCAAGTAACTTTTTTATTGCCGTAGGTTGGTCACCATTTGGCGTATAATCTGATCTTAACTCCATCGCTTTCATGATTAAACAACTCCTGCTTGAATTTTTTCATAACAAAATTGCTTAACAAAAAAGTTATAAGAGATAACGGCCATAAAAAGGTTGCCTAATAACGCACCAATAAAGAGCCCCTGTAGCCCATAAAGAAGACTGCCGATATAAGCGAGAGGGACATAACAGACAAACAGTCGGATAAAGCTAAGTACTAAAGCTATCATAGGTTTGTGAAGGGCATTAAATGAGGAATTGGTTAGAATTATAACCCCTTGTAATCCATAGCCAAAGGGTAAAATCCACATAAACAAAATAATAATGTCAGCAACCGCTTTTTCTTTAGTAAATACCTCAGCAATTAACGGAGCGATTAACAACAAGATAACAAAAATAAGCACTTGCCATACAAGTACGAATTTAATTGACGTTTTATAAGCTTCTTCAACGCGTTGCATATTACCCGCACCAAAATTTTGACTAATAAAAGGCGGTAAACTCATAGACATTGCCAATATAACTAAACAAGCAATTGATTCTATTCTGGAGCCAACGCCAAATGCAGCGACAGCTGAGTCACCAAAATTTGCAACAATAGCGGTCATAATACCTGCAGCAATAGGGGTTAACATACTGGCTCCGGCTGCAGGTAGACCAATACGTAAAATTCCTTTACAAGCACTAATCATATCGATTAATGAAATAAGCTTAGTGTGAATTAGTTTTTTGTTAACAATAAGTATATATAAAACAAATACTAAGCCTACCAACCAAGAAACTAAAGTAGCGATAGCGGCCCCTTTAATTCCCATTGCAGGGATAGGACCTAAGCCAAAAATTAATATAGGGTCTAATATGGCATTAATTAACCCTGCACTACCCATAATAATACTGGGCGTTTTGGTATCGCCAGAGGCGCGTAAAACTGAATTTCCAATCATAGGTCCAATTAAACAAACACTACCAAAAAACCAAATATCCATATAATCATGAATTAACGGCAATAATTCTTGACTGGCCCCTAATAAAAAAAATATCTCATCAATAAAGTGATAACCAATAAAAGAGAGCAGACCAACAATAATTGCGGCTAAATACAGAGCTGCAGTAGCAGAATTTTTAGCTAGTTCATGTTCACCTCGGCCTAAAAATTTAGCAATAACGGCTGATGTGCCAATACCAAGACCAATAGTTAGGCTCAATACAGTAAAAGTAATAGGAAAGGTAAAGCTAATGGCAGCAAGTGGTTCAGTACCGAGTAAACTGACAAAAAAAGTATCTACCAAATTAAAAGTCATTAACAAAATCATTCCATAAATCATCGGAACTGTCATTTTCTTTAATACGCTCGGTACGGGATCGATTAATAAGTCGACTTTTTTGTTTGTCTTTATTTTTGTCATTAAATTATTTTGACTTCTAGGAAATTAATCTGATTGTGAGCCACAAAAAAGGTATTGTAAAAGATACTCGTTATTGCCGCTATCCATATATCAGATTTTACCATAAATAGGTTGGATTTAGTTAAAATCACGAACAATAACTTATCTTTTAGCAATTGAACAAAATAAACATTCACAGCAAAAATACGACTTGTTGAAAAATCACACTATTTGAGAGCTATTTAACCCAAAAACAGATAAAGCCATGATAACAATAGGTTTTATTTATTTTACCTTTTTTTAACAAATACGCTTGAAGCCTTGTTTACTCTAAATGTCGTACTTTATTACATTTTAATCCACAGTGTTATCCACAGGATTAGTGGATAACTATGTTTTAAAAGATAAAAGAGCCACAAACTATGCTCGGAGTAAAAAACCACCAAAAACCGACTATATTCCCTCCTTAACGACTGCTATTTAAGCAAACGAACAAATTATTAGATTTATTGTGATTTATCTGTTGACAGGATCGCGATCCCCCTTTAATATTCCGCCCCGTTAGCAGAGACGCTAGCTAGTTTTTAAATAAACAATTCCCCAATAGCTCAGTTGGTAGAGCGACGGACTGTTAATCCGTGTGTCATTGGTTCAAGTCCAATTTGGGGAGCCATATTTAAGTAATGGCCATGGCGGTTACTGTTGTAAAGTTTTATTCCCCAATAGCTCAGTTGGTAGAGCGACGGACTGTTAATCCGTGTGTCATTGGTTCAAGTCCAATTTGGGGAGCCACATTAAAAAACCTGCATATAATGCGGGTTTTTTTTCGTCTATAAAATATATTCATTCATAGCGAAATTGCTGTAGAAACTAGCCTTACTCGACATTAAATACAAAAAGTATCGCTAATGAGGGTGTTACTGACTTAACGATGAGTGAGATCACTTCATAGCCTCAGCTATACTAATATCCTTGCCGTTACTCGCTCATTATGAGGGCAACCTCATTCATTGATTTACATTAACAAACAACGACTTTAACGGCTAATATTATAACACTGGCCAATGGATTATATAAACATCAGTTAGAAAATGGCTATGAAGGGTTTGATTCTAATTACATCTATATTTTAGATGGGCTGTAAGGGTGAATTAACTTTTAATATTTCGTTAATAAGCAAGGTAACAGAAAGCATCAATCGTAATAACTACTCAAACATATTTAATCAAGTGGCACACTGCTGTCTTCTTTAATATGCTCAGTGACTATGTAAGTATGTGTTTGAACGATGTCAGGTAAATTACCGACTTTTTCTAACACAAGTCGGTAATTGTCCATATTAGCAAAACGTATTTTAAGTAAATAATCATAACCACCGGCAACAAGGTGGCACTCTACAATCTCTTTTATTTTAACTACTTCTATTTTAAAAAGCTTAAATACATCAGCTGTAGTTCGGGCCATTGTCACTTGAATAAATGCGGTCATAGAATAGTTTAATTTGGCGGCATTTAAAAAAGCACCATAATGTTTAATATAGCCTTCATTTTCTAAACGCTTTACTCTGTCTAAACAAGGGCTAGCACTTAAGTTAATTTTCTTAGCTAACTCAACATTTGATATGCGCCCTTCATGTTGCAGAGTTTTCAAAATGATCATGTCAATACGATCTAATGGCTTTGTCTTGTCTTTATTCATCTTACCGTTACTTTATTCTATTACTAAATCAATAGTGCCATAGTAACGGCTAAAAAAAAAGCGAACACTTTAAATGTTCGCTTTTATAAAGGTTAGATAAACCGTTAATCCTCTTCTATTAACGTCATAAGTGATGTGTTACCACCAGAAGCTGTGGTATCAATACTAATCGTTTTCTCTGTTACCAAACGTTGAATTAGATTATCAAAATATTCTGAGCTGATGACTGGTAATATTGCGCCTGCTCGCTCGGCCAATTTATCACTGATATAATGTTTGCGGTCACAATTACTATCAACTACAACTCCTGATAATTTAGGGTGGGCAAGCATGGTTGATAAATGACTTAACCTAGCTACTTGAAAAACATTTTTATCAGCACCCGTGGCAATAAACTTATCTCTAAATGCTAAAGCTTCATCATAAAACAAGTCAGAAACAACAATAATGACAGTATTGCCGGTTGCTAATGCGGTTACGATAGAAAGCACCCAAAAGTGAAAGCTAGCTTTTTGATCAGCAAAACAAATGATATTACCCCGGTTTTCCAAGTAGATAATATTAGACTCACCCGTTGGCCCTGGTAACACTTGTGGTTTTTTCAAACGTTTTTCAATATCAATTAATTGTGAACGCGCCGCCGTTAGGGTGTAGTTTAAATCGTCTGCCAAATCATCGACAATATCAACATGAGCAATTTTTGCCAATAACTGACGAACACAAGAAATACGGGTGTTTAACTCAGTTAAACGCCAGTCTTTTTCTGCTGCATTGGCCTTAGTCATAAACAAAACAGCTTCTGTTTGTGATTTTTTGTCGCCAACTAAAGCTTGTGCTTGTGATGGTAATACATTAAATTTTTCGGCATTAGGAGTAGCTTTTTCTTTAACTAAACGAGTTAGATAATTTGGTCCACCTGCTTTTGGACCTGTACCAGAAAGACCACGACCACCAAAGGGTTGAACGCCAACGATAGCGCCAATCATATTGCGGTTGATATAAACATTACCGGCACGCGATAATTTGGCCAAATCAAAAGCACGATGCTCAATACGAGTATGAATACCCATGGTTAAACCAAAACCTGTACCGTTAATGTTATCAACAACAGTCTCGATTTCATTACCTTTAAAACGAATAATATGAACACAAGGACCAAAGACTTCCTGCTTTAAGACATCAATATTGTTAATTTCATAAAGTCTAGGTGCAAAGAAAAAATGTTCATTGTCTGAGACTTCATCAGAAATATCGCACTGATATAATAACTTGCCGTTAGTTTTCATATATTCAGTGTGCGCATTAAGAGAATCTAATGCTTTTTGATCAATCACAGGTCCAATATCAGTGCTTAAGTTGGCCGGATTACCCACATGTAATTCGGCTAATGCACCTTTAAGCATATTTATAACATTATCGGCTATATCTTCCTGTAGATATAAAACTCGTAGGGCTGAACAACGTTGACCTGCTGATTGGAAACCAGAAGAGATAACATCATCGACTACTTGTTCTGGTAAGGCAGTGGAGTCAACTATCATGCAATTTTGACCACCGGTTTCAGCAATAAATGGGACTTGATCACCACCACGTTCAGCTAAAGTTTGCGAAATTTTTGTACCGGTTTCAGTAGAGCCCGTAAACATAACTGTTTGAATTCTACTGTCAGGCACAATAACACTACCCACTTGACTTCCACGGGCAATAACTGCTTGCACTACGCCTTCAGGTAAACCCACAGATTTCATCAATTCAATAGCGCGTAACGCAATTAAACTGGTTTGCTCTGCTGGTTTTGCTAATACTGTGTTACCCGTCGCAATGGCTGCAGCAACTTGGCCTAAAAATATCGCCAATGGAAAGTTCCAAGGGCTAATACATAACACCACACCACGAGGTTCTAGGCGTTCATCTTTAGCCAGTTCTATTGCGCGAGCTGCGTAATAGCGACAAAAGTCAACGGCTTCTCGAACTTCATCAATACCATCTTGGGCAACTTTACCTGCTTCTTTAATACACAAAGCAATAAGCTCGTCCATGTGACGTTCTAATATATCGCTAATACGGTACAGTAACTCAGCTCTTTCTAATACAGGGGTTTGTGACCAAGATGTGAATGCCGTTTCGGCAGTCTCGATCATTTCAAACATATCATCTTTAGTATGATGATGATGAAAGCCAATAATTTCGCTATGGTTCGCTGGATTTAATACCGCATTTGAACCCTCTGGCAGATCACTTTTATTAAGTAAGTGTTCAGTAACCCAGCTATCTAATGAAAATTTCAACGGAGTAATTTCATTAATATCAGTTAAGTCTAAGCCTTTAGAATTATCTCGGCCCGCGCCAACTTTGTCATAATAAAGAGCAATAGGTTTGATTATTTGTTTATTATATTTATCTTTTAAACGCTGTGTTTTTTCTACTGGGTCTTCAAGTAACGACTCAACTGGCTTTGACTCATCAACAATCGCATTAACAAAAGAAGAGTTAGCACCATTTTCTAATAAGCGGCGTACTAGGTATGCCAATAGGTCTTCATGATGGCCCACTGGTGCGTAAATACGGCATTGAATACCCTCATCACTGACAATTTGGTCATATAAAGAATCGCCCATACCATGCAAACATTGAAATTCAAAACCTTCTTTATCATCACCCGCAAGCTCAACGATAGTTGCCGCTGTGTAGGCATTATGAGTAGCAAATTGAGGATAAATAGAGTCTCTATAATCTAATAATTTATTGGCACAAGCGTGATAAGACACATCAGTAGACGACTTTCGAGTGAACACGGGAAAATCAGTATGCCCATCTTTTTGGGCATTTTTTATTTCAGTGTCCCAGTAAGCGCCTTTTACCAAGCGCACCATCATTTTCCGGTTAACGCGCAACGTTAAATCACGTAACCAGTCAACCACACAGATAGCACGTTTCTGGTAAGCTTGTAATGCCATACCAAAGCCATCCCAGTCGGCTAATTCATCGTCACTAAATACCGCTTCAATAACATCGAGGGATATATCTAATCGTTCAGACTCTTCTGCATCAACAGTCAAACCAATATTGTAGCTTTTAGCTTGTAAACAAAGGGCTTTAAGTTTTGGAACAATTTCAGCCATTACGCGTGTTTTATGAGTAAATTCATAGCGTGGATGTATAGCAGAAAGTTTCACTGAAATACCAGGAACTTTTCTAGGATCGTTTTTACCTGAAGTACGTGCAACAGTGCCTATTGTTTTTATAGCATCTTGATAAGATTTAAAATAACGATCAGCATCATTCATATTGCGAGCACCTTCACCAAGCATGTCGTATGAATACACGTAGCCTTGTTGCTCTTTAGTCGCCGCACGTTCAGTTGCCGCAACAATGGTTTCACCCATAACAAACTGCTGGCCCATAATTTTCATAGCAAAGTTCATCGACTTTCGAATAACGGGTTCACCTAAGCGACCAATTGTTCTTTTCAAGAGACTAAAGCTTTCTTGTTTTCGTTTATCTGCATATTCGACCATAGAACCTGTGATCAATAAACCCCATGAAGAGGCATTAACGAAAAGAGAATCACTGCTACCCAGATGGGTACTCCATTGGCCTTGAGAAATTTTGTCACGAATTAAAACGTCTTGGGTATGCTTATCAGGTACACGTAATAATGCTTCGGCTAAACACATCAGTACTACACCTTCTTCACTAGAAAGTGAATATTCGTTTAATAGGGCATCTATCGCACCTTTACCTGCTTGGTCTTGACGAATTTTCAAAACCATTTTTCGTGCTCTTTCCCAAGCTCGACTTCTGGCACTGACGTTAACTTCGGCTGCCGGTAAGATGTGATCTACGGCGACATTTTCATCGATACGATAAAATTCACGAATTTTCTGACGTAATGGACAGTCAGCGATAAACGAGTCATTAAAAAGCATATTTTTGCCCTCAAAATTGTTAAATAGCCACTTGATACTATTTAATTACAGTTATAATTACAATAGGATTTATGAGCGCATTTTAGACAGTAAATAACAGAATGTGCTGGTTAATTTTGGCTTTTAACCATTTTAAATACTGGGCATTTATAAAAAAACCATAGAAAAAACTTTATCCTATAAATTTCGAACCAATAGGCTTAAACTTGAAATAAAATTTAAATTAAGATGAAATGATGCTTATAACACGAGTCCTTTATTTTGGTACCATAACACAAAGTAAATACATTTTAACAACCAACCGTTAAAGCGATAAGTCAAAATTAAAACTTAAATAAAGGTTAGTAAAACTGAGCTATACAATAAAAAAAACCGCTCAAAAGCGGTTTGAAAGCGGTTTAAAAGTTATGAGGTGTAAGTTTATTTCATCATCTTGTCTCTTATTTTTTTAAACTCTGTACCCTCACGCCAGTTTGGGTACTCAGGAAGAGTATTAGACTCAAACGCTTCCTGAGGGTTACCTAATAAATAGCCCAGTTCAAATAAAATCTGTAACTCAGCCACCATAGTCTTCCAGCTCCATCCATCATTGTACTCATCACAAGTTTGGTGATAACATTTTGCTATTAGTGCTTTTACCTTTTCATTGACCTTTATTTGATTATCATTTAACAACATTGATCCCCCACTTGCTTTTAATGCTGGTACACCTTTTTTAGCTAAACTAAAGTGATCCGAGCGATAATAATAACCACGTTCGGGAGTTTGTTCAGGCGTTAATTTTCTATTTTGACGTTTAGCGGCAACAGATAAATAATCTTCTAATTGTGATTTACCAAAACCGACAACTGTTATGTCCTTTTTAAGACCACTAATATCTAAGCTGTCCATATTGATTAAACCAATAATTTTATTTAAAGGAATAGTCGGATGATTCGCATAATAGCGAGAGCCTAAACGGCCCTGCTCTTCAGCTGTTACCGCAATAATTGTGATTGAGCGGTCCGGTGTTTTATTCAAGGTTTTAAATGCGTTGGCAATATGTATTAGACCAGCAGTACCGGTAGCATTGTCATGAGCACCATTATAAATTTCTTCTTTACCATCAACAATCGTTGAGCCAAGATGATCCCAATGTGCCATATAGACAACATGTTCATCACTACTTTTTGTCCCTTCAATCATCGCAATCACATTATTAGAGGTAGACTCAACAATTTCATTTTTCACTTTAATTGAAGCCGTCAAATTAAGTGGGAATGCTCTAAAACCTTGGTGAGCTGCTTGCTGCTTTACTATTTCAAAATCATGACCTGCTTTTTTTAATAACTCTGTAGCTTTTTCGTAGCTTATCCACATTTCCACGTCAATAGCAGGTTCATTAACTTCTCTTGCGGGTAAATGGTATTGAGCTCCTGTCCAGCTGCTTTCAATGACATTCCAACCATAACTGGCAGGCTTTGTTTCATGAATAATAATAGCTCCTGAAGCTCCTTGTCTTGCTGCTTCTTCATATTTATAGATCCAACGGCCGTAATACGTCATGGTATTACCTTCAAACAGAATAGAGTTTTGTCTGCCATAGCCCGGGTCATTCACCAAAATCACGACTGTCTTACCTTTAACATCTATATCTTGATAATCGTTCCATTGATACTCTGGCGCATTGATACCATAACCAACAAAAACTAAATCTGAATCATTCAAACTCAAATGTGGTTTTGTTTTTCTCGAGCTAGCAACAAAGTTTTTAGGATACTCAAAATCAATATCTGCAATTTCAAGTGACGTTTGAGGTGTACTAATGATAGAAACCATAGGGACCGCTTGTAAATAACTATCATCGTTTCCTGGCGACAAACCTAATCTTTTAAATTCATTCACTAACAAACTTGTTGTTAGCTGCTCACCAACTGTTGATGGCTCTCGACCAGCAAACTGATCAGAGGCTAGCGTTTTGACATGACTTTTTATTTTTTCAGCGTTAAAAGACCAATAAGCCTCATTAAAATTATCACTTTTTTCAAAAGCACTGACAACACCAGCAAATGACAGTAATGAAGCACCTAATGTCACTAATAAATTTTTATTCATATTCTAAATGCTTCCTATTATTTTCTAAGCTATTTAAAGAAAAAGTAGCTCTCCTATTTAAACCCAATATGTAAGCTATCTCCTCAGTTACAGCAACCAATTAAAGTTAACAAATACGAGAAGACAATACAAAAGAATAAGGAAGATAGTAAATTGCAGGTTAACACTGGCTTTATTAGTTATTAATTAAAAAGTATAAAAAAATAGTGTGGTTTGGATGAGAGGCTTATCTTATAGCCCAATGTTTGACTTTTTGCTCAGTTAAAAAAGATTCGGCGTACTACCTTGCATTAATGCCAAAGTCGCTAAGATACCGGCTTGAATGCATTGTGGTGCAACAACTGTCATTGAATGTGGAGCATTATCAATGGGCCAACCTGTTTGCCCATTTAATATGTGGCTATAACGTTTACCTTCTTTTAATAAAAAACGATTAGCGTCACCACTGGTGGCTAAAGCCCCTTTTAATAAAGAAACGATTACCGTTTTGGTTTTATGTTTACCTGTGCTCTTATCAAACAGTCCTGGATACTCAATACCAACTTGCCACGTTTGATTATTATTGCGTGGTGACGTTGCGGCTAAATCACCACCTAGGTTAACCAACACCGGACATTTGGTTATACCTTTTGCTATTATTATAGCCTTATCAACAGCATATTCTTTACCAATACCACCAAAATCTAATTCCATTCTCTGGGTCAAGGTGATTTGGTATTGATCATAGACAATTTTGTGCCAGCCAATATAAGTTAAACAAGTGTTAACTTGCTTTTTAGTCGGTATATTATCACTACCATCAAATGACCACACTTTTCTCAAAACGCCAGATGTTAGATCAAAAACCCCATCGCTGAGTTGATAGCATTGCTCGGCAAAGTTGAGTAAAAGAAAGGTTTCTTGATCGATCGGGACAGATTTTCCAGCACTACCATTAATTTGACTGCAAGCACTAGAAGCAGAATAACGGCTGTATTTATCTTCTATACGCCAAACTTCATTGGCAATCGATAGACCAAGCTTATTGGCTAATGTGCTGAGTGACTTTCAATAAGGACTTCGCAAGGACTGGCCATGGCATTAAAACTGATGCAATAACCGTCCTTTCGAGCACTTAGTTCTATTTTTTTGCTATTTTTACTCGCTGTCGTTTTTGTGTTCACACTTAACTCTTTTAACGTACTTCAATTAAAACGAATAGCTTACTTGCGCTATAATCGCATTAATCGTTGGGTAAAGTTCTTCACTTGCCAGCACCCCTGGTGCATCAAAGCCTGCATCTTTCGGTGCTTGGTGGTAATATTCAAGTCTGAATGATAACTCTTGCCCCTTGTTAATCAGCATGCCATATTTTAAACCTAGGGTATAAGCCGTCATCTCGCCAATACGATAATCTGCACTGGCAAATTCTAGCCTTTGGCCTTGGGATTCAAAATTACTTTCCATTAAAAAAGGTCTATAAAAGTCAGCAGCACTTTGTTGATAATATCTAAAATGAGGCTGGATATAACTACCATCACCCAATGGAATCCGAAAGCGAGTGTCAATAGTATGCGAATTGATAGACCAATCATCCCACATATAGCGATAAGAGAGATCTAACACTGTAGTCTCAAAATGATACATTGACTGAATATAAGCACTTTGCTTTATCCGTTGATCAGGCCGGTTTTCATAAACATAATTTTGTGCCAAGCCACCAAAATTTACCACACTAATAATTTTAAAAGGGTCGATTAAGTAACCCTCAACCAGTGCGTATGAATAATTAAATTGCATAATCATTTGTCGGTTTATCACTTGAGTAAAACCCAACAGTAAATCTGTCGTTGTTTTATCATCTTCACTACCAATACGTGTTTGGCCAAAGTTATCATCCCAACTTGGTGCGCTACTGTCGCCAATTAACATCGAAGCAAAGGGTTTAGTTATTCCACCTTCAGGGGTAAACGTATCTTGAAAGTAACTAGCGCCAATCGAAAAAGTTGTATTTTTTTTATTAAAATCAATCGCAATATTGCCATTTAACCCTAGCGAAAGGTAATCATATTCTTTTGATATATGCACACCACCGCTAGCGTTATAATCAGAGGCTATTGATTGAGTCCATTGAGCGTTTAATTGAACGCGAGTATCATGAAAAGTATCATCAAGTGGGGTCTCCCCTGCTGAAACATCATATTGCCCCTTACCCGATGGCCGACTAAAGGTTTGTACGTTTGGCTGTGCAACAGCACCATTAGCTGAAGCTCCCGTTAATGCATCAATGGTTAATTTAAGATTTAAAATTTCTTCATCTTCAAAAGTTTTTGTCGCGCTTAAAATGACTTCACCTGCTGAAACTCGATCCACTTCACTGTAAAGTAAAAAGGCGGTATCAAAATCCCAACTGTCTTCATCAGAACTATCAGCTTGTGCTCCACCACTAAAAAGTGCGGTTGTTGCAAGGGTTAATAACGCTTTAATATTATTTTTTCTCACTGACTTTTTATCTTGATTTGTGCGCGTACTTAATTGCATCCGCAACCTCCACCACCAAAACCTTTGCCCCCACTTGATGCTTCTTTACTAAAATATATGTGGTCGTCTAATGCATTATCAACAGGAGATGACGTCAATGACATTTCATCTTTAGCTAATAAATCGCGTTCCCAAGGTTCGACACCTAAACTAGAACACCCAGAGGTGAGAATAGTTGCAATAATTAACGAAATAGTTTGTTTTTTCATAAGTTGTTACTCCTCCTAAACATTACTATGTTGCTCATGCTAATTTGATAAGGCGTTAGTGGTTAACAATTGTTTAATTTCATTCTCATATAAAGTGATTTTTTTAGCAAAAAAACCTGTATGGGCTTTTTTAATTTGTCCATCTCGACCAATGAGATAACTGGTCGGCATACCTTTTACTTTGTATTTTTTAGCCGTTAGTCCTTTAGGATCATAAATCACACTAAATAAAGCAGGATGCTCTTTTAAAAAGTTTTGCGCTAATTCATAATCTGCATCCAAGTTAACACTGATAACGGTAAATCCTTGTTGTTGATATTTGTTTTGCATGTCGTTCATCCAAGGAAAAGATTTACGACAAGGACCACACCAAGAAGCCCAAAAGTCGAGGTAGATAACATCACCTTTATGCTTTTCCAACAGTTGATTTAAGCCTTTTTGTCCATTAAAGACCTTATCGCTATCGGCATGAGCTAAATGAGATATCAGCAAGGTTGAAATGATCAAGCTAGCATAAAAAAAATGAGTAAGTTTATTCATGGGAAACGTCTTATTATTATTTAGTGTCTTACGGTTAGCATAGGAGGAATTCTTAAGACATGCTTAAGAAAATTTAAAATATTCACTACGCGCTTTGTATTAAATATTATCAGTCTTTCTGACAACTTAGTAAAAAATAGCTCTGCTTATAACTTTTTTCAGCTAAATAAGGTAATTTAATATTGATTTATTCGTCAAAACTGGCAAAGTGTCTACCCAGCTGAATAATTAGCTGATTACAATTTGTCCTTAACTTTTAACTTAAAGGAGTAGCGCTTCAATGTGTTCAATCTTTGGTATATTAGATATAAAAACAGGTGCTCAGGCACTTCGTCCTAAAGCTTTAGAATATTCTCGATTATTACGTCACCGTGGTCCTGATTGGTCAGGCATCTATAATAATGAAAATGCTATTTTAGTGCATGAACGTTTATCTATAGTTGATACAGAGCATGGCGCTCAACCCCTCTATAATGCAGATAAAAAGCATGTATTAGCCGTTAATGGTGAAATTTATAATCATAAAACTTTAGCGAAAGAGCTCAACGTTGATTATCAATTTCAAACAGGCTCGGACTGTGAAGTGATTTTACCCCTTTATGAAGAGTTTGGTGTCGAGTTTATTGATAAACTTCAAGGTATGTTTGCCTTTATTTTATACAACGAAACTGACAACTCTTATCTGATTGCTCGTGATCATATCGGTATTATCCCTCTTTATACCGGTTATGATGAGGAAGGTAATTTTTATGTTGCCTCTGAAATGAAAGCGCTAATGCCGATTTGTAAAACAGTGAGTGAATTCCCTCCTGGACATATCTTGGATAGTCGCGTTGGTAAACTACAAAAGTATTACAAACGTAACTGGCAACAATATGCGGCTATAAAAGACAACACAACCAGTACCACTAAAATACGTGAAGCATTAGAAGAGTCGGTTAAAAGTCATTTAATGACAGATGTGCCTTACGGTGTTTTATTATCTGGTGGCTTAGACTCGTCACTAATCTCAGCAATCACCCAAAAATTTGCTTCTCGTCGAATCGAAGAGAACGATTTAAGTGAGGCTTGGTGGCCAAAAGTGCATTCATTTGCTTGTGGTCTCGAAGGCTCACCAGATCTTATCGCCGCTCAAACTGTTGCCAATAGTATTGGCACGATACATCACAGTGTTATTTTCACTGAACAAGAGGGTATTGATGCCTTAAAAGAAGTCATTTATCACTTAGAAACTTATGATGTAACAACTATTCGCGCTTCTACTCCAATGTACTTAATGGCTAGAAAAATCAAAGCTATGGGTATTAAAATGGTCCTTTCCGGAGAAGGCGCTGATGAAATTTTTGGTGGCTACTTATATTTTCATAAGGCACCCAATGCACAAGAGTTTCATGAAGAACTTAACCGTAAATTAGATAAATTACATATGTTTGATTGCCTTCGTGCAAACAAATCAATGTCAGCTTGGGGAATTGAAGCCCGTGTGCCCTTTTTAGATAAAAACTTTATGGACGTTGCTATGCGCATCAACCCTGAAGATAAAATGTGTGGTAACGGCAAAATGGAAAAAGCAATTTTACGCTCATCTTTTGAGGGATACCTACCAAAGGAAATTTTATGGCGTCAAAAAGAACAATTCTCTGATGGTGTCGGTTACTCTTGGATTGATAGTTTAAAAGCTTATATTGAAGAACAAGTTACCGATCAACAATTGATTAGTGCAGAGTTTAAGTTTCCACTAAATACCCCTGATACTAAAGAAGCCTATTTTTACCGTTCAATATTTGAAGAGCACTTCCCACTTGCCTCAGCAGCTGAATGTGTTCCTAGCGGTAAATCGGTTGCCTGCAGTACACCTGAGGCTTTGGCTTGGGATGAAAGTTTTAGAAACAATGCAGATCCTTCAGGACGTGCCGTAATGAGTGTTCATAATGATGGTTATGATGAGCAATAAATAAAGTTTTAAGCGATAAAATAAAAAACCAATACTGAGTTTAACGTATTGGTTTTTTTATCTGTTGAATAATATTAAACAAGTTAAGTGATAAAAATCAACTAACGCCCCGCCACAACTTTAGCAAGTTGATGCAGACTAGAAAATATTTAAAACTTTTTAACAATATCTTTAATAAGACCAGGCCCTTGATAGATGAAACCGGTATAAACTTGTACAAGCTTGGCTCCTGCAGTAATTTTTTCTTTAGCATCTTCGCCGGTTAAAATACCACCAACACCAATAATGGGTAATTTATTATTAAGTGCTTTAGCAAGTAAAGAAATCACTTGAGTACTTTTATCTTTAACCGGAACGCCACTTAACCCACCCATTTCGTTACTATGCTCTAAACCTTCAACACCTTCACGAGATAAGGTGGTATTAGTGGCAATAACACCATCAATATTATTATCGATTAATGATTGAGCTATTGATTTAACTTCTTCTTCATTTAAGTCAGGAGCAATTTTCACAGCAATGGGGACGTATTTATTAAATTGTTGAGCTAGGCTTTTTTGCTCGCACTTTAAAGCGACTAGTAATTCATTTAACGCGTCACCATATTGTAAGGAGCGAAGTCCTGGTGTATTTGGTGATGATATATTGACCGTAATATAACTAGCAACGTCATACACTTTTCGCATGCAGTGGATATAATCATCTTTAGCATTTTCATCTGGGGTATCCTTATTCTTACCAATATTAATACCTAAAACACCTTTGAAATTAGCTTTACCTACCTGCTCGACTAAATAGTCAACGCCTTTATTGTTAAAGCCCATACGATTAATAATGGCGTTAGCGCCTTCAATACGGAACATTCTTGGCTTATCATTACCAGGCTGAGGCCTAGGTGTAACTGTGCCAACTTCAATAAAACCAAAGCCCATGGCAGCAAAAGCGTTAATACATTCACCATTTTTATCTAAACCTGCAGCAAGTCCTACAGGATTAGGGAATTTAATCCCCATAACTTCAACAGGCTTATCAACAATTTTTTGTTTATATACAAGATTAAGCGGCGAAGAGCCCGTCGTTTTTAAACTTTTGATGGTCAAATCATGGATTTTTTCAGCATCAAACTGAAAAAACACTTTACGTAATGCAGAATAAAACATATTGCCTCGTTAATAATAGATATAAAAAGAATTTGCACTAATAGAAATTCTCCTACAATAAAATGATTTTATCAGTTAAAGCTTTAGGGTTAAACACTGCGATAAATTAAGCGTCAATAAACTTTATTCCACAGACTGGCAAGACTATCGTTTTTAGGTTTGTAAAAAACTCAGGAAGCAAATAATTGATGTTATATTTCAAAACCTATAATAATCAATAGCGCTATTTTAAGTTAGTGTTGTCTTTAAAAACAGGTACAAAAAAGGGATGTGTAAACATCCCTTTAACTTATAAGCTAAAAGTTAACAGTTTTAACTGATAGTACGCTGCTTATTTCTTAATCGGATCACAATTTAACCTAAGTAACATCAACTCTCGCAACGCCACAGAGAACTTAGCAAACTCATGAGTACGACCAATTCTAAATTCACTAAGAATTTGATTCCAACGACTGAGTGGCTGCTCATTTGCTGTAATCCAATTATCTAACATCTCATCAATTGTAATTTCAGACGATATGCCATTGCAACTTAATACGACCAAAGCCAATGCACGTTGTTGCCAATCTAACTCTTCTCTGAATGTCGCTCTTGCAAGTGCTTGCCAATGATTAGAAACTGGCTGTCCATTGATCTGATCTAAGAACCAATGTAGGTCTAAGCGCACACCTAAGCTAAAGTATAAGCCAGAAACTACTTCAATATTTTGTCCTGAAAGGTCTGTAATCTCAGCAATATCCATTACTGGAAATAAAGAGGTTAATTGAGAAATACGTATAGCTATATTCTTAGGTACTCCTTCTTTTACTAAATCTTTTTCTATTCGTTGCAACTGCTCAACTTCGTCTTTAACTAAGTATTTATTTAAATTCTCAGATAAATTAGTAAACGTGGGTTGATAGAAATCAATGGTCTCCGCGATATCTAAAGACTTATTACGATGACGTAAGAACCAACGTGTTACTCGTCTGACTGTTCTTCGCATTTGAAACAACATTTCTGTTTGAATAGCTGTAGATATTTGATTATCTAGAGAGGTTATTTGCTGCCAAATATCATCTAGTTCAAATACTTCAGCTGCCATCACATAACAATTAGCAATTTCTGCAACGGTCGCTCCTGTTTCTTCATACATTCGGTTAACAAAGTTAAATCCCATATCATTACCAATAACATTGGCAAGTTTAGTGGCAATAATTTCAGCACGAAGAGGATGCTCTTGCATTTGTTCACGATACTTATCACGTAACTGCTGTGGAAAGGCATTAATAAGTAATCGATCATGGAAAGAATTTCCGGTGATTTCAGGACATACCAATTCTTCTTTTAATACCATTTTACTATAAGCAAGTAGCACTGAAAGTTCAGGACGTGTTAAACCTTTACCTTTAGATAGCCTATCAGCAATTTCATCATCATTAGGGATAAACTCTAATGCTCTATTGAGTTTACCAGCCCGTTCTAATTCATGAATAAATCGAGTTTGTTCTTTTAATTCGCCAACACCTCGCATAGCCGTAATTGATAGCGAATGTGTTTGATGGTAACAGTCGTCTAATACCAGTGTAGAAACCTCGTCAGTCATATCGTAAAGTAACTGATTACGTTGCTTAACCGTGAGATCGCCATTTTGTACTAGACCATTAAGCATAATTTTAATATTTACTTCATTATCCGAACAATCAACTCCAGCAACATTATCAACTGAGTCAGCATTCAAGCGCACGCCATGCAAGGCTGATTCTATACGTCCTAACTGTGTCAAACCTAAATTGCCACCTTCACCAACCACTTTCGCTTTCAGTTCGCAGCCGTCAATTCTTAAAGCATCATTCGCTCTGTCACCAACGTCTAAATGAGTTTCACTAGAGCCTTTTACATAAGTGCCTATGCCACCGTTCCATAATAAATCGACTTTCATTTTCAACAATGCTTGCATTAATTCTAATGGCGACATTGATTGTTTTTGTGTGCCAATCATTTTTTTAATTTGTGGCGTTAGTTTTAATGATTTAGCCGAGCGGTTAAAAATCACCCCTCCTTCGGATATTAATTTGAGGTTATAATCTTCCCAAGTACAACCTGGTTTATTAAATAAACGTTCGCGCTCTTTATAAGATGTTGCCGCATCAGGGTTAGGGTCAATAAAAATATGTAAGTGGTTAAACGCCGCTTGCAATCGAATGTGCTTAGATAACAACATACCATTACCAAATACATCACCGGCCATATCGCCTATACCAACAACGGTGAAGTCAGTAGTTTGACAATCAACATCCATCTCACGGAAATGCCGTTTAACCGACTCCCATGCCCCTTTTGCAGTAATACCCATAGCTTTATGATCGTAACCTACGCTACCACCAGAGGCAAAGGCATCACCTAACCAAAAGCTATACTCTTCAGAAATAGCATTCGCGGTATCAGAAAAAGTTGCCGTTCCCTTATCCGCTGCCACCACCAAATACGGGTCATCTTCGTCGTAACGAACCACATCAACAGGAGGAATAACCTCTCCAGCAATAATATTATCAGTAAGATCTAATAACGCACGTATGAAAGTTTTATAACATTCACGACCTGCTTCAAATATTTCTTGACGGCTACCTTTTGGTAATTGTTTACAGACAAAACCACCCTTTGCACCCACAGGGACAATGACCGTATTCTTAACTTGCTGTGCTTTAACTAAACCTAAGACTTCAGTACGAAAATCTTCCCTGCGATCAGACCAACGTAGACCACCACGAGCAACTTTGCCACCGCGTAAATGAACACCTTCAATTTGAGGAGAATAAACAAATATTTCAAACTTAGGCAAAGGTAATGGTACATCTGAGATCTTCGCAGGGAGAATTTTGAAAGAAATATACGGTTTTTCACCTGTAACGGGATCTGCTTGAAAATAATTGGTTCGAATAGTCGCGTTAATCATTTCAACAAAACGGCGAATAATTCTATCATCATCAAGGCTCGCCACATTATCTAATGATGATTCAATTTTTTCTTGTAACTTAATAAGCGTTTTTTCAGCAGACTTAGATTTACCATGAATTTTTGGATCAAAACGAGTTTTAAATAATTGGATCAATAACTTTGCGATATTAGGATAACGAGAAAAAGTGTCTTCGATATAACTTTGACTAAAAGTTCCGCCTATTTGACGTTCATATTTAGCAAAAGCCCGAATAATGGAAACTTCACGGCCACCGAGTTCAGCTCCTAAAATCAAACGGTTAAACCCATCGTCTTCTAGACCGCCTGCCCATACTTTTGCAAAAGCATTTTGGAACAAAGTTTGGACGACTTCTAAATTAAATTCGCCTTTACCCGTAAGTAGCATTGAAAAATCTAATATCCAATAATTTTCACCTGTCGATGTTTTGATAGCATAAGGACTTTCACCGATAACACGTAGACCAAAATTTTCGAGCATAGGTAAAACATCGCTAAGATGAATGGGCTCTCCTACATGAAATAATTTCAATCTAACAACACGACTACCCAGCTTCTCTTCTTGTGGTTGGTAGAAAAGCATTTCTAAAGTGTTGTTAATGGTTAGTGCTTCTAATTTTTCGATATCAACAATCGCGGTCCCCGGTAATACTTCATCTTTATACGCTTGTGGGAAATGTGAATATTTTCGGCTAAGCATTTTTCCTTCAGCTTCACCTTTGTGAGATTTTAATGTTGATGCTAATTTATCGCCCCAACTACGTGCAGCTTCGTTTAAATTCTTTTCAATTTCTTTCACATTAATATCTGCTTTAGTATTATTAACTCGGACAATGTAATGAGTACGTGCTTGAACCGACTCAGAAAAATAAGTTGTAAATTCAACGTTATTAGAACTACCTAACGCTTCTTTTAACAGTTTTTGTGTTTCAATACGTAACTCTGTGTTGTAGCGCTCACGAGGAACATAAACCATACATGAATAGAAGCGGTCAAAGGCATCTCTTCGAATAAACAAACCGGTGTAATCACGTTCTTGCATACGTAAAATGCCAAGCACATTGGTCAACAATTCATCCGTACTTGATTGTAAAATTTCGTCACGCGGGTAAGTTTCAAGGATATTAATTAAAGATTTATAGGCATGTGAGCCTCTAGCAAAACCAGCAGAGTCACAAACATTAGTCACTTTAGCACCAATAAGCGGCAAATTTAATGCACTGTTAGTGTAATACGCAGAGCCAAACAAACCAATAAACCGGTCTTCGCCAATAACGTTGCCATTTTTATCAAATCGTTTAACACCTATATAATCAAGCTGTGCTGGACGGTGAACACGGGAATAGGAGTTGGTTTTAGTTAGAATCAATAAGTTATCACCTAGCGCAAATTCTCTGGCTGATTCACTCAGTGATGAAATTAATCGCTGTTTGGTGCCTGTCGATTTTTTCATTAAGCCCAAACTACTTAGCACATTAGCTTCTAAAGCAACGTCACCTTTTAATACTTCAACATCATAGGAACGGTATCCCATAATGGTAAAATTGTTTTGACTGAGCCACTCTAAAAAGTCTAAGGTATTTTTCTTCTCTTCAGGAGAGCAAGGTAACTTAGCTTTTTCAACTTCACTAATTACAGACTTTAACTTTGCCAACATTGGCAGCCAATCGGCAACGGTTAATAAAATATCCCCCATCACTGACTGTAAATCTTTAGCAACAAAATCTAATGCTGACTGTTCTGTTTGGCGATCTATTTCAATAAAAAAGACCGTTTCAACAGAGGTCGTTTGGCTTGATTGAGCAGAAGATGAAGATAAGTGAGTAATTTCATTAATATTATTTCGAACAATATTAATTGGTGCATTTAATAATAAATGCGGTGAAAGGCCCAAACGATTCAAGGCAATGCGAACAGAGTCCACCAAAAACGGCATATCTTTGACTATTATTTCAATAATGGTATGACTTGATTTCCAACCATGTTTTGAAACTTGTGGATTAAACACTTTAATAACTGGGCTATCATCTTGGTGGCCGTTTAATGAATTCCACAAACTTAAAGTGGCACCATACATATCACTTTCGTTGCGATGTTCTAAATCTAAGCTTGAAATATTGCCGTAAAGTAAATTTGAAAATTGTTCAAGTAAATGGGCTGTTTTTGTTGGAACTTTTTGCTGTATCAATTTAGCAACACTTTTGAGTATCACCGAGGGTGAACCTTCAACTAACGCCATGCTGTTTTCCTTTTCTCTTATTTAGAAGAGTCAAATTTAATAACTTGTTGTGTTTTTCGTATACCTTGTTTGATTTTTATTATTTGCTATTTAAGAAATACGAAAATATAATTTATGGTGATTTTATTAATAAATCTAAGGGATTGCGAGTGTTATTTTATTACAAATACGAAGTTAGGCGTAGTTAAAATATCAAAGCTGAATAGAAATCAATTAAATATTCACCCATCCTAAATAGAACACCTTATTAAGGCTGTATGGCTGTTTAATTATGCAGAATACTAAAGGAGGATTTTTACAAAATAATTATTTTTTGACTCTAAAATTACATATTTATGAATAAAGTTGTTAATCAAGCGTTAAAGGTTAGTTTTATTACAAGAAAACAGCCAATATCAGCCTGAAATGTCATTAAAATAAGGCGACTCGATGAATGTAAGCTTGCCATGACTTTATTAAAGTGAGTCTAAAGTAAATTCATGGCGTGAATATATTTATTTTATCGTTTTAAAAACATTACAGGCGTACTTCTTTCTTTAAGCCATAACAATGTCAGTATAAAAGGACAGCAGCCATCAGCTAACTAAAACATTCAGGTCAGCAATACTTCCATCTCTATTTTAACTTTAAGTGCTAATGAAAAATGGTGCTAACACCAAGCTATAAAATAATACTTGTTATTAATATTGATTTTTCACAGTTCCAGTAGCACTTAAATAACGGTGAACAGACCATAAATAAAAATAAGCGAGTATTTTTAAATCTATTACCCTATTTTGATAGTTTAATTAATGAGGAAAATTTATTACTTTTAGTTTCTAAGCAAAATTCACCACGAATGCCTGCCGATGTTAAGTATTTTCTTAAGTGCATAGCAGGAAACTGAACTTTTAACCCTGTTGTTGTAGTCGTAACGATTGACTTAATCTGCCCTTGATAATAAGGCAGATATTGAGCAGGTGATATATCGATAAAAAAATAATATTTCATTAATACAATACAAATCCTATGAAATGGCCGCGTCAAGTTTTTCGGCTAAATCTTTTGACAGGTTGTCCAACGATCTTAATTTGACTAATTCTGTTTTCATTAGAGCTTGGTGACGCTTATCTAGCCCTTTAAACTGAATCAAAGGAGTAATGAGTCGAGAAGCAACCTGTGGGTTGATGGTATTAAGCAAAGCGATTTGTTTGGCTAGAAATTGATAACCTCTGCCGGTAATACAATGGAAGTATTTATGATTATGGGCGGTAAAGGCACCAATTAGAGAGCGTGCTCTATTAGGGTTTTTCAAACTAAATAAAGGGTGAAGTAACAACTCTTCCAAATGAGTAAATATATGCTCACTCGACAAACTGGCATTTAATATAAACCACTTATCCATAACTAAAGTAGTATCGTGCCATTTATCAGCAAAAATACTCATCTGCTCTTTGAAGCCACTAACGTTATTAGCCGCTGAACAATGCAGTGCTGCCAAGGTATCAGTCATGTTAGTTGCATTATTAAATTGTTGGTCAATGAGCACTAGATGGTCAGGTAATAAACAAAGGTAAGATAAACAAATGTTTTTTAATGCTCGGTTAGCCACTTGATCCTCACTTTTATTGATAGATTGCTGGCACTGTTGGTATTTGGCCCACAACTCCTCTTTAAGTCCCAAAGCTAAAAATTGCTTTAACTTATCAATAGCCATTAACAGAGCAAGGGGATCGACCTCATTAATAAGGTCAGCCACTTCTTCAAAATTTGGAAGTGTTAATTGCTCAGCAATAAAAGCATGGTCAATCTTACCGTCATTTTGCGTCAAAATAGTTCTGAAGGTATCAATAATTTCATCAGGTAAATGACTATTAATATTTTTAGTTAACTGCTTAATATAATTAGTCATTAACTTATGTCCGGCGTCCCAACGGCAAAAACCATCGGTAGCATCTGACATAATGATAGCTAACTCATCATCCCCCTGAGAAAAGTCAACTTTAACTGGCGCAGAGAAACCTGCTAAAAAGGCAAGTGTTGGCATCACCTTATATTCTTCAAATACCCAAGTCTGTTGTTTTTCTGTAAGTTCCAGTAAATGAGTTGTACTGGAACTAGTTTGTTGGTCAATTAATTCAATTTTTATTGGGATATGCAGTGGTGCTTTATCTTGATTTTTTTGGCCAATAGTCACTGAATATTGTTCAGTCTGACGATCAAATGACTGCTTAACAGTTAAGAAAGGAGTACCTGCTTGGCTGTACCATAACTTGAACTGAGTTAAATCAATCTGAGAGGCGTCAGCCATAGCATCAACAAAATCCTCACAAGTAACCGCTTGTCCATCAAAACGTTCAAAATATAACGCTATACCTGCTTTAAAACTTCTTTCTCCAAGTAACGTATAGATCATACGAATAACTTCTGCACCTTTTTCATAAACGGTCATAGTATAGAAGTTATTCATTTCGATGACTTGCTCTGGTCTAATCGGGTGCGACATAGGCCCGGCGTCTTCAGAAAACTGTAACGATCTTAGATGGCGGACATTTTTAATTCGAGTGACTATTGCACTGTTCATATCAGCACTAAATTGTTGATCTCGAAAAACTGTCAGCCCTTCTTTTAAACTTAACTGAAACCAATCCCGACACGTTACTCTATTACCCGTCCAATTATGAAAGTATTCATGACCAATAACAGCTTCAATATTAAAGTAATCAGTATCTGTTGCACTATGTTGATCTGCCAAGACAAACTTACTGTTAAATACATTCAATCCTTTATTTTCCATCGCGCCCATATTAAAAAAATCAACAGCAACAATCATATAAATATCAAGATCATATTCAAGATTAAATGTAGTTTCATCCCAATCCATTGAACTTATCAACGAAGCCATAGCATGGTTAGCTTTATGTAAATTACCTTTATCAACATAGATCTCAAGATCTACCTTTCTCCCTGAAAGAGTAGTATATGTATCACTGAGTACATCAAAACTCCCAGCAACTAAAGCAAATAGGTAGCAAGGTTTTGGAAAAGGGTCATGCCACTTTACAAAGTGTAAGCCATCAGCTAAATTTCCAGAGTCAATTTTGTTGCCGTTAGATAATAACGAAGGGAACTGTTTTTTATTGGCAATTATTTTACAAGTAAATATTGCCATCACATCAGGGCGATCAAGATAATAAGTCATCCGTCTAAAGCCTTCCGCCTCGCACTGAGTACAAAATGCATCACCTGATTTATATAAGCCCTCAAGAGAAGTGTTCTCCTCAGGATTGACTTCAGTCACTATCGTCAAGGTAAATGACTTTTGTTCGGTCATCACCTCAAGAGAATGTTCATTGACGATATAATGCTCTGCTGGCATTTTATCGTCATTCAACGCAATACTAATAAGTGTTAACTGCTCACCATTTAAGATTAATGGTCGATATTCATTACTCTGCCTTTCAATTAACAATACACTAGTAATTAATGTTTTATTACTTGACAGCTCAAATGTTAAATCAACGGCTTTAATGAGATAGTTAGGAGATTGGTAATCGGCAAGATAAAGTGTTTTAAAGTCTGTCATAAAATGTCCACATTTATTAATTATTAATACAAGGTGTTACTCGTTTAATTATACTAAATAAAGTCACTAAATAAAAAGGCCTGAAGATTATCAATCTAAGCAGGCCTTTTTGAATAGTTACTTATTATTCGAAGTTAACTCGTAAGCGATATTTTTTTTATCTTGTAACCAATAAAACCATATATGACCGCTATCACTGGATTAATTAAGTTAAAGAAACAATAAAAAATATAATCATAAGAGGTTAATGCTAAGGCACCAAACATGAATGCACCACAAGTATTCCAAGGAACTAACGGTGAAGTAATCGTTCCTGAGTCTTCTAGGGTTCGGCTTAAAACAACAGGGTCTAAACCTCTACGCTGATACTCTTCTTTGTACATCCTACCCGGCATAACAATGGCTATATATTGATCCGCTGTGATTAGGTTTGTACCTATACATGTCACAACAGTACTGGCAATTAAGCTCCCTGTTGATTTGGCGGTCTTTAAGATGGCGTTGACAAACTTTCTTAACATACCAATGTGTTCTAATACGGCACCAAAACTTAAGGCACATATCACTAACCAGATAGTATTAAGCATACCTGACATACCACCGCGACTTAGTAATTGATCTATTTCACTATTGCCAGTATTGACTACAACACCATCAAAGAATGAGGTCCAAATAACCGTTAAGTTAGAGGATAAAAAGTTATCAATAGCTAAAGCCGAAGCGGCTACGCCAGCAGAAAGAGCGACTTGTGTATCGAGTCCTTGACCGATAGCGTTATCATAAGCGGTACTCTGTGCTACTTCTGAGGCCATGGTTAAAATTAATTCTTGTTGAAAAATCCCTGCCCATACAGCGCCAACAATAGCTCCGATAGCAACAGCTGGAAATGCAGGCATTTTCTTAAATGCTAAAAAGAGTAGAACAAGTAAAGGGATTAGATTTAAGACAGTAATATTATAAGTAGCCTCTAAAGTCTCTGTTAGATTATTAATACTATCGGTATTACCGTTACCGGTAGATGAATGGTCAAAACCAATAATTAGAAATAATACCAAAGCGATAGAAATTGAAGGAACTGTTGTAAATAACATATAACGAATATGAGAAAACAATTCGCTACCAGCAACCGCGGGAGCAAGATTTGTTGTTTCTGAGAGTGGTGATAATTTATCGCCAAAATAGGCACCAGAGATTACGGCACCAGCAGTTACAGATGTTGACATTTCAAGGCCATTACTGATACCGATAAAGGCAACACCTACAGTGGCAGCTGTTGTCCAAGAGCTACCAATACTCATTGCAACGATGCCACAAACTACACAAGCGGCAGCATAAAACCAACTGGGATCAATGATTTGTAAACCATAATAAACCATTGTTGGTACAGTACCGGATAATAACCAAGTACCGATCAAAGCTCCGACAGTTAATAAAATTAAGATTGCGCCTAATGATATAGAAATACCATTAATTATCGCTTTTTCTATGGCTTCCCACGCATGACCATTTTTAAGACCAATAATAATTGCGATTCCCATCGCTAATAGTAGTGCAATCTGATTGGGTCCGTAGGACGAGTTATCACCAAAATAAGTGACGGCTGCTGCTAACATGATAATTAGCGAAATAAGAGGTATGAATGAATCAATCATACTCGGTGACTTAGGCTCACTCAATTTTGTCATTATTACATTACTACCTTTTTATTAAGGGTCTGATAAAGAAAGCCCTGCATTGTTTTTCGTAACAAAATGCGCTGAGTTTAACAATAATGCAAGTTATATTTTTATGATTAACGTGAACAAAGTAGCATTGAAATTATCATCATTAAATAACTATTCACTAAGTATGAATATAACCATAATAGTATTTAACGAATATAAAATTAGTTTCACATAAAAAAACCGCCAATAAAGCGGTTCTTTTATACAAATTCAATTCTTATTTTTTTGCAACCTTACTCAAGGTCACCAAATCAAAAGTAATTTGAGCGGTTTCATCTAAGAAAGGATCTAACTCTTCTAATTCTTCAGGCAAATCATCAATTGATGTGATTATTTCTTTGCCAATATTAACTAAACGTTCATTAGCCCTAACCAACTGTTTAACTTTTCGTTCTTCGCGTTTTGCTTTTCGAGTCTCTATATTTAGAGAAATTGTTTTATCGTCTTTCTCTGCTTTGTAGAGACCAATATCCTCTAATAAGTAATTAAATTCACTATTGGTTTTAATACGAGCTTGATGCAGGGTGTCTAAATAAGATAAGTCGGTCGTTAAGTCACTTAACATCGTATAAGGAGCCTTAGCGATCTGATCCCAAGGCAAAGCGTTTTCTTCTTTACTCTCACCCCAATCGTCAGGGTTAACAGCCGTTGGAAAAGAGATATCTGGCAATACACCACGATGTTGGGTGCTACCACCATTAATACGGTAAAATTTAGCGATAGTAAATTGAATACTACCTAATGGATTTTCATAGAGATCATAGACTCGGCCTAAACCACGGTGTTGCTGAACAGTACCTTTACCAAAGGTATGTTCACCAACAATAACACCTCGGCCATAATCTTGAATTGCAGCCGCAAATATTTCGGAAGCCGAAGCACTATAACGGTCAACCATCACAGTCAAAGGTCCAGAATAAGCACTGTAACCGTCTTTATCACTATTCACTTGAACACGGTTAGCACCGTCTCTAATTTGAACAACAGGGCCTTTTTCAATGAATAAGCCTGTTAGTAATGTCGCTTCTGGTAGAGAACCACCACCATTGCCACGAAGGTCAACAATGATACCTTCAACATTTTCAGCTTTGAGCTTATCAATTTCTTTTTTAACATCGCGAGAGAGTTTATTATAAAAACTTGGAATATTAATCACGCCAAGTTTTTTACTATTTTCGTCACCAGGTGTCTCATAATAAATTTCAGACTTTGCCGCTCTGTCTTCTAAAACGATAGTATCACGAATAATAGCAACGACTTTTACGCTAGAATCATTTTCTGACTCACCTGACAATACTTGTAATCTAACTTGTGTCCCTTTCGGGCCTTTAATTAGATCGACTACATCATCTAAGCGCCAACCAATAACATCAACAAATTCTTTGTTAGCTTGAGATACACCAACGATACGATCTTTAGCTTTTAATTCTTTTGATTTATCTGCTGGGCCGCCAGAGACAACACTTTGAATAACGGTGTAATCTTCTTCTGCTCTCAACACCGCGCCAATTCCCTCAAGGGATAAATTCATTTCCATTTGGAAACGCTCAGCATTACGTGGCGATAAATAAGAAGTATGAGGCTCGACAACACGAGCAAAGCCATTCATCAACGTTTGAAAAACGTCTTCACTTTCACTTTGACTTAATCGTTTTATTGCATACTTATAACGTTTACCTAAAATCTCTTTTACTTTGGGCCACTTTTTTCCAGTAAGCGTTAAATTTAATGAATCAGATTTAACTTTTAATCGCCATAGTTCATTAAGTTCAGCTTCACTTGCAGACCAAGGGGCATTTTCACGATCGTAATTATAAACGTCATTTGTAGTAAAATCGAAAGGACTTATTTGTACTTCACCTTCTTTTACATCTAAACCCAATAAACTTAAAGCATATTGATATCGCTGCAATCGACGTTGTAAGTTCAAATTGTAAATATCATAAGCAACAGATAATTTACCTCGGGTAATAACAGTATCAAATTGATCACGATATTTTTGAATATTCTCAATATCTGAAGCTAAAAAAACGTTTCTTGCATAATCGAGTTGCTTAATAAAACGATCAAACACTTTTTGAGATAAAGCATCATTGATTTTGATTAATTTATAATGGTCACGGGTAAATCTTGCCGATATGCGCTTACTGGCAGTAGTGTGCTGACTTTCTGGTTCAAGAACGGGAAGAGACTGAAGTGTATCAGCGCTATCGAAAGCAAATAATGAAATACTTGCAAGAGAAAAAGAAACGGCAAGCGCGATACGACAAATTTTTTGCATGCATTTACTCCATATCATTCAGAATATATATTTTGGATCTGCGTTTTAACGACCATACCAGAATCGAGTTGAACACTAATATCCTTCCCTGAAATTTCAGTAATAGTTGCTTTCATAGGTGCATTACCTAATTTAACTCTTACTTTTTGACTAACGTTAATTGCCGAGGACTTAACGGCTTCAAGTGGCTTAACTTCTTTGTTAACGATTGTAGTCTGGGTTGTATTAGTTGATTTAACTGACTTAAACTTCGCTTTACGTTTTTCAGTATCTGCTGGGTTTATTTTACTGTTCGTTTTATCAGAAACTTTGTTAGTCCCTTTATACTGTTTTTGACTATTTTTGTCAGCAGGCTTTTTGTTACCAAATTTTTCTTGGCTTTCTTTTAGCGTTTTTAAAGCATACTCTGCTTGAGCATCGTCAATAACTTCTGCATTTTCGCCCGCTAAATCAACTCTAAAACTACCTGATTTAATTGACTTTAAGTAACGCCAGCTACTGGTATAATGCCTAAGAGCTTGCCGTAACCGGGTTTTGCTTACTTTTTCATCTTCAGCAAGTTTAATTGCTAATTCTTGAAATATTCCGATTTTCAATGGTTTTGCAACACCTTCAATAGAAAAACACGCAGGGAATTTTTCATTTAAATAGGCAATAATTTCTTTACTACTAATACGTTTAGTTTCCATAAATACAACTTTACTGTTTAATTAATTTTCGTCTTGAAGATGCTGCTCACGATTTTCTAGCACATGTCGGCACCAATCGTAAATATCATCTGTTTCTAAATCAGGAAGAACATCTTGCCCAATCCATGTATCCCATACCAAATCTAATAACTGGGTCAACACCTCTACAGAGATATCTTCTTCAGCTAAATCGTACAAAGTATGATAAATTTCATTCATCTTTTCTGCTACGTCTTCTTCTTGTCCTTCCCAGTCACCAACAACCGCTTCTGACACAAGAAAATCGTGTACAACAACAATTTCTTTCATTATACCATGCAAGCCTCAAGGTGTTTAACAATCGTTTCAATACCCAACTGATCTTGGTCATCAAAACGATCAAAATTCATACTGTCAATATCTAATACCGCAACAACTTTACCATCGACCTTTACAGGAACAACTATTTCAGAATTACTGGCAGCATCACAAGCAATATGCCCTGAAAACTGATGAACATCAGCAATACAATGTGTTATACCCGTTTTTGCGGCAGTACCACAGACACCTTTGCCAAGAGGGATTCTAATACAAGCAACTTTACCTTGAAAAGGACCTAAAACAAGTTGTTCATCAATAACGCGATAAAAACCCACCCAATTAACAAATTCTAAAGTATCAAATAAAAGCGCACTAACATTGGCCATATTAGCAATAATATCTTGTTCGTCAGCAATTAATGCGACTACTTGTGCTTGTAATTCTTGGTAAAACTTTGTTTTATTCATTCAAGCAAACTCATCAATACATTATGACCATAGCCAAAAGCGCATAACATACCCTTTTAGCCTAAGAAATTAAAGCATTATTAGCCAATTTATTAACCTGAAAATGAAAAAAAACTGCATATTACTAATCAACTTTGTGTTAACGAGTAATTATAATAGAAAAAATCAAAAAGAATTGCCCGGTATTCTAACCCAGCCTTCCATTAATATTCGAGCACTTCGACTCATTGAGGCTTTAGTTACAGTCCACAGGCCTGCTTTTTGAGTTACCTGCGCACCCACTTTTAAAGTACCCGACGGATGCCCAAACGTTACTGCGCCAGGTTGCCCCCCCCCAGCAGCAAGGTTTACTAAGGTTCCTGGAATTGCCGCTGCAGTGCCGATAGCAACCGCTGCAGTTCCCATCATGGCATGATGTAATTTACCCATAGACAATGCACGAACATGTAAATCGATTTCGTTTGATGCAATAGCCTTCCCGCTTGATGATACATAACATTGAGGTGTTGTCACAAAAGCTATTTTTGGCGTATGTTGACGATGTGCTGCCTCACTAATCTCTTTGAACAATCCCATTTTCACTCCACCATAAGCACGAATTATTTCAAAGCGAGCAAGGGCTGCCTTATCATTATTTATCGCATCTTGTAACTCAATTCCAGTGTAGCCAATATCTTCTGCGTTTAAAAATATTGTTGGAATACCTGCGGTGATCATAGTAACAGCTAAAGTACCACTTTCTGAGATATGGGACGGAACTTCTAATTCATCTACTAGGTTACCTGTTGGAAACATCGCTTCAGAGGGATCAACCGGAGCAACAAAATCTACTTGGACTTCAGCTGCTGGAAAAGTTACGCCATCCAATTCGAAATCACCTGTTTCTTGCACTTCGCCATTGGTCATTGGCACATGAGCAATGATTGTTTTCGAAATGTTTTTTTGCCAAATCCGAACGACACAAATGCCATTTTCAGGCACTCGTGCATTATTAACTAACCCTTGACTAATTGCAAAAGAACCGACCGCTGCTGTTAAATTACCACAGTTACCAGACCAATCAACAAACGCTTTATCAATAGCGACTTGACCAAATAAGTAATCAACATCATGATCAGCAAGATCACTTTTAGCCAAAATCACCGCTTTACTGGTGCTAGAGGTCGCTCCCCCCATACCATCTGTTTGTTTACCGTAAGGATCAGGACTGCCAATAATGCGTAATAACATTTTATCACGAGCTTCACCTGCTACCTGGCAACGTTCAGGTAAATCAATTAGATTAAAGAACACACCTTTTGATGTACCACCACGAATATAGCTTGCTGGAATTTTTACTTGAGGAACAAAAGCCATTACTTTATCCTTTTATTTTTTACAAAAAATGGCACAATGTCTAAAAATTGGTGCCATTTTAACAATCAGTAGAATATACATAAAATACAAAAATTTTACTTGAGAGCAGACGCAGAACTCAGATTCACAAATGAGTACGGCCAACAAAACTAGCCAATCAAATAAAACGCTATACGTTTGATTCTATGAAATCGGTAGCAAACTTTTGAAGTACACCTCCACCATCGTAAACTGAAACTTCCTCGGCTGTATCTAAACGACACCTCACCGGAATTTTGATCACCTCACCGCTTTTATTTCCGGTGTGACGTGTCATAACAAGTGTCATAGCGACACCAGGAGCAGTAGTACCATCGACATCGTATGTTTCGCTACCATCAATATTGTAAGTATGGCGTGTTTCGCCATTAACAAATTCTAATGGTAAGACCCCCATACCGACTAAGTTAGTCCGGTGAATACGTTCAAAACCCTCTGAAACGATAACTTCAACACCTGCTAAACGAACACCTTTTGCTGCCCAGTCACGTGATGAACCTTGACCGTAATCTGCACCCGCGATAATAATTAATGGCTGTTTGCGTTCCATATAAGTTTCGATAGCTTCCCACATTCTAGACTCAGTACCTTCAGGCTCAATGCGCGCGAGTGAACCTTGCTTAACTTCACCATTTTCGTCAAGACACATTTCATTGAATAATTTAGGGTTAGCAAATGTTGCTCGTTGGGTCGTTTCATGATCGCCACGGTGGGTGGCGTAAGAGTTAAAGTCTTCTACTGGTAAACCCATTTTCTCAAGATAAGCACCCGAAGCACTATTTAGCTGAATAGCGTTTGAAGGCGATAAATGATCTGTAGTGATATTATCACCAAGTACAGCCAAAGGACGCATACCTTTCATGGTTCTTTCACCAGCTAAAGCCCCTTCCCAGTAGGGAGGACGACGGATATAAGTACTGGTAAGATCCCAATCGTATAATGGACTTTCAGCAGGCTCAAATGTGCCTAAGTCAAACATTGGGTTGTAAATTTTTTTAAATTGCTCAGGCTTAACACTTGAGGCAACAATAGCATCGATTTTTTCATCTGATGGCCAGATATCTTTCAATGTGATGTCATTACCTTTTTGATCTTGCCCAAGTACGTCTTTTTCAATATCAAATCGAATCGTACCCGCAAGTGCATAAGCAACGACTAATGGAGGTGACGCTAAGAAAGCTTGTTTAGCGTATGGATGAATTCTACCGTCAAAGTTACGGTTACCAGATAATACCGCTGTTGAGTATAAATCACGGTCAATAATTTCTTTTTCTATTTTTGGATCTAATGCACCTGACATCCCGTTACACGTTGTACATGCGTAACCAACAATACCAAAACCTAGTTTTTCCATTTCAGATAACAAACCCGCATCTTCTAAGTAAAGTTTTGCAACTTTGGAACCTGGAGCAAATGATGATTTTACCCATGGTTTTCTCACTAAACCCAACTCATTAGCACGTTTGGCAATTAAACCTGCAGCAACAACGTTTCGTGGATTTGATGTATTAGTACAAGAGGTAATAGCGGCTATAATTACCGCGCCGTCAGGCATTTCGCCATTGGCTTCTTGTGCTTTACACGCCGCTAAATCTCTAGCGATATCTTTAGCAGCAAGATCTGCTGTCGCTAAACGACGATGTGGGTTAGATGGTCCAGCTAAATTACGACATACTGTTGATAAGTCAAACTCAATCACACGTGGATATTGAGCTTCAACTAAATCACTCGCCCATAAACCTGTGTGTTTTGCATAGGTTTCAACAAGTGCTACTTGCTCTGGCTCACGACCCGTAATCTTTAGGTAATCAATGGTTTGCTGATCGATATAGAACATACCCGCAGATGCACCGTATTCTGGTGTCATGTTTGAGATAGTTGCACGGTCACCAATGGTTAAGTCCCTAGTGCCTTCACCAAAGAACTCTAAGTAACTTGAAACCACTTTTTGATTACGTAAAAATTCAGTAATTGCAAGCACCATATCTGTTGCTGTAATACCTGGTGCGCGTTTACCTACAAGTCTTACACCAATAATGTCAGGTAAGCGCATCATAGATGGACGGCCAAGCATAACAGTTTCAGCTTCTAACCCGCCGACACCAATCGCGATGACACCTAAAGCGTCAACGTGAGGCGTATGAGAATCAGTACCGACACATGTATCAGGAAAAGCAACACCATCACGTGATTGAATCACTGGTGACATTTTTTCTAAGTTAATTTGATGCATGATGCCGTTACCCGCAGGAATTACGTCAACATTTTTAAAGGCTGTTTTTGTCCACTCGATAAAGTGAAAACGGTCTTTATTACGACGGTCTTCAATCGCACGATTTTTTTCAAATGCTTGAGGATCAAATCCTGGTGCTTCCACTGCTAAAGAATGGTCAACAATTAATTGTGTTGGCACAACAGGATTAACTTTAGCAGGATCACCACCTTGTTCAGCAATAGCGTCACGAAGACCTGCAAGATCGACTAAAGCAGTTTGACCCAAAATGTCATGACAAACAACACGCGCAGGATACCAAGGAAAATCAAGATCTTGCTTAACGTCAATAAGCTGTTTTAATGAATCAGTTAGTGTTGCTGGATTACACCTTCGAACTAATTGTTCAGCTAGTACACGTGATGTGTAGGGTAATTTTGCGTAGCTACCAGGAGTAATTTCTTCAACCGCTTGACGCGTATCAAAAAAATCAATGTTAGCGCCTGGAAGTGGCTTGCGGTAATCATAATTCATAATTTAGTCCACATTATTGTTTTGAAGTAGGAGAGGTAAATGTCTAATCCTCCTAATTCTTAATGTACACAATGGTTAAAGACCTATCGTAATCAACCATCGCAATTTTCATCATCTACTTCGCCACTAGACGAAGATATTTGCTTCTACTTCAAGGCGAAAATATGAACATAAAAGTATATATAATAATTTTATAACGCAGGAATAGAAGCAAATAGTATATCTAGTTATCTCGCTGAGATAGGACCCACAGTGCGTGGTTCAGGACCAGTATAATCAGCTGATGGACGAATAATCCGGTTGTTAGAGCGTTGTTCCATGACATGAGCTGCCCAACCCGTTAAACGAGAACAGACAAAGATAGGGGTAAATAGTTTAGTTGGAATACCCATGTAGTTATAAGTGGAAGCGTGGAAAAAGTCAGCATTACAGAATAACTTCTTTGTGTCCCACATAAACTCTTCACAAGCAACAGAGATGTCATATAAAGAGGTATTGCCATTTTCAATGGCTAATTTTTCTGACCATTCTTTTATTACGACATTACGCGGATCAGAAGTACGGTAAATAGCATGGCCAAAACCCATAATTTTTTCTTTACGTTCAAGCATACTCGCCATTTGTTTTTTAGCATCTGCTGGAGATTTGAATGTGTTAATCATATCCATAGCGGCCTCATTAGCCCCCCCATGAAGTGGACCACGTAAGGTACCGATAGCACCTGTGATACATGAGAACATATCAGATAATGTTGAAGCACAAACTCGCGCTGTAAAGGTAGAAGCGTTAAACTCATGCTCGGCATATAAGATTAAAGAAACATCCATAACACGTTTATGTTGCTCAGAAGGCTCTGCTTGATTTAATAAACGTAAGAAATGACCTCCTAAAGAATCCTCATCAGTCATGCAGTCAATTTCAACACCATCATGGGAGAACTTGTACCAATAACACATAATGGCAGGAAAAGTGGCCAATAATCGGTTAGCCGCTTGGTTTTGATCAGAAAAATCATTTTCAGGTTCAATGTTGCCTAAAATAGAGCAGCCCGTGCGCATAACATCCATAGGATGTGTTTCTTTAGGGATTAATTTAAGCACTGCTTTTACCGCTGCGGGTAAGTCACGCATTGATTTTAATTCAGACTTGTAAATATCTAATTGTTTCTGATTGGGCAATTCACCATTAAAAAGTAAGTAGGCTACTTCTTCAAAGGTTGAATTTTCAGCTAGATCTGCAATATCGTAACCACAGTAAGTTAAACCCGAGCCTGATTGACCAACCGTACATAATTTTGTTTCACCAGCACTTTGGCCTCGTAAGCCTGCACCACTAATTTTTTTCTCCGCCATTGTTTTATCCTCATTATATATTTTATATAAAAGGGTGATTAACATCACCCTATGAATATTATTACTACTTGTTTTTATCTTCAGCAAAAAGAGTGTCTAATTTTTTTTCATAATCGTGATAACTAAGATAATCGTAGAGGTCCATGCGTGTTTGCATGTTGTCAATTTCAGCTTTTTGATCACCGTCATCTAATAATGTTCGATAAACAGACTCAGCGGCTTTATTCATGGCCCGGAATGCTGATAGTGGGTAAAGCACCATTGCACAGCCCCACTCACCTAACTGTACTTTGTTCCAAAGTTCAGTTTGGCCAAATTCGGTGATATTAGCTAATACTGGAACATCTAATGCTTGGGTAAATGCGCGGTAATGCTCTTCAGTTTGAATCGCTTCAGCGAAGATACCGTCTGCACCTGCAGCAACATAGGCTTTAGCACGCCCAATTGCAGCTGCTAAGCCTTCTTGAGCAAATGCATCAGTACGCGCCATAATAAAAAAGTCTTTATCCTTACGAGCATCTACAGCCGCACGAATTCGATTTGTCATCTCTTCAAGAGATACTATTTCTTTATTAGGACGGTGACCACAGCGCTTTTGCGCTACTTGATCTTCGATGTGAACAGCGGCTGCACCTGCTTTTTCCATGTCACGAATAGTTTTAGCAATGTTAAATGCCCCTCCCCAACCCGTATCGATATCGACTAATAATGGTAAGCCTGACGCTGAAGTAATTCGTGCCACATCAGCAACAACATCATTTAATGAAGTCATCCCTAAATCAGGTAAGCCATAAGAAGCATTGGCAACACCACCTCCCGATAAATAGATAGCTTGATGCCCTAATTGCTCAGCCATCATTGCGCAATAAGCATTAATAGTACCTACAACTTGTAAAGGTTGGTTATTTTTTAACGCTAAACGAAACTTAGCACCTGGGGATAATGAAACAGACATAAACGTCTCCTCTTTTAATTTGAATTTTAATGAGTTTGGTACTTTTAACAATCAAGCTTATGAGTTGGCACTATTAAGCATAGCAATTTTCTTTTCGATATTTTTTCGTGATGCCGCAATATGTCGACGCATCAGCAATTCAGCTAATTCACCGTCACGATCTGCTATTGCATCAATAATTCGAGAATGTTCATCAAAAGCACGGGTTGCCCTAGGACTATTCATTCCAAATTGAATGCGGTACATGCGTACCAGATGATACAACTGACCACATAAAATATTGATCAATTGATTATTATGGCTACCCAAAATCACTTTATAGTGAAAATCTAAATCGCCTTCTTCTTGGTAATAAGCAATACCATCTTTTAATGCCTGTGAAGTTGCATGCTGCTTTAGCATATTTTGCATTTCATTAATTTCTTCATCTGTCATATGAATTGCAGCTTGACGACAAGCCATCCCTTCAAGAGATTCACGGACAATATAGATTTCTAATAAACGTTCAATTGTGCACCCGACAACACGTGAGCCAACATTAGCTTTTCGTTCAATAAGGTGACATTTCTCTAAACGATTCAATGCTTCACGAAGAGTTGAACGGCTAATTTCATATTGTTTGGCGAGCTCAGGCTCACTAATTTTACTACCCGCTGGAATTTTTCCATCGACAATGGCATGTAACATAGAATCAAAAACTTTATCAGCTGTGGTAATGGGATCTTCGAATGTAGGGTTATTTAAGGCCATTTGAGTCTACTTAATTGTTCAAGTAATTATAAAATCAACAGTATTGTCGACAATTAAATTATTTAAGAAGGGATTTTAGCGATATATTACAAATTGTCAACTAAATAAGCGGTTAATTGTCGACAATTCAAGGTAGATGGGTGTACAAAAAAAGAATGCCTTAGTGGAGCGGTCAGCCAAAGAACCAGTAACAAACCCCAATAGCAGCACAAATGCCACCGAGATCAGCAAGTAAACCACAAGTGATAGCGTGGCGGCTGTGTTTAATACCAACAGAGCCGAAATAAACAGCTAAGACATAGAAAGTGGTTTCTGTAGAGCCTTGAATTATTGATGCTAATCGACCCGCAAAGGAGTCTGCACCATGAGTATTCATAGTTTCAATCATCATGGCACGTGCGCCAGAGCCACTAAGAGGATTCATAAAAGCGGTTGGAAGTGCATCAACAAAGCGTGTATCAAATGCCATCCATGTCACTAAATAACGAATATTGTCTACAATAAAATCTAGTGCTCCACTTGCTCTGAACACACCAATAGCACACAACATAGCCAATAAATAAGGTATTAATTTTATACTAACTTCAAAACCTTGCTTAGCTCCCTCAATAAAAGCATCATAAACAATTACTTTGCGGTGCATTGCAATTAATATAAAGCTTATTAATATCGAAAAGATAAGCAAATTCCCCATCAATGATGATTGTTCAGCTAGAAGCTGGGCTGAGAGTTGCGCAAAATAAACCACTAAAGCAGCAACTAAGGCCATTGCACTAACGAGGTAAAGTAAAACAGCTTTATGTAGCAGGTTTATTTTTTGGATAAAAGCCACAGAAAACAAACCAACGAGTGTTGAAGCTGTAGTTGCCAATAAAATAGGTACAAAGACATCCGTTGGGTTAACAGCACCTTGCTGAGCACGATAAACAAAAACAGCAATTGGAATCAGAGTTACTGAAGAGGTATTTAACACCAGAAAAAGAATTTGTGCGTTACTTGCTGTGTCTTTATTGGGATTAATCGATTGTAAGTCTTGCATAGCTTTAAGACCTAGGGGCGTTGCCGCATTGTCTAAACCTAAAAAATTAGCCGATAAATTCATGGTGATAGAGCCAATAGCGGGATGTCCTTTAGGTACATCAGGCATTAGCTGAGAAAATAAAGGAGATAACCATTGTGCTATTTTACTAATAATTCCAGCGCGCTCAGCAATTTTCATCATGCCGAGCCAAAAGCTTAAAATTCCAATTAAACCGATAGATATATCCACAGTAACTTTTGACATAGAAAAAATTGACGCAACTAATTGCTCAAAAATTTGTCCATTGCCTAAAAAGAGCCACTGATATAATGAAGAAATAAAAGCGATAAAGAAAAAACTAACCCAGAGACGATTTAACACGTAACGATTATTCTTATAAGTAAATTAATTTAAAAATACGATAACAATTTAATGATCAATGTGACAGTAATTTGTTCCCTCCCTAAAGTAACCGTTAATTACTCGGCACCTTCAAGTTTAAGTCCAGCAAGAAAACGTTATGTCATGTAAGTTAAACATCGTCAATAAAGTGATTATCGATGAGGTCTAAATTGATAAAAAAAAATTAGCTTTAAAATTATTTTGTACTACACTTATCCTATATAAAGTTTTCTTGTTTAAATAATGCTCGCGCAATTTTAAGGTATGAGTTTTCATCCCCCCCCCTTTAAGCCCAAAATTATTAATAGTTTTGGGCTTTTTTTAGCGATAAGGTCAGATTAAAAACTTACCTTTATAAGGAGAAAAGACGATTAAAGTTATCGGTAGATAATTTAGCAATAGTGTCTAAAGACTGTCCACGAATACTGGCTAAGTGTTTTGCCACCTCGACTACATAAGCGGGTTGGTTTTGTTTTCCACGATGAGGAACAGGGGCTAAATAAGGAGCATCCGTTTCAATTAAAAATCTATCATCAGGTACTCTTTTTGCTACCTCCCTAAGTGCACTGGCATTTTTAAAAGTAACTATTCCTGAAAATGAAATGTAAAAGCCCATAGCAATCGCTTGTTCTGCCATTTCCCAGCTTTCAGTAAAACAGTGAAGAATGCCACCAACTTGTCCTGCCCCTTCATCACGTAAAATAGCTAAAGTATCTTCTTGCGCATCACGGGTATGAATAATTAAAGGCTTATTAAGTTTTTTAGCAACATTCACATGTTTTACAAATGAGTCTAATTGTACTGCTTTGGTTTCAGGGGCATAAAAGTAGTCGAGCCCAGTTTCACCGATCGCGATAACATTTTCATGCTGAGCGAGAGTCATTAATTTATGTTCATCAACTTTATTTTCTTGATTTAATGGATGAGTACCGCATGACAGATAAATATTTTTATAAGCTTGAGTTTTTTCAACCATGGCAGGAAAATCTTCGAGCGTGACACAAACACATAAAAGCTCAGTCACTTTTACGTTACTTGCTGCATTCACAACATTATCTAAATTATTATCGAATTCACTCAAATCTAAACGATCTAAATGACAATGAGAGTCTATAAACAACTAGGGTTCTCCAAAAGTAAAAGTAAACTAAAATAAAATATCTATTTACAGTGGCATTACATTGTTAACGTCGGATCTGATGAATTCAAATGCCGTGCTATCGCTTTTTCTGTTTGAAAACGAACTTTATCTGGATCATCAGTAAAGCAAATACCGACTCCTGGTGGTATTCCACTTTGTGCGCCTACAGGAGTTAACCAACAAATAACGCCTTTGACAACAGATTTTTTTAATGCGTCAGGCAGTAATACTTCGAGTTCCACCTCAGTTCCAAGTTCAATAGTTTGAGATGAACGAATAAATAAACCGCCTTCTTTTAAAAAGGGCATAAAAGATAAATATAAGTCTCTGTCTGAAGAAAACTCAATATATAATTTTTTCATGGTTATCCTTTAGCTGATTATGAATCAGTTAAACTAACAGTAATATTACCAATATCAACCATTAACTTTTCCATTGTAAATACACCATTAATTTGACTATATGATTTTATTTGTTTGTTCGTTTTCACTATTTCTTGGTATATCAGCCAAAGGGTATTAGGCTTTATTTTTTGCTCAAACATCAACCTCAGATTATCATCTAGATCGCATTCTGCCCAATTGTGTTGGCTTCTCATTAAATTCACAAGTATTTTTTCTAACCAACGCAACGCTTCAGGTTGTTCTGCTAATAGCTTGATATTTTTAGCTTGATGATTGAATAGATAATTAAAAAAACATTTTTGAAATTCAATAAATTCTTGCTGTTTTACCTGATTACTCATCTCAGGTAAATGCGTTAAATTAATAAATTGTTCATCTGCTTTATTTTGGCTAATTTTATTTGCCACAATACCTAATCCAGCTAATAACTTATTACCAACTGGAGGCCTAATAGTATACAAGCGACTTCGGCTGATAATAGTTGGCAACAAATTGTCAGCGTCACAAGTTGTTAAAACAATAACGCTATTGTTTGTCGGTTCTTCAAGTGTTTTTAATAAAGCGTTCGCTGCTGCAACTGTCATTTTTTCAGCTGTGGGAATTAATACCGTTTGATTAATTCCTATATGAGCAGTTTTTTCAAGGAATCGACTAACTAATCGAATATCATCAATGCCAATAGTTTTTGTTTTACTGTTAACCGTTATATTATCTGGATACGTTTGACTTCGATATAACTGACAAGTTTTACACTGGCCACATGCGCCCAAGACTTTTGTTTCAGGGTGTTTAATTGTTTGCTGGCAAAGTAGAATTTTAATTAGCCACTGTGCTAGCTCACTTTTACCCGCACCTTCAACACCACTTATTAAAATAGCATGGGGTAAGCGGTTATCAACAATCTGATTTGATAACAAAATTTGCTGTTCGATTAACCAATTTTTCATCAATAATGCCTTTTAAGCAAAACTAAGTGTTTAAAAATGAATTTAGTGCAGTACGAATATCTTGATGCACTTTATCCATACTCTGCTCCGCATCTATCGTAATAATATTTTCATCTGCACTAGCAAGTTGGCAATATTTATCATGTACACGTTCAAAAAAGTCCATCTTTTCTTGCTCAATCCGATCTAACTCACCTCTGGCAATGGCTCGTGATAGCCCTACTTTAGGTGAAATATCGAGATACAAGGTGAGATCTGGTTTAAATCCCTTTAAGGTAACCTCTGCAATGGTGTTGATTATTTTTTCATTAAGTCCTCTACCTCCACCTTGATAAGCACGAGAACTTAAGTCATGCCGGTCACCGATAACCCATTCACCTGCATTTAAAGCCGGTAAAATACAATTTTGTAATAGTTGGCTTCGACTGGCGTACATCAAAAACAATTCAGTTTCGTCGGTAAGTTTTTCTTGATGATCAACTGACTTTACAATCGCTCTTAATGACTCTGCTAATGGTGTACCACCGGGCTCTCGAGTATTAATAAATTTAATATTGTTTAAATTCAAGATCTCTTCAATGGTGGTTATTGCCGTCGATTTACCCGCACCTTCCATACCTTCAACAACTATAAATTTTCCTAAACTCATTTTATACCCTGCTTTAACTTTAATAACACAATTGACAACTTAAGAGCTTTAAAAACTATTTTTGACCTAACTGATACCTTGCCACTGCAGCATTATGATCAGTTAAATTACTGCTAAATATATGTTTGCCATTACCCATACTGACAAAATACAAAAAATCAGTGGTTTCAGGTTTTAATACGGCCTTTAAGGCTAATATCCCAGGCATAGCTATGGGTGTAGGAGGCAAACCATTAATTCGGTAAGTATTGTAAGGTGTTTTTTCCCTTAAATGGACTCTTTTAATATTACCTTGATAACGGTCACCTAAGCCATAAATAACAGTGGGGTCTGTTTGCAAACGCATTTTTTTTCTTAAGCGATTAACAAATACCGAAGATATCAATGGCATTTCATCAATTACACTAGTTTCTTTTTCGATAATTGACGCCATAATAAGCACTTGGTAAGTATTTTTATAGGGTAAATTTTTTGCCCTTTTTTGCCATAAAGTATCTAACTTATTTTTCATCTCGATATGCGCCCACTTCAATATAGTGAAATCCGAAGTACCTTCAGTGAATGCATATGTGTCAGGAAAAAACCAACCTTCAGGGTTTATTTCATTTATATCAAATAGTTGAGATATTTGTTTTATCGATTTACCTGATAGTTGATGCGTTAATTCTGACTGTTTTCCAAGCTGATCTAACCACTGTTTAAAAGTCGAACCTTCAACAAAGGTAATAGTAAATTGATGCTCTTTTCCTATCACTAACAGATTAAGAAGCTCATTGAGGCTAATATGAGCATTAAGTTTAAAAGTACCCGTTTTAATTTGAGCTTTCTCAGGATATAACTTAGCGTAACTTCTTAACCAAAAACGGTTATCAATCCAGTTATTATTAACCAGTTCATTTGAAAATGATAATAGAGATGTACCTGGTTTCACGGTAATGAGCGTAGATCGCTTTAAATTAATCGGCTGACTCATTTGCTGGTCAAGCAAATAAAAGAAACCACCAACAAAAAAAAGACATAAAAAGAGGCATAATATAACTATTTTTTTTATCAACAGAGCTTTCCTTACTCAAACTAAAGACATTTATAACTGTTAGCTTTATCTATAGATAAGAGCTTACCATTAAATATTTTTATCGGCACTATACCCATCACAGAATTACAAATGAACATTGCTTGAACCTGTTGCAAATCCTCTAGAGTGAAATCTTTTATTATAGTATTTGGTCTATTAGACAAAATTTTTGCTCTCATCAAACCAGCAACTCCTGAGTGGGAGATATTAGGTGTATAAAGCTTATCATTGGTTAGCCAAAACACATTAGCACCACTGGTTTCTATAACTAAACCATTAATATTGGTAACTAATATTTCATCTTCATCTCTATGATCTAATTCTTGGCGAATTAATACTTGTTCTAAACGATTAAGGTGTTTTATATTACCAAGCATCGGGTTAATACCAAGTTGTAATTGACTAATCCCTAAGTTGATACCATTTTTTTGCCAATTTTCATAATGCTCAGGAAAGGCTGAAACACTAATAATAACAGTCGGCGAACTGGTACCAATACGTGAATAACCTCTGCCTCCTTCCCCTGCGGTGATAATAATTTTAATCACAGCTTTAGAATAAGATAAGGCAACGGTCTTCAGCTCTTGACTGAGTTCGCTAATTGATACCATTGGAATTTTAAGAAAAACACAACCATCATCTAAGCGTTGAAGATGTTCAGTCAACATTTCTATTTCACCATTAAAAATCTTAGCGGTAGTGAATAAACCATCACCATAATTAAAACCACGATTTCTTACCGATAAAAGATCTATGGGTTGGCCATTAATAGAAGAATAAAGCACTGAGTTGTCTCCAAATATAATAAAGCCTGAATACTAAAGTGAGTATTCAGGCTTAACGTATTGATTTCAAGTTATAAATAACTTAATTGATCAAGTAAAACAACTAATAACTAAATTCGCTTGAAAATTAGCGAGCCGTTTGTACCACCAAAACCAAATGAATTACATAATACATAGTCTAAGTTAACGTCACGAGCGCTACCAGTAATATAATCCAAATCACAACCTTCACCCGGATTATCTAAATTAATTGTTGGTGGAACCGCATTATTAACTAGGGCTTGAATACTAAAAATCGCTTCAACAGCGCCTGCGGCACCTAATAAATGGCCTGTCATTGATTTGGTCGATCCCATCATCAAGTTATAAGCTTGTTCACCAAATACAGACTTCACCGCATTAGTTTCAGCAATATCTCCTGCTAGAGTCGACGTACCATGAGCATTAATATAGCCAATTTTATTGATATCAACTTTTGCATCATTGATCGCGTTTTTCATCGCAAGGGCTGCACCTGCACCATCACTTGGTGGTGATGTCATATGATAGGCATCTCCACTCATACCAAAACCAACAAGTTCAGCATAAATTTTAGCACCGCGCGCTTTAGCATGCTCATATTCTTCAACAACAATAACACCTGCACCATCACCCAAGACAAAGCCATCACGGTCTTTATCCCAAGGCCGAGAGGCTTCTTGAGGAGCCTCATTACGGGTTGAAAGAGCACGGGCAGCACCAAAGCCACCCATACCTAGCTGAGTCGAACCTTTTTCAGCCCCACCAGCAACAATAGCATCAGCATCACCATAGGCGACCATACGAGCTGCATGGCCAATATTATGCACACCACTAGTACAAGCAGTTACAATTGAAATATTAGGTCCTTTAAGGCCAAACATAATCGAAATATGACCAGCTATCATATTGATGATAGTTGAAGGCACAAAAAATGGTGATAATTTACGAGGACCACCTTTAAGCATTTTATCATAGCCAGACTCTATTAAGCCTAAGCCACCAATACCTGCACCAACGGCTACACCAACGCGGTGAGCATTCTCTTCGTTAATTTCTAAGCCAGAGTCTTTAAATGCTTGTACGGCTGCAGCTACGCCGTATTGAATGAAAAGGTCCATTTTTTTGGCCTCTTTTCTTTCCATGTAGTCTTGTGCATTAAAATCATTGACCAAGCCAGCAAATTTTGTTTGAAATTCTGAAGTATCAAAGTGATCAATATTACTAATACCACTTTTACCTAAAAGTAGATTCTCCCAGGTAGTTTGAGGGTCATTGCCCAAAGGACTTAGCATACCAATACCGGTAACTACAACACGTCTCATAAAAGGTTTGCCTTTAATTATACCAAACGGTAATAAAATTGAATAATTAAAAAGGGCGGTTACATTATATTAAATAATATAATGTAACCGCCCTTTTTACATGTTTAAGCAATACGTTGTTACACGTAATTAAATCGAGTGATTACTGGTTAGCAGTAACGTAATCGACTGCAGCTTGAACTGTAGTAATTTTTTCAGCATCTTCATCAGGAATTTCAGTATCAAATTCTTCTTCTAACGCCATAACTAATTCAACAGTATCTAAAGAATCAGCACCAAGGTCGTCGACGAAAGAAGAGTTAATTTTAACTTCTGCTTCGGTTACACCTAGTTGTTCAATAGTGATTTTTTTTACGCGTTCTTCAATTGTGCTCATTTTATTTCCTTGACTAGAAAGTGCTTTTTTTCAAATTGCGTGTATTCTATTCGTCAACGCGTCGCCATGCAAGTATCTAATTTTACTTTTTTAACTGGTCAAACCTGACAACCACATTAAGTTTAACCCTCTAAAAGTCACAAACCCTTTACAGTAAAGGGTTAGACCATATACATACCGCCATTAACATGTAATGTTTCACCCGTGATGTAAGCTGCAGCATCAGAAGCTAAAAAGGCAACTGCACTAGCAATCTCTTCTGGTTTACCTAATCTGTTAGCCGGCACTTGTGAAAAGATACCCTCTTTTTGCTCATCAGTAAGTGTCTGTGTCATATCGGTGTCGATAAAACCGGGTGCAACAGTATTAACGGTAATACCACGAGAAGCCACTTCTCTTGCTAATGATTTTGTAAAGCCTAAAAGCCCAGCTTTAGATGTAGCATAATTCACTTGACCCGCATTACCCATTGAACCAACAACTGAGCCAATATTAATAATACGACCTGTTCTCTTCTTCATCATCGGACGAATAGCAGCTTTACTCACTTTAAATACAGATGAGAGATTTGTATCAATAATGTCATCCCATTCGTCAGTTTTCATCCGCATAAACAAGTTATCACGTGTAATACCCGCATTATTAACTAAGATATCAATTGAACCATGATTGTCTTTAATCGAAGAAAACAATGCTGCAATTGATTCATCGCTCGTCACATTAAGCACCAAGCCATTACCTGCACCTAAATACTCACTAATTTTTTCTGCTCCATGAGCCGATGTTGCAGTACCAATAACCGCTGCACCGAGGCTCTGAAGTTGTTTCGCTATTGCTTTGCCAATACCGCGACTAGCACCAGTAACTAAGACAACTTTTCCATCTAATGAAAACATAATTTTTCCTATTTAAATACTTCAAGGGCATTTGCCAACGAGTCTGAATTATTAACTGAGATGCAAGTTACCGATTTATCAATGCGTTTAATTAAGCCTTGTAACACCTTGCCAGGACCGGCTTCTACCACTTGCTCTATACCATCATTGGCAAGTTTACTGATAGTTTCACTCCAACGAACAGGACTATACAACTGCTTAACCAAGGCTTTTTTTATCGCCTCAGCGGATGACTCAACAGCAACATCTACATTGTTAACAACTGAAATTTTTGGCGTGTTAAAAGTGATTTTATCAAGTTCTAGCGCAAGCTTATCAGCAGCATCTTTCATTAACGCACAGTGCGAAGGCACGCTGACAGGCAAAGGTAATACCCTTTTGGCTCCTCCTTCTTTACATAACACTCCCGCTCGTTCAACTGCAGCTTTATGGCCAGCAATAACGACTTGACCAGGAGAGTTAAAGTTTACCGCAGATACTACTTCTTGCTCTTGAGCCTTAACACAAGCATCAATAATGGCCTGATTATCTAAGCCTATAATTGCAGACATTGCCCCAATACCTTCAGGTACTGAAGCTTGCATAAACTGACCACGTTTTTCGACTAAAACTACGGCTTCTTCTAAAGTTATTACATCAGCACAAACTAACGCTGAATATTCACCTAAACTGTGTCCTGCGATAATACTCGGTAAACGTGATGACTTAGACTGCCATAATCGCCACATAGCGACACTTGCTGTTAGTAATGCCGGTTGAGTATGGTGCGTTTGATTTAATTTTTCACTAGGTCCTTGAGAAATTAACTGCCAAAGATCGTAACCAAGTGCTTGTGATGCTTGTGAAAATGTATTTTGAACTATTTCGTTATCTTGATAATCACTCAGCATACCGACTGTTTGAGAGCCCTGGCCTGGGAAAACAAAAGCTAATTTATTTTGCATTTCTATACCTAAATTTTAAATGTAATCTTTTAACTGACATGGCTACTATTACCAAATATTCAATTAACTAAAGTTTTTTAACACGCTTTATTCTAATTTATTTTTAATTCTTTGAGGAATCTGTCGTTCAACTTCTTTTGCCGCCTCAATAATGGCCGCAAAAAAAGCCTTTGAGTTTGCATTACCATGGCTTTTAACAACAATGCCACGTAATCCTATCAAACTTGCACCATTGTACTGGTCGGGGTTCAATGATTTAAACAATTTTTTTAATGTGGGTCTTAATAAAAAGCCTAATATTTTAGCTAAAAAATTATATTGGCCGTTCTGTTGGAAAAATGCTTTTGATTTTTCGTACACTAGGCGAGCAACCCCTTCGCAAGTTTTAAGGGCAACATTACCAACAAAACCATCACAAACAATAACATCCGCTTTGTTTGAAAAAATATCGCTACCTTCAATAAAGCCGATATAGTTAATAGCCTCATTCTCAGTTAGCTGTATAGCCGTTTGCTTAATATGATCGCTACCTTTCATCTCTTCAACCCCCATATTTAATAGGGCGACACGAGGTTTTTTAATTTCATCAACATATTCAGCCATTACAGAACCCATAATAGCAAATTGATAAAGTACATTTGAGTCACAAAAAACATTGGCTCCTAAATCAAGCATAAATACATGTTTGTTAATATCGTGAGTCGGTAAAGAAGAAATTAAAGCCGGACGTTCTACACCTGGAATAGTCTTGAGAACATAATGGGCAATAGAAAATAATGCTCCCGTATTCCCTGCACTCACACAAGCTTGTGATTTACCTTCTTTAACTAAATCTAATGCTTTTCGCATTGAAGAATCTTTTTTACTGCGCATAGCAATAGAAGGTTTATCATCCATTTCAACAACTTCTGTTGTTGGATAGATAGTTAACTGAGGATGTGGGTAAAATTTATGTTTGATTAACGCTGCAATAATGACTTGTTCATCACCACACAGAATAAGATGTAGATTGGAGGAGTACTTCACTGCCATTATGGCAGAGGGGATCGTAATATGGGGGCCTTGATCGCCCCCCATAATATCTAACGAAATAGTTAGACTAGTCATAACCTTTAAGTAATTGGTAAATTACTTATTGATTACTTTAACACCTTTATAATAGCCATCAGCTGTAACGTGATGACGACGGTGAGTTTCGCCTGATACAGGATCAGTTGAAAGATGTTCTGCTGTTACTGCATCATGTGAACGGCGCATGCCACGTCTTGAACGAGACTTTTTGCTTTTTTGAACTGCCATGAGTTACTCCTAAAATCGGTTATTAGTTTAAACCCTAAGTAGATAACTAGCTACTTGAGTTGTTTTAAAACATCAAATGGGTTTGGCTTTTCAAGCTCTTCAGGCAATTCACCCCAAACACTGTCAGCTGGTGCTTTACAGTCTTCAAGTTCATGCCTAGGAATTAATGGGAGCATGAGAATTAACTCTTCTTCCACTAATTCACGCAAGTTAACTTCACCATTTTCATCTAATTCTATTACGTCATAATATGACGGAATTTCTTCAGCAGCCTCAGCATTTTTTGCAGGACTAAAAGTGAAATCCACTTCAAGTAGCTGCTCAAAATCTTCTGAACACCGCTGACAAGTAAATGCTACTAATGCCGAGCTCGTGCCTGTCATTACTGTCAGACCACGTTCATCCACATCAAACTTAACCTTTACTTGTACTCGCTCGCTGCGTGCTTCACAAGCAGCAAGCAATCTAGTCATTTCCGATAATTTAAACACGCCTTGACACACAAGTCTTCGTTGTGCGCTTCGAGTTGGATTAATTGCTATTGGAAGCTTAAGATTTTTCATAAGGCGCGCATAATAATGTGCCTGCTTGCAAGTGTCAAAAGAAATTGCCCTTTTTGTTTAAAAAATTAGGCATAACCTATTTAAAAGTACAAGATTAACCCAATAATAAGAGTATAGGTTATTTTTGACACAACTATTGGAACCGTCGTTATGCAAACATTAATTTTAGGCTCTACCTCGCCTTTTAGAAAAACACTGCTACAAAAGCTAAATTTACCCTTTGACTGCGCTAAACCAAATATTGATGAAACACCAAGAGCCAATGAATGTCCACCAGCGCTAGTTGAACGTTTAGCAATAGAAAAGGCGCAAGCAGTAGCGGCTAAATATCCTGAAGCATTAATTATTGCCTCAGATCAGGTTGCGGTTTGTGATGGTGATATTTTAGGTAAACCCCATAATTTTGACAATGGCGTTATGCAACTGACAAAGTTTAGTAATAAAGCCGTTACCTTCTACACCGGTTTATCGGTATATAATAGTAAAACAAAAAAAAATCACTCATTAGTAGAAACTTTTACTGTTCACTTTAAGCTATTAAGTCAGAGCGACATTGAAAACTATTTAAAAGCTGAACAACCTTACAATTGTGCCGGTAGTTTTAAAAGTGAAGGTTTGGGCATTTGTTTATTCAAAAAGCTTGAAGGCAATGATCCAAATACCCTAATAGGCTTACCATTAATTAAATTAGTTAGTTTATTAAAACAACATGGTATAAATGTTTTATCGGAGCAATCAACCGCTAACAGCTAACCGCTTTACTTTATCAACAAGCGTTGCAACTCAACTAATGAATCGACAATAGCGATTGGTTGATGTTGTGACAATACCATATGGTCATGAACACCAAAAGTCACTCCAATTCTATCTACGCCTGCACGTTCCGCCATTTCCATATCATAACTTGTATCACCAATCATCACCGCCTCATGGGCTTTAATATCAAGTTCGGCTAACAGACTATTAATCATATCTGGATCAGGTTTTGATAAACTTTCATCTGAACACCTTGAGGCAGTAAAGAAATGTTCCGTGTCACTGGCATGCCAAACCCTTTGTAAGCCTGCTCTAGCCTTTCCTGTGGCAACAGCAAGTAATTTATTATTCTCTTTAAGCTCAGATAATAAATTTAACGCATTAGCAAACATTGGCGTTGGTGTATTATTGATTTGGAGATAATGATGTTTATATTGCTCAACTAACAACATTTCTTGCTCATTGGTGCAATTAGGGAACAAAATTGGAATACCTTTGGGCAGACTTAGACCAATAATTTGTTTCGCTTGATCAAAAGTTGGCACTTCCATATTAATAATTCTAGCGCATGCTTGAATCGAAGAAACTATGCGACCTACTGAATCCATTAATGTGCCATCCCAATCAAAAATAATAAGTTTGTAGTTATGCATTTTTAATCAACTTTTTAAGGAGTTTTTCTAATGACGGCTCTAAAGGTGCTTCAATCTTTAAACGTTCATTGGATAAAGGGTGAGTAAATTCGATACTTGCCGCATGTAAAAACAGGCGTTTTAGTCCTTGTTTTTTCATCTCACTGTCAAATTCTTCGTGACCATATTTTGAATCACAAGCAATAGCATGACCTTTTACTTGGCAATGCACTCTAATTTGGTGTGTTCGGCCCGTCACAGGAAAAGCTCTGACAAGGGTCGCATTTTCATATTTTTGCAATACTTTAAATCGAGTTTCACACTCTTTACCATCAAGGTTATCGACTATCACCACTCGCTCACCAGATTTCAAATCATTTTTCTTTAATGACTCGGTAATTTTAGTTAACTTTTCTGGCCAACGGCCTCTGACTAACGCATGGTAAAATTTTTGTACATTTTTATTCCGTAATTGCTCATGAAGATGGCGCAATGCTGATCGTTTTTTAGCAACAACTAAGCAACCTGAAGTATCACGGTCTAAACGATGAACTAATTCCAACATTCTCGCCTCAGGTCTCAATGCGCGCAACGCTTCAATCAAACCAAAGCTTAAACCACTGCCTCCATGAACCGCCATACCTGAAGGTTTATTAATAACAATGAGACGCTCATCTTCAAATAAAATTTGTTTTTCTAAGTTAGCAACTATATTAAGACCCGTTGAAACTTCATTTACTTTTTCTGAAATTCGAATTGGTGCAACACGGACGATATCTTCATTAAGTAACTTATAGATAGGTTTAATTCTTTTTTTATTAACTCGAATTTCACCTTTGCGCATCAATCGGTATAAATGACTTTTTGGAACACCTTTAAGGGTTCTTAATAAAAAATTATCGATACGTTGACCTGCATCTTCACCATCAATAGTATAAAAGCGAACTTGCGGTTTTTCCTCTACTTGCACAGGCCCCTTATCGGTTACTTTTTCATGAGTTTTTCTAGCTGAAGTTGGTGAATTACTCAAAGTCTCTTTTTTTGAATACGCTTTTATTTTTTGTTTAGGTTTTATTGCATCTTTATATGAAGATGTTTCTTTAAACTTAACACCTGATTTTTTCTGAGGCTTTTTTTGTGACATTATATAGGCCTAGCATGAGCTATTATTATGACTTTATTCTATGAACGGGAGTTTAACATACTTTTAATTGGTTTTTAGACAAGAAAAGAAGATATACATTAGCTTATCCTTCGTTTTAATGGGATAATAATAGCGTTATTGTTTTATTTTTAAATGATAATCTCAATACCAGCTAATTAAAATATAAGTACATGTTAGGGAAGTATTGAAAAATGAAGCTTTACAGAGAGACGTAAGAGGCGAACTGCGGCCACGTTTATATGCACAAAAAGTACCCCCTATACTAATAGAGAGTTAACTTTGAGTGACCTATTTTTAGTACGGCCTATTGCAATAATTGATGTATGTAACTAGTCAATATAAAGCATAAACAGCTCACCCAGCACCATAAAGCAATTTTGTAATTACACTTGTTAAGAGCATTATAAATAAGATATCAATATTACAAGGCATAATTAAGGTATAAAAACGTACCGGCCTTTTTAATGATATTTAAATGCTATTTATCAAGTATTGCACAGCACATTAGCTGAGCACATAAAGAAACAAATTTTCTATAACGCAATAAAAAGCCTTATAGGTTAAAAATACAATCAGAATTTATAACAGCTTATCGCATATTAATGGTGCGGTAAGATTGACACCCGAGAGGGTGACAAGATGCTGTTATCATAGCCAAAGATTGCTTTGTGTTCTAAGCAAAGTGTGTTGTGACTAAAATATGAGTCACACAAACTATGAAACGTATGTTAATAAACGCTACCCAATCAGAAGAATTGCGCGTCGCACTTGTTGATGGTCAAAAACTTTACGATTTAGATATTGAAAGTCCTGGTCACGAGCAAAAAAAATCAAATATTTACAAAGCTAAAATTACCCGTATTGAGCCTTCTTTAGAAGCCGCTTTTGTCGACTACGGTGCTGACCGTCACGGTTTCTTACCTATGAAGGAAATCGCCCGCGAATACTTCCCTAAAGGTTACACCTTCCAAGGTCGACCTAATATAAAAGAGGTCCTAAAAGAAGGACAAGAAGTCATTGTTCAAATTGATAAAGAAGAACGTGGCCAAAAAGGCGCAGCCCTAACTACCTTCATTAGTTTAGCCGGTAGTTATTTAGTACTCATGCCAAACAATCCTCGTGCAGGTGGTATCTCTAGACGTATTGAAGGTGATGAGCGTACAGATCTTAAAACCTCGCTAAGTAAATTAGACTTGCCAAAAGGTATGGGACTTATTGTTCGTACTGCTGGTGTTGGTAAAGATTATGACGAATTAGAGTGGGACTTAAATGTACTACTTCATCACTGGCAAGCTATTTCAGATGCTGCGGCAAGTACCGATGCTCCGGTATTAATCCATCAAGAAACCAGCCTGATTTTGCGTGCTATTCGTGATTATTTAAGACGTGATATTGGTGAAGTATTAATTGATCGACCTAAAACATTTGAAAGTGTCAAAAAACATATTGAAGTTGTTCGTCCTGACTTTTTAAGTAAGATTAAACTCTACGATAATGACGTACCTATGTTCACTCATTATCAAATTGAAAGCCAAATAGAGTCAGCTTTCCAACGTGAAGTTCGCCTTCCCTCTGGTGGTTCAATTGTCATTGACCCAACAGAAGCTTTGACCTCTATCGATATCAATTCAGCCCGTGCAACTAAAGGTAGTGATATTGAAGAAACAGCCCTTAATACTAATTTAGAAGCGGCGGAAGAAATTGCCCGCCAATTACGTTTACGTGACTTGGGTGGTTTGGTTGTTATCGACTTTATCGATATGACACCCGTTCGCAATCAACGTGAAGTTGAAAATCGTATGCGCGACTCTGTTCATCAAGACAGAGCTCGTATTCAATTAGGCCGCATTTCTCGCTTCGGTTTATTAGAGATGTCTCGTCAACGCCTACGCCCCTCAATTGGTGAAACTAGCCAGGGCGTTTGTCCTCGTTGTAGTGGCACAGGTCAAGTTCGTGGTGTTGAATCGCTTGCCTTATCTATACTTCGCTTGATGGAAGAAGAAGCAATAAAAGAACACACTCAACAAGTACAAGCACAAGTACCAGTGCCTGTTGCTACTTATTTGTTGAACGAAAAACGTCGTTCGGTTTTTCATATTGAAAAACATCACGGTGTAAAAGTATTAATAATTCCTAATCCGAATATGTCTACTCCACAATATGAAGTGGTGAGAATGCGTGCTGACGAGTCAATTGTAGAAGCAAGTTACGATATTACAATTAAACAAGCCCAGCTTGAAGAGGCAGTAATGCCAAAATTTGATCCTCAAGTGACTAAACGTGTTGAACCAATAATTCAAGGTATGAGTGCTCCTAAAAAAGCAGCACCAGCAACTGTAGATAAGGCTGTTAAAGTAACCAAGAAGCTAGCGTCTAAAAGCTTATTTGCGACTGTAACTCAGTGGTTAAAAGGTGTATTCACACAAGAAGAAGTAAAAGAAGAAATAAAACCGGCTGACAAGCCAAGTCCAAGACGTCAACAAGACAATCGTAATCGTAATCGTAAACCTCGCCAACAGCAAAGTAATCGTCCTGTTCAAGGCAAAAAAGCAGAGGATAAAGACTCTCGTAACGACAACCGTAATGATGGCAAAAATGAGGTTCAAAACGAAAGCCGTGCTGAAAAGTTGAAAAAACCAGCACCAAAAATCGAAGCTAAAGCTCAACAACCTAAAGAAGAAAAAGAAGAAAAGGTTACTGTACGTCGTCAACGCCGTAATAACCGCAAAAAAGTGCGTCTTACTGACAGTAGAACAGCTGCCAATATTGAAGAGGTCAAATCTTCAAACCAAGCCGTTAATACTGTTGATATGCCAAATGACGAAGCAGTTACAGCTGAAACGATTGGAAATATTGATGTTAATGGGGATGAACAAGCGAAAGTTAGTCAAGAAGATCGTCCTAAAAACCGTCGTTCGCCTCGACACTTAAGATCACGTCGTCGCAATAACAACGATAATGAAAATCAAGCGACAGAAGTTAATGCTGATGTAGAAGTTACCGAAGATCCTATTGCGGTTCGCTACCCAGAAAAAGTAGCAGAAGTTACAAAACAAGAAGTAAACTCAACGGAAAATTTAATCCAAGCGGTTCAACAAGATTTACTTTTAGAAGAGGTTATTGCTGAGCCAGTTGAAGTTGAAGCTAAAACTGAAGCGGTTATTGCTGAGTCAGTTGAAGTTGAAGCTAAAACTGAAGCCGTTATTGCTGAGCCGGTTGAAGTTGAAGCTAAAACTGAAGCAGTTATTGCTGAGCCGGTTGAAGTTGAAGCTAAAACTGAAGAAGTTATTGCTGAGCCAGTCGAAGTTGAAGCTAAAACTGAAGCAGTAATTACTGAGCCAGTCGAAGTTGAAGCTAAAACTGAAGAAGTTATTGCTGAGCCGGTTGAAGTTGAAGCTAAAACTGAAGAAGTTATTGCTGAGCCAGTCGAAGTTGAAGCTAAAACTGAAGCAGTAATTACTGAGCCAGTCGAAGTTGAAGCTAAAACTGAAGAAGTTATTACTGAGTCGGTTGAAGTTGAAGCTAAAACTGAAGAAGTTATTACTGAGTCGGTTGAAGTGGAAGCTAAAACTGAAGAAGTTATTGCTGAGCCGGTTGAAGTGGAAGCTAAAACTGAAGAAGTTATTACTGAGTCGGTTGAGAAGCCCAAAAAAGCTAAGAAAGCAGCAAAGCCTAAAGTAGTCAATGGTAAAGTTAAAGTGAATAAAACCAGTGAAGCAAAGCAAATGGGGCGAGCTTCCGCTGCAATGACTAAAACTGAAACCCTGACAGTGATAAATGAGCTACCAAAAGAATTTATTGCGAATAAAGACAGAAACAGTTGTGTAGTTTCTGGTAAAACTGCAATTACTGCTGATGTTGCTAATCGAAGTTCTGCAGGACCAAAAAACCCAAGTTTATAGTCTAAACTATAAACATTAAATAAAAAGCCTGCAGTTAGCAGGCTTTTTTTTCATCTCAATAACGCTATCAATATCTACATCAATAAAGTAAAACAAACAATACCAATAATGCATGAAACAACAACACTCAAAATAGCCCCCTCTTTTACCATATCTTGAATTTCAATTTCACCCGTACCATAAACAATAGCGTTAGGTGCAGTTGCAACTGGTAGCATGAAGGCACAACTCGCACACATTGCAGCGGGGATCATAAATACCATAGGGTCATAACCAGATGCGATAGCTGCTACCGCTAAAATGGGCATCAATAATGTGGCTGTGGCTGTGTTACTGGTAATTTCAGTTAAGTAAGTAACGACTAGACAGATAGTTAGGATCATAACCACCACAGGTAGATTAGCTAGCGATGTTAACCAACTACCTAACAAATTACTTAAGCCCGAAGCAACAAACCCTTTAGCAATGGCAATTCCGCCAGCAAAAAGTAATAACATACCCCAAGGAATCGATTTTGCGGTATCCCAATCAAGTAACCTGCCCCCTTTACCATTAGGCACAATAAACATAACCACTACAGCAAATAAAGCTACGGTACTATCACCGGCAATAGATATATCAAAGTACCCACTCCAACCACCTAATGGTTCTTTACGAAATATCCAAGCTAAAGCTGTCAAACCAAAAACAATGAGTGTCCGTTTTTCCTCAGCTCGCCAAACACCGAGTTTGGGGATCTCAATTTCATGTTCAAGCTTCACATTTCTTGTTAACCAAAATGCCATTATTGGTAAGGCAATTAACACTACCGGCACACCAATTTTCATCCAAGCTAAAAAGCCAAACTCACGACCCGTTTGCTCTTCATAAATCGCCATAAAGATGACATTTGGCGGCGTACCTATTACCGTACCAATACCACCAACACTAGATGCATAAGCAATACCAAGGATAAGGGCAACCTTTAATTTAGGATTATCAACTTGGTGTAAAATGGCTAAAGCCATAGGCAACATAATTAATGTTGTTGCTGTATTTGAAATCCACATACTTAAAAAACCAGCCGCGAGCATAAAGCCAAAAACTAAACGTCGGCCACTTGAAACGCCAACTACACGCAACATATAAATGGCTAACCGTTCATGAGCACCACTTTTTTCTAGCGCTTTAGACAACATAAAGGCGCCCATTAACAGTAAAATCACATGGCTGCCTAATGATGAAGCAACGGCTTTATGATCAACAATGCCAAACAAAGGTAGTAAAGCAAAAGGTACTAATGAAGTTGCAGGTATCGGCAGTGCTTCTGTTACCCACCAAATAACGGTTAATAAAGTTATGCCGGAAGCAATAGCTGCTTTATCGTCTAAACCTAAATGTAAGAGTAACCAGTAGGAACAAAAAGCTAGGAGTGGCCCTATACCAAGAAAATGTTGTCTAGATATAGACATAGCAATAACCTTTTTTATTATTATATTTACAAGATAGCGGAGTTAATGAAGTGATGAGACTCTTGCCATAATCGATTTTCAGTTCGGGTTTGCCAAGTGTATTGGCTTGTTTTTAATAGCTGCTGTAATCGATATTTACTTTTATTGTTAATTTCAATATTTGCTTTGTCAATTACCTCTATCGTACTTGTACGGTCGTTACAGGTTAATAACATATCACAACCTGCTTGTTGTGCAGCTTCAGCCCGTTCAATATAACCACCAATAGAAGCAGCCCCCTCCATTGATAAGTCATCACTAAAAATCACCCCATCAAAGTTAAGATCTTGTCGTAATATTTTTTGTAACCACAAGGCTGAAAAACCAACCGCTTGTTTATCAATTTCAGGAAAGATAATATGAGCCGGCATTAAGGCAGCAAGTGATTTTTTGGCAATAAGCTCCTTAAAAGGGATTAAATCGAAATTAGATATTTCTGTTGCAGAGCGAATATCGATCGGTAGCGCTAGGTGAGAGTCTTCTTTAACGCTGCCGTGACCTGGAAAATGTTTTCCCGTCGCCTTCATACCGGCTATATTCATTCCCTCAATAAAGGCCTCAGCAATTTGGCTTACTTGTTCTGGCTGAGAGTGAAAAGCACGATCACCAATAACATCACTAATACCATTGACATCAAGCACCGGTGCAAAGCTGATATCTATACCAACAGCTTGTACTTCAAATGCCATTAACACACCACAATGTTTTGCAAGAACTTTAGCTTTATCAATATTATAATTTGCATAATGTGTAAGTTTTCCCATGGCAGGAATTTTACAAAACTGTTCTCTAAAGCGCTGTACTCTTCCACCTTCATGATCCACCGCGATTAAAATTTCATCGCCAGAATAATGTCTAATTTCTTGAGTTAATGAGGTGATTTGTTGAGGAGATTCATAGTTACGAGTAAATAGAATTAACCCACCCACGAGAGGATGTTCAAGAAGATCTTTATCTTCGTTTGTCAATGATGTGCCTTGCACATCAAGCATTATTGGACCCATAAGATGCTACTAAAACCAATGATAAGTGACACTACTTTACCTAATTACTCAATATTAAAAAAGCAGTTTTTCTTAATGTATTAGAATTTATTCAGTAATAATTGGCGCACCTACACCAGCGGCTACGTAAGGAATAACTTGATGAATAACACCTGAAATATCAATTTTTTTATCAAAGTCGCTAGCAGCAATATCAATTAAGGCATCACTTGATGACATAGTAAAAACGACAGTACCCATGGTAAAATGTAAACGCCAAAACATTTCTTCAGCACTTAACTCCGGATAGGCTTTTTTGACCGCATTGACAAAGTTGCTAATAACGTTTGGATATTGCGTTGTTAAAAACCAGCGAAGAAAACCTTGGCTATCAGTATAACCGCGGCCTAAAAGTTGTAAGAATGTACTGGTGCCATTTTCTTTAAATTCATTTAACGACAGAAGCGGTTTTACAAAAGCAGTAAACACTTCCTCTAAGCTAATATCATCATTTGAGTCACAAAGTTTATACAATGAAAACTCAAGTTTTGGAGCCAACTCATTCATATAGCGTGACATGACAGATTTTATTAATTCTTTTTTTGAGCCAAAATGATAATTAACAGCAGCTAAATTAACTTCAGCTTTACTTGTTATTTCTCTTAACGACGTACCATTAAAACCTTTATCAGCAAAAAAATATTCTGCTGCATCTAAAATTTTATCTTTTGTACTCATATTCTAGCTACTACCCTTAATATAATAATCAAGTTAAAAAAATAATTTAAACACCTGTTTAAAATAACGCATTTGAGGGAATCAGGTCAACAAGTAAAGTCATTATATTGGCTAGTTATTTAAAATATTCAATATAAATAAAGCTGGGTAAAGTGAACTGAGGAGTTGATTTGTAGCTAAACTGTTGGAATGAGATATCACTAAAGAGTATTAAATATAATTACTTGATATTATTTTGAACTTCCCGTCTCAATAAGCGTCTTATTAAAGGTAGTTAGAAAACTCCCTGACTCTGAGACCTGATCTGTCAATCAACTCAGAGTTTTTTTATTTAAAATACTGTCCAATTCTTAAAACCACAATTTATTACCTTTGACTCAGCCATCAACACATACAATGTGAGGTAGTATTACACATAAATCTTATTTGCATGTGAGCTGTTCTTTTTTATTTAACCAAAAATTTCACCTGACTTTTTAAATCACTTTTAATAGTAAAGCGGTTAAGTTAGCTAAAATAAGAATGCCCAACAACGTGTATATAATAATATTATTTTGACTAAACTATTTGTTAAAATTAGATAATAAAATATACTAGCCTCGATAATTTAACAATAATAAGCATCATTAACTTTTCATTGCGGTGACGGTTAATTGAATGATGATAAACAAGTGATACAAAATATAATGATAAATAAATTAACATTTACAAGCTTAGCGCTAATTATTGCAGTGACTCAATTATCTTGCAGTAAAGAATCAAACACAGTGCAAACACCAGAGACAACAAAAATTAGCACGTCAGATATTCTTAATCAAAATGACGCAAAAATTTTCTTAATGCGTGTAGAGCAAGAGCTAATCACATTAAATATTGAGGGCAGTCGTGCTGAATGGATATATGCCAACTTTATTACTGAAGATACCGCTAAACTTTCAGCATCGGCTAATCAAAAGTCTACTGAAGCTGGTGTTCGCTTCGCCATAGAAGCCGCTAAATTTGATCAAGTTGAGGTAACTACTGAGCAACGGAGAAAGCTAAATACGTTAAAGCAAAGTTTAGTCATGCCTGCACCACAAGATACTAAAAAATCGGCTGAGCTCGCTCAAATTGGCTCTAAATTAGGGGGTATGTACGGTAAAGGCACCTATACCACCAAAGCTGGTGATACATTAAACTTAGGTGAAATGTCTTCAACCATGGCTAATTCTCGTGATTATGATGAGCTGTTAGAAATGTGGACGGGGTGGCGCACAATCAGTCCTGAAATGAAACCCTTGTTTGCTCGTCAATCAGAACTAGGTAATCAAGGTGCTCAAGGCTTAGGTTATAAAGACTTAGGCGCAATGTGGCGTTCAAACTACGATATGCCTGCCGATGATTTTGCTAATGAGCTTGACCGTTTGTGGGGACAAGTGAAACCTTTATACGACGACCTTCATTGTTACGTTAGAAGTGAGTTGGCAGAAGAATATGGTGAAGATAAAGTCCAACAAGACCAACCCATTCCTGCTCATTTATTAGGTAATATGTGGGCACAATCTTGGGGGAATATCTACGATCTAGTTGCGCCAGATAATGCAGACCCGGGGTATGATGTTACTAAGCAACTGGCTGCAAATAACTATGACGAAATTAAAATGGTTAAAGGCGCTGAAAACTTTTTTACCTCATTAGGTTTTGAAGCACTACCCGAAACATTTTGGCAACGTTCTTTATTTACTAAACCAGAAGATCGCGATGTAGTCTGTCACGCTTCAGCCTGGGATTTAGATGCTAAAGATGATATCCGCATTAAAATGTGTATTCAAAAAACAGGTGAAGAATTTAACGTGATTCATCATGAATTAGGGCATAACTTTTATCAACGTGCCTATAAAAACCAGCCAGTGTACTTCCAAAATAGTGCTAACGACGGTTTCCATGAGGCTATTGGCGATACCATCGCTTTATCGGTTACACCGAAGTATTTAAAAGAAATTGGCTTGATTAATACTATACCTGATGCATCAAAAGATATTGGTTTATTGATGAAGATGGCTTTAGAGAAAATTGCCTTTATTCCCTTTGGTTTAATGGTTGATCAGTGGCGTTGGAAGGTTTATTCAGGTGAAATCACGCCTGAAAACTATAACAGTGCTTGGTGGGAGTTGCGTGAAAAGTACCAAGGCGTGGCGGCTCCTATTGCTAGAGATGCAGATGCTTTTGACCCTGGAGCGAAATATCACGTCCCTGGAGGTGTACCATATTCACGTTATTTCTTAGCACACATACAACAATTTGAATTCCACAAATCATTATGTGAGATATCAGGTAACACAGATCCTATACACCGCTGTTCGATTTATAACAGCAAAGAAGCAGGTAAGGCATTAAATACCATGTTAGAAATGGGTTCAAGTCAACCGTGGCAAAAAGCTTATAAAGTACTAACAGGTAACGAGCAAATGAATGCGACTGCAGTCTTAGATTACTTTGCACCTTTACATACTTGGTTAAAAGATAAAAACCAAGGAAAGCAATGTGGCTTTTAATGAGCTGAAATTATCTAAACTTTCTAGTTCAACCTTTAGTTTTTTTAAACATCAAACTAAAGGGTACATCTGAAGTATGCTCTTTAAGCAATGGTCAACGTTTAACAACATAAACTTGTCCATTGCTAATTCAGCTTCGCTTATCAGCTATTTTTCTTTAGCTTTGTCTTTACGATAAAGCCAGCGGAGGTCTGTTCCTCTGGCGATGTAAACAGCAAGTTTGTTGACGAATTAGGTAAGTGATGTGGTTGAGTCACTTTCATTTAAAATAAGTGTAAAAAAGTTACAAGTCAAAGAACTATCCCTAGTGAAGCAAAAGTTATATAAAGATAAATTTTGGTAAAGCAAAGTATTAATAAACACTAAACTCAAAACGGAAATTAAAAAATTAAAGCTGTGCAATAGACGTTCGATTACGTCCACTACCTTTAGATTCATAAAGTGCGTTATCCGATAATTTGAGTAGCGTATCAAGATCTGTTTTAATGTTTTTAGCAGTAACGACTAAGCCGATACTTACGGTGATTGACATATTATCAATGGATTGCTTTTCAATCAATTCCCTTAAGTCTTCGGCTAATCGAAAAGCGTTTACTTCATTAATATCTGACAATAACATTACGAACTCTTCCCCGCCAACTCTTGCCACCAGATCGTTAATTCGTCGTTGATTTGTCAGTAGTTTAGATAATTCCATCAATAACTTGTCGCCTGCCTGATGACCATATTCATCGTTAATACACTTGAAATAATCAATATCAATAGACAATAATGCGAATGTTGTCGCATTCCTTGCTGCCTGATGGATTATTTTATTTGCTTGTGCTCGCAATTCTCGCCTATTGATTAAACCGGTCAGTGGATCTGTTGTGGCGAGTAACAATAATGCTTGAGACTGCTTTTCAAGCTGGTCATTCGCTTTTAATAACTCACATTGAAGCTTGTCTCTAATCGCACATTCATAGATAGACCAATAAGACATACCGTCTTTTCTCTGTTTAATACTGACGACGACAGGTATTTTCTTTCCATTTTTACCAAGCAAAGTTACCTGCATTTCTTTTACTACGGACTCACTTAATAAAAGAGGGTAAACATAACTATCAATAAAAATGTTAGAGGCTTTACTTATGTATTGGGAAATAAGGGTGTTCAACAGTTTATCTTCTGGTTGATCAGTTAAACTAGAGATGTAATTATTACAAAAGACGATTTTTCTGTCTTCATTGGTTACCAAATGTCCTGATAAAAAGTTATTTATATCTTTAAAGTCACTATTTATCATTATTTTAAGACTCGATAAACTTGAGACATATTGGCGTAATTTCTTGATAATTTGTCATATGTAAACAATGACCCTCAGCCTTAATTATAACAAGTTCACTATCGGCTATTTTTTCAGCCATGTAGTGTCCAATGTTTGTACTGGCCAAGGCATCAGACGAACTTTGTAGTATCTGAACAGGGCATATTATGTTTTGTAATATATGCCTATAATCAGAAAAAAAGGTGGCGTTCGCAAAAGCTTTTGCCACTACAGGGTCTGTACTACAGAAACTGCCTGACAATTCTCCAATAAGCTCCTCTGATTGTGATTTTCCCATAACAAGTGGCGCTAAATAATCTGCCCAACCTACGTAATTTTTATCCATTAACCCAACGAGCTCTTCCAAGTCACTTCTTTCAAAACCACCTTCATAATCTGGAGGTATATTTAAAAAACACGGTGATGGGCAAACCATAATAATCTTATTAATTATTTCAGGTATGGCTAAAGACGCAATTGACGCAATAATAGAACTGACAGAGTGAGCAATAATTGTTACAGCCGTTAACTGTAATTCCTCAATAATATCGATAATGTCTTGTGCATAACCATCTAGTGTTGAGTATTTTTCAATGGTGTAATCTGTTAATAAGGAATTACCAGAGCCCGCATAATCAAACAACACAATTTGATAATTACGTTCTAATTCAGGCAGCATCAATCGCCACATATTTTGATCACAACCAAATCCGTGAGCAAGTATTAAGATTGGGCCATTTTTATTGCCTATTACTTTGACATTATTCCGTTTTCTTACACTGGTCATAATATTGTCAGCCAACAACAAATTTACCATACAGTATAGACGGCCTGCGTATAATTAGCTCAACTCCTTAACGGTTGCTTAAATGAACTAAAGAATAGTTGTTTACCTTTTGATATGTGGTGATTTTTAATATAAATATGGCTTAAGCAAAAGTGATGTCTTATTACAACGTCATAGAGAACACTTAAAAAAGAGTTTGAGTTCAAACTATACGGTTCAAAATACAGTTTCACTATTGTCAAAACCAATCTAGGTCTTACAAACAATAAATAAGCAAACATAATGATGTAAATAATGTCCATTCGTAGGTAGAATTGTATGGATTATATCATCAATCATTTTTAAGTTGTCCCGTAATAGGTAATGGTAAATTTATGGATTATTTTGAACAATTAGGTGTAAGTCGAGTCTCAACGACTATCGAAATTAAAAAAGCCTATCGAAAGCTCGCTAACAAATATCACCCTGATAGAGATGACAGTCATGAAGCTAAAGAAAAATTCCAATTAATTCAAAAGGCTTATGATGTTATTTCTGAACCCAAAAAGCGCTCTTTATACCTAAAAAGCAACTACACGGTAATAACCGCTCCCCGAGAAATTGCTGACTCTTTTTGGGCCAGTGCTTTAGATTAGAGTTTAACTTCTTTATAAATAAGACGCTGTAGGAAAAATAATGCCTTCTGAAAAAAATTTACCTGATTATTTAGCGGATGATTTTTCTCTATACTTAGAGAATATGACTTCTTTAGCTGACCCTGAAAACCCTGATTTATTGTCAAACTATTTATCCAATTTGTTTGAACAATTAAAAAAAATGCCGTTATTATTCAATGGTATGGTTGACCAATTAGCCATGGCGATATCAACCAAAATTAGAATTAATCACAAAGAGCTGACTAAACTCACACTTACAGAGAATCCTTCTTGGGGTGAGATAAAACCATTTGTTGGCGTTCATGGTGATGCTAGAGCCTGTATTACCGAAATAATGACCCATGCAGAACAAGACTTAAAGACAGCGGTTCTCCTGATTCATTATTATAATGGCTATGATGCAACCCCTTTAAAAGCTTACGTAGATGAAGATAATCAGCTCGATGATTACGAGTCTAACGACTATGATGAGAACTACTAGGGTTTTAAAAGTTTTCATAACCTAGGGACTTTAGGCTTTACCCCTCTTATTAATAAAATATAAGTATTAAGGAATTACCCTTGACAAAAAACGCATTAATTCTTGCTACCGACATTATCGAACAAGCACAGCACAGCGGTCGACGCGCAGGTACCTCATTAGAAACCATTGCCTCTGAACAAGGTGATGAAACAATGCTTGCCGTATTAACAGAAATGGACATTTTAACAGTCGCTAAAATTGTTAGGGAACACGACGCTACTATTCCATCAATAGCCACATGGTTAATGGATGCCGACTCAATTAAGCAGCTTTTAAATGTTGAACCCTCGTATTGGCAAAATATTGATGAAGATCATGTCTTTTGTGCTCAGACAGAAGCACATAGCTTATTAAGCCAAATTTTTCTCTCTTCGGATGATGAAGAAAAACAATTGGAAGTATTAAAAGCTATTGTTGAAGACGACTTTGGTCTTTTATATTTATCTTTACCGTTTGTCGGTCACGATTTTTCAGAATTAGAAGAAGATGAAGAGCAAACATCTGGAAGCATTGAAGAACTGCTAATGAAAATAAAAACATTAAGCCAAGAAGCTTATCTTGAAGTAATGACAGTGAGTACAAATGGCACACTCGACAATATTGAAAACACATTAAAACATAATGCTAATAAGCAAAGAGTAACGGCTGTTGAAATGGATACCGATGATATGTTTGCACCACTTTAACTTGAAAAAACATCAAATTTATATAACCGCTTTACTTGATTAGGATTCATCAATGAAAATTGCAGAGTTAAGAAATCATCCATTTATACTTTTAGTCTTAAAAGATGGAAAGAATAGTGGTTATTTTACACCAGAATTTATCAATAAAACCAAACAACAATTATCTGATATGTCTTTGAGAATAGCTTCCGATAACTTGTCAATAATTTATGCTGACCAAATAACAAAAGGCTGTAAAATTGTCCTTGGTTTAAGTAACTTAGGTTTATTAGAACTTTGTGAAAACAATACAGAAGAAGCACAAGAGATTATTAAAAGCAAAGGCATTGTTTATTGTTTCAGGGCTGGTTGGGCAAAATACACGCAATTGAAGGAAATATCGCCTTCATATTTTGAAGAGATATCTATCACTAATTATGCGTTATCAATCAATGACACCTCGGATATAAAGCTCATGCATGAGGCTTTAGTCAGTGAAGGTCATCAAAGTGCCATGCTTTTAAACACTTATAAAAGTATAGCCGCAACCTATTGTGCTAACACACTTATAATTGATGATGATGAAGATATTTTGATGTTTGAGTTACAAAAATTTCTTAATAGCGCGATTGCATTACGTCTCATTGATTCTGGCCAAAAAATATTTAGCCATTCTTTATATCAGCAACTGAACACTTACCTTACGAATACAAAGAAAGACTCACTGCTTACTAAAATAAACAGTTGTATCGCCGGTTTTAACGAACAATTACCGCTATTAACTAAAGAGTACCTTCAACAGATAGGTTTATTAGATTTCAATGAGTTAAAAGGCATCGTTAATCAACAAGCAGATATAACTATTTATCTCCAAGATATATTAGAACTTTCTTTGACTGTCGCTAATGAGTTAAATGACGACTTTGAGGGCGGATACGACTTTCATGCTGATGATGAAAATGACATCGCTTATTTAAGGCCTGACGTTCAATCATAACAAGAAGCCAGTCTTTTAAAAAATGTCATCAAGCCGTATAAAATAATTGCCACCATGAAAACTATCATATTTATTATCTCTCCAATGTGATAAAACTTATTTAAACAAGCTATTGACTGATGCTTATTGACATAATTTAGCTAACCTGATGTAGTAAGTATTTATAAAATCACCAATATTCATCATAATAAAAAAGGAAAAGACATGCTCAGCTACGCAACTATCGGTGTAACCGATTTAGATAAATCAGAAGCTTTTTACAATGAACTATTAGCTCCCCTAGGTGCGAAAACTCTCATAAAAATGGAACGCATCATATTTATTGGTAAAAGTATGAAAGAACCTATGCTGGCTATTTGTATTCCATATGACCAAGAACTACAAAACTGTGGTAATGGCAATATGTTAGCTATTGCTCCAGGTTCAAAAGAAAAGTGTGATGAAATGTATCAAAAAGCAATAACATTAGGAGCAACCTGCGATGGTAAACCAGGACAACGGGTAGCCAAACTTTTTTATGGCGCTTATTTCCGTGACTTTGACGGTAACAAGATTGTTTTCAACCACTTCGGTTAACGCTTATCTACTCTAGTATAGTTTATCACTGTGCTAGAGTTACACTCTATCAAACATTCCCTTAAAGGCTTCTTTGCAGTGATCTTCAGATTTATACTTTCTTAGCGCAATCTGAAGTAATTAACATGAAACCATTACTCATGCGATCGAAACTCTGGCAATTAATAGTAATTTAAAACAACCGCTTAAGCTCAAATTTCATCTTATTAAACCCTCACCTTTAGTTTTGATTTCACTTGCATAAATCAATTTATTTGATTAGCTTGTATTCATCGTCCTAGGAGTCTATTTTGAGAAATCATATGACAACACCGTTTTTTATTACCCTTTTGACCGTGGCAATAACACTTGTAGGCTGTTCATCCCAAGCTAACTTAACTCAAAAAACAAAATTTGAGTCCACTATAATTGAAGATAGAGCGTCGGGTATACTTGCTAAGTCATTGCCAGAAATTGCTGCTGCGCTAAATAAAGGCGACATCACCTCTGAAAAACTGGTACAGCTTTATCTTGAGCGAATTAATACCGTGGATAAAAATGGGCCAAGACTACAAGCCATCTTATCAGTCAACCCTAATGCACTCGATATAGCCAGAGAATTAGATATTCAGCGTAGTGCAGGCGAGATAAAAAGCGCTCTGCATGGTATCCCCGTCTTATTAAAAGATAATATTGAATCCAAAGATAACTTGGCTACAACGGCTGGGGCGCTTGCTCTTAAATACAACGTCACAGGTCGTGACAGTCCACTTGTTTCCGGATTAAGGGCTCAAGGTGCGATTATTCTTGGTAAAACGAACCTCAGCCAATGGGCTAATATGCGTTCGGAAGGCTCAATGAGCGGTTGGTCAGCTTTGGGTGGACAAGTAAGGAATCCACATATGTTGGATAGAAATCCTTGTGGTTCAAGCTCTGGTTCTGGCGCTGCTACCGCTGCGTCATTAGCATCGGCAACAGTTGGAACCGAAACCAATGGTTCAATTATTTGTCCAGCCAATGCCAATGGAATTGTTGGCTTTAAACCTAGTGTAGGTATTGTCTCGCAAAAACATATCATTCCTATTTCAGCCTCTCAGGATACCGCAGGTCCGATGACCAAGAGTGTGATGGGTGCAGCAATGATGATGAATGCCATGGCAACCACAACACCTGATATAGATTACACGGCGAAACTCAGTAAAGGTGCGCTTAAGGGTGTACGTGTCGGTGTGCTAAATTTTGCCAAAGGTAGTTCAGAGCCAATTATCCAACATTTTGATCGAGCACTAAAAGATTTAATCGCCGCTGGTGCTATCCTGATTGATATTAATGAACGACCAGATTTGCCCAAAGGATTTGGTGAACGTGGTTATGATTTATTAAAGTATGAATTTAAAGAGGGACTAAATACCTACCTCGCATCAACATCACCAACTCAAGTTAAAACTCGTAACCTTAAGCAACTAATTGCTTTCAATAAAAACCATGCAGACATTGAGATGGCTCTGTTTGATCAAAGTATATTTGTCGCAACGCAAACTATGGAGAACCTCAAAAGTTCTGACTATCAATACGCAGTTGAATTAGTCCAAAGAACAACTCGTAAAGAGGGAATAGATCAACTATTAAAAAACTATGATTTAAGGCTATTAATTGCACCATCAGGACCTGTTGTACCAAGAGTTGATCCTATTAACGGTGATGTATGGCCAAATAGCTGGCCAGGATTTGGTTCTTATGCAGCACAAGCTGGTTATCCACACGTAACCGTACCTATGGGAGAAATCAGAGCTCTTTCTGTCGGCTTATCATTTATTGGCGGTAACTATACTGATGCGGAAGTACTGGCCTATGCATATGCTTATGAACAACAATCTAAACGAAGGTTAGAACCACAATATTGGAAGAGTGCCGAAGAGCTTACTGATGTCAAAAAAGCGATGAAACCCTATATAGGGCTTTAGCTTCTATTAAGGTAAATAACCTTCATTCAATTAATTATTTTAGACTAGCGAGTAGACATGTGGCTAAAAAGTCACTTATTGAATAACAGATACCCTTTAAAATTTTGATGACTTAACAACAATTAAGCCAAAAAAACATGAATTAGTCGCTCCAGCTTTCATCCTACTAATGTTACATTGCTTTATCATTAAAGCCAATATTTTGGAGGTATGATAACCGACTCAACGCTGTTTGTATTGTGTTGGACAGTATCCCCTACTGACATCTTTACTTCGAAGTTTTAAATGCTTTGTTGCACGGCCACTGACTCTTTCGCGCCATATTTTAAAGCTCTTTGCCTTTAAGTGACTGCGCATAAATTTGATAACCTCAGACTCTTGGATCCTAAACTGAAGCGCTATGGCTTCAAAAGGTGTCCGGTCTTCCCAGGCCATTTCTATAATTCTTGATTCTTCATCGGCAGAAAATGACATAAATACGCTCCTTCAGTTTACAAAAGAATTTATTACTACGAATACTATAGAAATAAAGACCAATTTTATCTTTCTTTTTATCAATTTACCCTGAAATTTTAATAATAATGAGCTATTTAACTTATCTTCTGCTCAACTGAAACAAACTATAACAAGTTTATTTCAGTCTATTTATAAGCTCTATGACTATAAATAGACTCAAATTAAGTGCAGGCCAACAAAGACAAAGCGTAAAGCATCATAAACTAAAAAATTAACAATAATACCGGCTAATAACCTGCTTGATTTAGTCGATGGTTTATGACTTGAACTATTTAAATATCGCTATAATCAACATTATAAGTTATCTAAATTGTTGAGTAACTCTTTGGCTTTTTCTTGAATCTCAATTTTTTGACCCTCTTCCATTTTCTCCCAATTACGAACAGGAAAGCTCATTCTGTGATTGAGCTTAAACTTTTCATAGTTTTCACCAATAAAATTCCAATACAGACTATTTAATGGGCAGGCATTCGGACCAAATTTTTCTTTAACGTTGTAACGACAAGTTTTGCAATAATCACTCATTTTATTAACGTAATTACCACTGGCAGCATAAGGTTTTGTTGCAATCCAGCCACCGTCAGCAAAAAGTGCCATACCACGAGTGTTAGGTAATTCAACCCATTCAATAGCATCGATGTAGATACCTAAATACCATTCATCTACTTGACTAGGCGCTATTCCTGCCAACAAAGCAAAATTACCGGTAATCATGAGTCGTTGAATATGATGAGCATAGGCATAGTCAAGTGATTGTGAAATAGCACTTTTTAAACAATCCATTTTAGTGTCGGCATTCCAAAACCAACTTGGCAAGTTTCTGTTCGCCTCTAAAAAGTTTTGTTCTGCATAATTCGGCATATTAACCCAATACATCCCTCTGACATACTCGCGCCAGCCTAAAATTTGCCTAACAAATCCTTCTATTTGAGAAAGTGTAATTTCCCCTTCAGCAATATGGTAACGCTTAAGGGCTGCCTGTATCACTTCCATCGGACTCAGCATTTTACAGTTGAGTGAAAAACTAAGACGAGAGTGGTATAGACTCCAAGCATGAGGTGACGATCCTGTCATGGCATCTTGAAAATTTCCAAAGTTAGCAAGTTGGTTATTACAAAAATAATCTAGTAATACCAATGATTGTTGACGATTAATTGGGTATAAAACACTTGCTGCACTATTTCCTATAGTTATAATATTATGCTTTTTTATTCGCAGTAAATAAGCATCTGCAGGGTTATCAAAGATAAGAGGTTGTGGAATACTTTCAAGATCTGCTTTTTTAAATGATTGACGATTATTACTGTCAAAATTCCATGCACCGCCCACGGGTTTATTTTCTTCCATTAAAATGGAAAAACGTTTTCGCATATAACGATAAAAGTTTTCCATTCTAACGTGAGTCTCCGCTTTAAAGTGACTCGGTAACTCATCAAAAGGTAATAAAAAATGTTCGCTGTCTGCTTCAACAACGGGTACCGTTAACGAACTAGATAGACACGTTAATTGCTTTCGCAACCTAAATTCATCAGGTCGTTGATAAGTAAAGGTTTCACTAGCGTAGCTTAAAACTGAAGCATGAATAAGCTCAACGATATCTTTGTATTGCGCGGTGTCATCTAAGGTTAAATAACGAACACGGTGCCCTTTACTTTCAAGTTGCTTGGCAAAATCAGCTATAGCAGCAAAAAATGCCGTTACTTTTTGAATATGGTGTTTGGTATAACTAGCTTCTTGATGAAGTTCAGCGATTAAATAAACGACCTCAGAGTCAACAGTTTCAAACCAACTGTGCATGGGATTAAGCTGATCGCCCATAATAAGCCTAATATGTTTTGCTTTCATCGATTTTCCCTACTGTTAATTGTACTTTTATTTTTTTGGCATCGCTTTGAGCAATACAAAACATTTTCCCAACAGCTCTGCCATTTTTTTCGCCAGGCAAAGTCTTTTAGACAAACTGGGCAATTTTTATGAGCTAAAAATAGTTTTTTATGCATGATTTATTCTTTAACCGTACTCTTTTTTATCTTGCCAGTGGTTGTTTTTTTTACTTTCTTTACTCTTTTCGAGGTTCTAACATGCTTACTGATAATCCGCTGTCCTTCTTTTTTTGTGTCAAAGCGTTGACGAAAGCCCCATAAAATATCACGCGCAATTTTACCTGTTTCATTGATATCAATCATAGGTAGAGGGTATGTTTCACCCAGCCAACATTGGTAAAGTTGTTGCTCCATTGGTGATAGTTCCCAAGGTGTGTGAATTATTTCCTTAGGAAGCTCTGACAATTGTGGCAACCATCTTCTAATAAAACTCCCCTCTTTATCTTTTTCTACTGATTGCTTTACTGGGTTATAAACACGAATAATGTTAGTGCCAGTTACTCCTGACTGCATCTGGAATTGGGGATAATGAATACCCGGTTCAAAATCAAGAAATAACTTACCTAGGTAAGCGACTCCTAACCGCCAGTCAACCATTAAATGATGACACAAAAAACTAACCAGCATAGCGCGCATACGAAAATTAACATAACCTGTTTTCAACAAGCAACGCATACAAGCATCAACTAAAGGGTAACCGGTTAGTCCCATTTCCCATCGTTTTAAACGTTCTTCAACAGTAAGTCCACAATGGATATCAGGGTAAGTAAAACTAGAATAGGCTTTATTGACCGGTCGAAACTGCATTTGGTGTTCACTTTCAAACTTTTGAATAAAGTGACAATGCCAGTGAAGTCGAGAGGCCAAACCATCTAAAGGTTTTTGCCAACCAGCTTGAGACCTTTTCATTAAAATTTTTTGATAGAGCTGCCTTAAACTTATGTTTCCCCATGCTAAATAAGGGGACAGTCGAGAACAACTTTTACGGCTTTCCAGTGGTTTTGATATATTAAAATGATAGTGCTTACCTCGACCATTTAAAAAAGACTGAAGCGTTCTTTCCGCCCAAAGCTCGCCACCTTTTAGCATAAAATCATTAGGTCTTGACCAACACTCAGGCAAAGTAAACTGGATCAACTTATCGATAGGTTCAGTACTGACAAAAGCGGAGTAAGATAATGCTGGTTCACTCAACGGCCCCCTCATTACACTGTGCCAATTCTTGTCCCAAGCGTTTCTATTTTTTTTACCACGGATCACCCCACCGTATGGAGTTTCATACCAAGAAACATCTTGTGATTTACACCAAGTTTTAACTAATTTATCGCGGCTGAAAGAGCAATCTAACCCCACTTCCTGATGACTAAATAACCGAGCTATTTTAAAGGTATTATTAATTTCATCCAAGCCGTCTATGGCATTACCAAAGTAAACATAAACCTTGGTGTTAAATGGCTCTAGCTGGATATTTATGTCTTGGATAGACTGCCAAACAAAACGCCAATGTCGTTCATCGTAATGAGAGTCTTCTATTAACATCGGCTCAAAAACATAATAAAGCAGCGTTAAACCTGACTCAATTGAGTGTGTTAATGGCTGATGATCACTAAGTCGTAGATCACGCTTTAACCAGACAATATTTACTTCAACAGTATCAGCCATTATGACTATTATTTGGCACTGGCCAATCTGCGGCATCGACAGTATCTAATGTTAAATTTTCTTGTGCTATTTTTTTTGTCCACTTAGCTTGATAGTCACCGTTGGGGTCATATAGTACGGTTTGTTTTTCAATATTAAAGTGCCGGCCTCCTCTAGGATCGCCCCCTACACCAGCAATATACTGCCAATTACCCCAGTTAACCGCGGCATCATAATCAATTAAGTGTTCTTCAAACCAAGCGGCACCGTAACGCCAATCAACACTCAATTCATTAACAAGGCAACTTGCCACAATTTGACGCCCTCGGTTACTTAAATAACCCGTCAGTCTTAATTCATTCATACAAGCATTAACTAACGGGAAAGGGGTATCGCCTAAACGCCATTTATTGAAGCGTTCGGGATAAAATGTCGTTAATGGTGCTGAGTCGGCCATACCTTTAAACTGGTAAGTTTTAGCACCATTTTTGACATGCAACCATTGAAAATATTCACGCCACAGTAACTCGAAATATAGCCACTCAGTTGAACTGTTTTTACCATGCTGTTCTTCTAATTGTTGAATTGAACTTATCACTTGCCGAGGAGAAATACAGCCATAACCCAACCAAGATGATAATTTACTACTGCTCTCCCAGCCGTCTAAATTGTTTCTAACGTCTTTATAAATTAAAGGCGCATTTGATGTGAAATATTGTTCAAGGTGTTTTAAGCCTTGTTGCTCACCGCCATCAAATTTAAAACCTTCTTTACACTCTTTATAGGGTGACGTGTTTAGCCATTGAGGCCTAAAAAGAGTGGGTGAAGGTACTGTGGTAAACATAGCAGGCAAAGACTTTATTTTTGGGGCTGGTTTTGGAGAATCTATCTCAGTTACTATCTTCCTAAATTTTGAGTAACTTACCGGTAATTCATCAATATCAAAGGGTAACGAGCTTTTTGTAAACAGTGTAAATTGCTCAAGCTGAGTGACGGTTAATTGAGGAGAGCGAGTACGTAGTTTATTAATGAGATTATTTTCATAAGTACCCGGTAAATCGGTGGTAATAACATCGGTAATTTGGTAATTATCACAAAGTTTGGTCAGGGTAGAAAAAGTGTCACCATAAACAATATAAAGCTGTTGGCCAAGTGCTAATAGGCTTTGATTGAAGTCACTTAAACAGTCTTGTAAAAAATGCCACCTATTACTACCTAAAGGTTTTGATTGATAATGATGCGTTTCAAACCAACGTTTATCAACAACATAAACGCAGAGTAGATTATCACTTTGACTGGCTAAGTTTAGAGCAGAATTGTCATTTACACGAAGATCTTTAGTTACCCAGTACAGCGAACGTTTCATTAATTATAATTCAGGTCATTAAAAAACATCATACGAATAAAGCAATACATTGGATCAAAAAAACTCCATCACTAAATCAAAACAGCAATAAAAAAATAATGAAATAAAAACCATAAAGACATTAAAACCAATGAATTAACAATTAATTCACAACCTAATTTACTCAAGCTGACTTATGTCATAGACCGATAAATTGGTTTGATATAAGTTTAAGCTTAAATTTAAAACGTCTTTTAATTATAGCCTTTACGCGAAAACTTTATTACTTTCGTCATTAAAAAATTATTTTTTCATTCAGTTTGAATACGAGGTTAAAAATGAAAACATCTGCGCAGGTATTTATCATATTATTAGTAGTATCACTTGTTCTAGGTTGTGCTAGCCGAAAAGAAACCGGTGCTTTGGCTGGTGCCGTTACAGGCGCTGCAGTTGGTTCAAATATTGGTAAAGGTGGTGGTCGAGCATTAGCTATTTTCTTTGGCGCTATTATTGGCAGTGAATTAGGTAAAGCTATCGGCGAACATATGGATATCGAAGATCGCACTCGAACAGCCTATGTTTTAGAACACAATGAAACTGATGAAATTTCATCTTGGCGTAACCCAGACACAGCTAATTATTATAAGGTAAAGCCAACGCGAACTTACCACTCAAATAAAAGACCTTGTCGGGAATTTACTATTGATGCTCAAATAGCAGGTAAAACTCAACAACTTTATGGGGATGCTTGCCGTCAGATTGATGGGTGTTGGCAAATGAGGACACATTGATAATTTGTCTATTAGTGCAGACGAAATCATTAATCTACACCAACATAAAGCATGAGTAGAATATAAACCATAACTACCTATTTGCTCATATCAAATGACAGTCTGTTATTATCACTTGTTTATTTCTGATAGTGATACTTTACGAAGATAATTGTATAAATGCTTTAGTTTATATTAGATTATTTTATTAGTAATGCTTACCTTATTTCCATCCTCTGAGAATCAGTATATTACTCACTCACTAATAATAGACTTTTAAAATAAAATTTATCGATAAGTGGAAAGTACTCATAGGTAATGTAACAATAGTTGGTATTAAAATATCAACTCAACGGATATAAATTTAAGAATTAATTACTTAAATATTGATTATAGGTTTCAACGCTTAAAATAATAAAAAATAGACGCATAACTACTTCATGAACTCGCAATAAGCAGATACACATTAATGATAAATTTATTTAATAAAACAGATAACTTAACTCAGATAATAGAGTTAATCCTTAACAATAAATTATTGATTACAATAGTATTTATATCTGTATTCTTTATCAGTAAGTATCTTATTGTTAAATTAATTAATATTAAATCAAAAAATGATAGACGAACAAAAATTAATTTAGTGAAAAATACATTCACTATTTTAATGATTATTACCCTATTTAATATTTGGTCTGAAGAAATTCAAAAGTTTGCCTTTTCTATTGCCGCCTTTACCGTCGCCATTGTTTTAGCTACTCGAGAGTTCATTCAATGTTTTATCGGGTTCCTATACATAATATCAAGTCGACCATTTCGTATTGGTGATTGGGTTCAAGTAGGGAATTGTTATGGTGAAGTCCATTCAACAGATTGGGCGAAACTAACACTATTGGAGGTAGATAAAGACAGCTATCAATACACAGGTAAAACATTATATTTACCTAACAGTCAACTGATTACTTCCGTTATAAAGAATCTGAATTTTCTTAAACGTTACGCTATGCACCATTTTACTATTGTCCGTGATGATAGTGTTAATCCTTTTGATTTCATTGACACATTATATAGTAAAGCACGCCTTTATTGTGCTGATTTTAATGATGTAGCAATTCGTTATAACCAAATCATTGAAAGCCGTTTAGAAATTAACATTGCCGGCCCGGAACCACACATTCAAGTAGCAACGTCTGAGCTTGGTGACACGCAAGTATTTTTCACTATATTTTGCCCAACTGAAATAGCCTTAGAAATAGAGCAAAAATTAACATCAGACTTTATGAACTTATGGTTTGAACATAAATTAAGTAAAAATAAGTTAACGACTAACGAGTGATTTTTTTATAAGTAAAATAGATTATTTAAATGAGTAAAATGATGGCATAAACTAAGAATAACCAAAAAAGATAGCGTCACTGCCTAGTTAAGTGTTATCGCTTTGGTTATAAAGTCGCTTCAAATAGGTTCTAACTTCCTGCTGAACACATATTCTTTAATTTACTGGACTATATAATCGCTACTGTATTTACCTTAAGCTTGGCAAACCTGATTACGTCCCAAATTTTTGGCTTGATAAAGGCCATCGTCGGCTCTTTTTAACGTTGCGCCTACATTTTTTTCACTTAAGGAAAATTGACTGAAGCCACAGCTAGCAGTCATTTTAATTTGATTTTTGTCTAGTGTTAATGGCAGATTTTCAATGTTATGTCGAACTTGTTCAGCGAGTACTCGTGCGCTAGCTTCGCTGGTTCTTGGCAGTAATACCACAAATTCTTCGCCACCAAATCGAGCAACGGTATCAGACTCTCGAACACTACCTTTAATGATATTGCTGATATGCTGAAGAGCTTTGTCACCTACATCATGTCCGTAGGTATCATTAATCGATTTAAAATGATCAATATCGAAAGTCAGCAGGGTAAGGGGATCTTTATAACGTATAGAGTCTGCCACTGCTTTTTTTGCCAAAATAGCGAAGGCTCGACGGTTAAATAAACCGGTTAAATGGTCAGAATTTGCGTCTTTCTGTAATCGTTCAGCTAAGCGGGCAATCTTAGATACCATAGGTCGAAAAATGAAAAGTGCTTCGACTACAATAGTCAAAAGAATAATCACGACAACAATATTTTGTGCTGCGCGAAGCTCATTTACTTTAGCTAAACTTTCAACTTCATATTGTTTTACTATCATGTTTAAAGCGTCTAATAAAGACGTTTTAGCTAATCGCCAGAAACGCCTATCCTGAACGCTATCAATATCAACATCAAGTTTGAGTGACTCATTTATCAGAACTGAAAACTGTTTTATTTTACCATCAACATTGTGTGGTACTCCAAAATACAAGTTTTGCATACGATCAGATAAAGGGGATGATTTATTATTTTGTAATGACTCAAAATGATTTTTCAGTAAAACCTGGTGATTTTTTTCCATAATAACCAAGCTTTCGGCCGCCTCCGCTTTAAATTCTGGTGCACCGGTATTTAAATGTTCGAGAGTAAGTAAACTTATGCGTTGAGACAGCATACGTTGTTGGCCACTAATATTGACCACTTTGGCGGTATCGTTTTGCTCTGCGATAATGCGATCAAGCATAAAGTGTACGATTATTGACAAGCATGCAATGACGGATAAAGATAGAACATAGGTAAGCGTCATGTTGCGTTTGGGGTTTTGTATATTTATCACGTTATCTTGGGCTTCATTTTCTGAATGCATGGGGGTCCTTTTTTATTATTAAGTTTTTATCTTAAGTTCAAAAATTAATGCAGAGTAAAGAGATGATTTGATGTTAACTTACCAAGTATAAAAAAGAATTTTTTATACTTGTCTTCGCTTTAATATTTCATCATAGGTATGATCTACTTGATTATATTAAACATAAAACCTTAAGGGCATCATTGTCTTCAGATGTTCAGCCTCTAAAAGATCAAAAGTACTCTAAAGTAGTTCCATAGCCACTTGCTGATAAATGACTATCGCCAACAAGTTACACATTAATATACAATATAACAACCACAATATAACAGAAAAAATATAAATAAGTGATATTTATCACAGTTTTACAGCGAATATTAGGTTCTTGTTTAGGACAAGTTGTTTACCTTGATGTTTATGGGCTACAGTGGCAATGACATAACTTGATGAGACAAAAGCTATTTAGATGCCTTTGTTAGTATTAGCTCACTTTTAGTAGGCATTTATAAATAACGCTGCACTGACAGTTAATACTTAGTAGTAATCTAGCTAGCATCCTTTTGATTCTCAGGAAGTGCTTTATCAAATGCTGTTAATAATTGGCAATTATTTACTATTCGACAAATGTTGGGATAATGACTCATATTAACGCCAAATCGCTTAGCATTGTAACATTGTGGAATTAAGCAAACATCCGCCATAGTTACTTTGTCGCCGAAACAATACAGGCCACTTGTTTTAACCAATTGAGCTTCCAAATTTGTAAAGCCTGTTGTCATCCAATGATGAAGCCAAGTCAGCTTTACTTTATCATCAATACTCAATTGATTGGTTAAATATTGGAGCACCCGCAGATTATTTATTGGATGAATTTCGCAGGCGATATCTAATGATAGTGCCTGAACTTTTGCTCTCAATTTTATATCACTAGGGTATAAAGCAACTTCAGGATAGCAATTATCGAGGTAATCAATAATCGCTAATGATTGATTCAACACCAAATCACCATCAACAAGCGTCGGTACTAAATGGCTAGGGTTCATAGCAATATAGTCGTCCCGATGCTGCTCACCACCTTTTTTAACTAAATTCACTGAGATTGATTCAAATTCAATCGATTTTAAATGCATTACGATACGAACACGATATGCGGCAGAAGAACGCCAATAGCCATATAATTTCATGAATTAACCAATCCCTCAATTTATTTTACGTATTGAGTAATAATCTGATCGATAGCACCAAAAATGCTATCGCCATTGTCATCAAACATTTCAATACGAACAGTATCGCCAAAACTCATAAATGAGGTTGATGGCTTACCATCAGCAATAATTTCTAACATCCGCTTTTCAGCTAAACAGCTTGAACCCGCACTGCGGTCATAGTTTGAAATAGTACCAGAGCCAACAATACAACCTGCTGATAATGGGCGCGTAATTGCTGCATGAGCAACAATAGTTGGGAAATCAAAAGTCATATCAATACCACAGTTTGGTTGACCAAATAATTGATTATTAAAATGAGTGGTTAAAGGTAGGTGTAATTTTTTACCATCCCAAGCATTTCCTAGTTCATCTGGGGTAATAGCAACAGGAGAAAAAGCACTTGAGGGCTTTGAACCAAAGAAACCAAAGCCTTTTGCTAATTCAGCTGGAATTAAATTTCTCAGCGATACATCGTTTACTAACATTAATAATTTAATATGACTTGCCGCTTCTTCTGCTGAAGCACCCATAGGAACATCATCAGTGATAACAGCCACTTCAGATTCAAAATCAATACCAAAGTCTTCAGAGGCAACTTGGATATCATCTCTAGGACCAATAAAAGCGTCTGATCCACCTTGATACATTAAGGGATCAGTCCAAAATGTTGCTGGCATCTCTGCATTACGCGCTTTACGCACTAGCTCAACGTGGTTAACATAAGCACTTGCATCAGCCCATTGATAAGCACGTGGTAATGGTGACTCACAATTAGATTGATCAAATATTAATGTATTTGCTAGCGTACCGTTATTTAATGCCTGATATACCGTTGCTAATTTATTGCTAACCTCACTCCAATTATCAATGGCCTGCTGTAATGTATCAGCAATATCAGTGACAACAACAGCTGTTGTTAAGTCGCGACTAACCAATACTAATTGACCATCACGAGTATTATTTTTGAGTGTAGCTAACTTCATTTAACAACCTTATTTTTTTATTAATTTTCAATGGGGGGAATTTACCGTCAATCGACAGAAATTACTAGTGAGAGCGTTTGGATAATATAGTTATAGATATGTCTATAATTGTTTACGTTAATTTTATAACAATGCTAGATTTATATTAGATTAATAATATAAATCTGCTTATAAAAAGCTGTTGGTCTTTAAAACCGAGCGGTTAAAAACCAACTACCTCTGTGTTTATATCTTTACAGTTTTTTTATTAATATCATATTCACGCAATTTATTGGCAATTGCGGTATGACTTAAACCTAGTTTTTTGGCTAATAGTCGAGTACTTGGATATGCAGGATAGAGTTTTCTTAATAAATCAGCTTCAAAATTTTTCACGGCTCCATCTAAGGTACCTTTAAATTCTGTTTCTAAATAACCGTGCTCACGGGTGTAAGCCGGTAGTTGAAGATGTTCAATAGAAATTATATCGCCTTCCATTAAAGAAACAGCACGAATAATAACATTTTCGAGCTGACGAACATTTCCTGGCCACGGGTAATGCTCAATAAACTCACGACACTCATCGTCTAGTTTGACTCGGCTTTTACCTAATTTATTAGCAGACTTAGCAATAAACTGCTCGGCTAAAGGCAAAATATCATTTCGACGTTCTCTCAGTGCTGGGATATTTAGGCCAAGTACATTAAGTCGATAATAAAGATCTTCCCTAAATTCACCTAAAGTAACTAAGTTGAGTAAATCTTTATTTGTTGAAGAAATAATACGGACATTAACTTTATTTTCTTTTTCATCATCCACTCTGCGAAAACTGCCGTCTTGAATAACGCGAAGCAATTTTGTTTGCAACTTAGCAGACATTTCACCTACTTCATCAAGAAATATAGAGCCACCATCAGCAAGCTCAAATAGGCCGCGTTTACTATCAACAGCACCTGAAACACCTAAGCCAAAAAGTTCAGTTTCAGCAGCATCATCAGGTAAGGTGGCACAGTTCAACGTCATAAAAGGACTTTTAGTTCTGTCACTAGCTGCATGGCAAGCTCTGGCTAGCAACTCTTTACCTGTACCCGTTTCCCCAACAATTAGTACTGATGAGTCAATTAATGACATACGTTTAGTTTCGCGAATTACTTTACGCATGGCACTACTTGTACTTTGAATACCTGAAAACTCGTTATCGCTAGGTTGCTTAAAGACACTAATTTGTTCGCCTAGTCTCATTTCAGATTTCAAAATAAGCACTGCACCCACTAATACTTGTTTACCAGAGTCTTCAGCCACATTAATAGGTAAAATATCAGCAACAAAATATTCTTCTTGAAATTTTAAACGGTGGGTTTGAGCTAAAACATCTTTACTGTCTAACCAACGACTAAAATTGAAACCTTTAAGTAAACAAGTAACAGGTTGGCCAACAAATTGGTTTTCATCGCTACCAATAATTTCTGAAGCGATAGTATTCATTTGTCGAATATTGCCTCTGGCATCGATAGAGATAAAAGGGTCAGGAAAAGTTTGAATTAAAGTCGAAAGTTCATTTTTCTCTCGTTCAGAGGGCATATAGGATGATGTTTTCACATCCCCTACTCCTTTAAGTAAACGTAACTGAGGCATAAAGGTTTGTAATTGACTAAAGTCTAAATCTGGGATGTCGATAAAAATTCGACCTTGTCGGTTAAACTCAATGCCTCGAACATTAATTTCATGCTCAACAAAGATCCCTAAAATCTTCTGTCCCATGCCAACACTGTCACTGCAGATAATTTCCAAACGCATTTACAATAGTCCTATTTTAAAAAATATGTTATTAATTAACTTTAAAAGTGAATTTCGCTCTATTGTAAACTAATTTTTCATTAAAATATTTCATCAACATATTTCATAAAAACACTTTAAAAGTCGAACCTATAATAATGTAAACTAATTTATACAGCAATATGATTAGGGATTAACTTACTTTTTAATTAAGTTTTTAAGTTGATTCAAAATTTCTTTACGAACGTCTCCTAGGCGTGGCGAGTGCTCATCAAAGGGTAATGGTCGGCATAAGTGCATAGCTCTAATACCCAACCTTGACGTTAATAAACCAGCACCTAAACCCTGAGCCAAGCGGGCTGACATCTTACCTAATAAATCAGCGCCAACCATTTCACTACCAAAATCAGTGGCTAACTCACTCGCTCCTGCATAAGCCATATTAATGAATACCTGTTTTATCAGTTTAATACGACTCCAATACCCTAGCTTTAATCCGTAAAGGCCAGAAATTTTATCTAGCATACGTAAATTTCGCCATAAAATGACAAGCATATCAATCAGGGCAACCGGACTTAAAGCAACAAGTACGACCGCTTCAGTAGAAAATTTAGAGATCTCTGCAATAACTTTTTTATCAACATGACTTAACACAATTTTTGAATATAGTTGAAGTAATTCACTATCAGAATAAGGTCCGATTAAGGCTTCTTGCCATTTTACTTCTTGACTGGACATGACATCACAAGGGATAGTTTTTGAGAGTTGGTTACAAAATTGCTCAACATTAAGAGTAGCTTCATTTGCTATTGTTTTAGAGGCCTGATTTTTCAATGATTGTTGACGCTTTAATTGTCTTAATCCAGATAATTCACGCCAAAGCGCGCCACCAAAAATAAAGCTTAGTCCAGCTAAAATAAAAGCATAAATACTAGTTGAAATAGGTGATGTATTAAAACCTGCGATAAAAAAAACAACTGTTTCAAAACAGACCATTAATGAAATTAAGAATATAACAACTCGCCATAGCCAACGAGGCTTACTCGTTAACTTAGTGTCTTGCATCTTATTTTCAATATCTTCATCAGGCCAGCTTTCTGCAGGTAACAAGTCTTGGTTATCAAAAATTATTTGTTGTTTATCACCTAGTACTCGATCCTTTTCGGTGACAAATTCTGTTTCAGCAAACAATATTTGCTGTTGGTTTTTAACAAGTGTTTCAACACTTTCAATAGCTAAATCTTGATCTTTATTTTTTAATTTTTTGTTTTTTTGTGTCTCACTCATTTCATTTTATCTCCGAGTAAAAACTGTAGCACTTGGTCCATACGAATGTGGGGCAAACACTCATGGGTAGCAACTGAAGTTAGGGGTTCAAAAGCAATAAAATTAAAATGATTTTCCTGCCAGTACTCTTTGTTAGGTAATTTTTCAGGTACAGATCCTGGAAAAACAGTAATGGTTGTATCATCAATTGAACGCCGCCCTTGAATAACAGGTACTTGCTGTCCTTGATGTAAACTTTTACCCGCGCTCGTCGCTCTCACTGAAGCAATAGCCAAAGTTTTCATTTTTATTGCATTATAATTTAGCGGGTGTTTAGACTGATGAATCAATTCATTTAATAAAGACTCTAAATTACGATGCTGCTCTTGGGTGATATGATCCGCTTTGGTTGCTGCAAATAATAACTTATCAATTTTTGGACTAAAAAGTCGTGAGAACAAACTAGACTGCCCATAATTATAACTTTCTAAAATCATAGTTATAGCTTGTTTTAAATCAGAAAAGCTTTCTGGGCCTTTGTTTAATGGAGTTAAACAGTCAGCTAAAACAATTTGACGATCAAAATTAAGAAAGTGTTGTTGATAAAACTTTCTAACAACACGCTCTTTATACTCAACATATCTGGCTCTTAACATACCTATAAAGCTTTTATCACTAGCATTCTGATAATCATTGGCATCGATTTTGGCAAAGCTTGGAAAAGGAATGAACTCTAAAATAGGTGCACCAATAAGCTCACCTGGTAAAATAAAACGGCCTGGTTGGATAACCGATAAACCAAGATCATTTCTAAAAGCATGTAAAAGTTGAGTATATTCTTGAGACAATTGTGTTAATAAATTTTCATCAGCTTCTTGAAAAGGGTCTATCTCTTTCACTTTTTTTAGAAAGCTTTCACTTAATTCAAGTCGAGGCGACTTTATTAACAAAGCGAGCGTTTGTTCTGACCACTCTTCAAAGGTTTGACTTAGCATGGGTAAGTCAAGCAACCATTCACCAGGATAATCGGTAATATCTAATGTAAGTGTCGCCATATCAGTAGCGTATTTGAGCAATGAATCCGTTGGTTTATACCTAATAGCAAGTCGTAACTCACTAATACCATTTGTTGGCTCTGGCCAAGAGGGTGGTTGATTAACAAAAGCGGCCAACGAGTTATCATAGTCAAAACGGGCAATATGAATGTTTTTTTGCGATATTCGCTTAGCCGCTATAAATTGTCCTTGATGAACCGGGTTAAAAAAGCTTAACTCTGGACCATTACCCTCGTTAATCAGTTGGTTGACCAAGGAAGTAATAAAAGCAGTTTTTCCGCTACGGCTTAAGCCAGTAACGGCTAAAGTGACATGTTGATCTATGGTGCGATTAAGTAAGTCATTCGCTTTAGATTTCAGTTTTTCAATTTGATCTTTATTGATTAACGCCATATGACTTAACTTACACCCTTGCTTATATTTTCTTATTATCTTTATTAATAGTATGCTCTTGAACATTAAAATAATAGCTGTTTTTCAACAATAAAAAAAGCAACATAAGTTGCTCTTTTTATTTTATATACCTGTAATCTATTGATTTTTAGCTAGGTCTTCACAAGCGATTAATTTCCCTAGAAACTGTAAACTCTGGCGAGGTCACATATTTTTCTATTAAGCGGAGTTGTCCTTCTAGTACACCATATTTATTTTTAATGTCATGAAATGCTTGTCTGGGTGGCTCACCTGATTGCCAAATACGTGCTTTAACTTTAATTGACTCGTTAACAGTATCGTTTTCTTTCTCATTTACACAATTTACCTCACTAGAGAAGTGCTTGTTCTTTTTAACTGTTGCTAATTTTTTATCTAAAATAAACCAAGCGGCAACATAGATAACAACGAACCACTGCATACCTAACAATACACCTGATACGACCAATATACGAACTAACCAAGTTTCCCAACCAAAATAGTCAGCTAATCCCGAACACACTCCAGCTATTTTTCCTCGGTGGGGATCGCGATAAAGTTCTCCTCGACGTTCGCTCATTATTTAATCCTCCAATCAGGGGTCTCCACATCTAAAATAGCTTCTAACGTTTTAATTCTATCAGCCATTGTATCTGCCAGCTCAGATAATTCAGATAATTGAATATACTCTTCTTCACTCAAACCTTCACTTACTTGACCCTTGCTTCGGTAGTGTAATATCAACCAAATAGGTGCAACGATGACCATAAAAATGATAATAGGTGCCATAATAATATCGCTCACAAACCTTCTCCTTTACTTCAAATAACAAGCTATTAATCTTGCATGTTTGTATTGGTTTTTTTATTTAGTTTCGCTTTAAGTTTAGCTAATTCGTCATCAATACCTTGATCAACCTCAAGGTCAGAAATTTCATCCGCTAATGACTTATTGTCCATGTCGTAAGAGTCAACTTGACCTTCAAGGTCGTCAATTTTTCTCTCGTAAGAATCAAAACGGCTTAACGCGTCATTAACGCTATCACTATCAATCTTCTGCCTAACTTTCAAACGAGAACTGACTGTTTTTTCACGCATCATTATCGTTTTTTTACGAGACTTCGCATCAACAAGTTTATCTTGTAATTGAGATATTTCCTCTTGAAGTTTAGCAATGTGACCATCTACGTATGTTAATTCATCAAGCAGTGCGACACTACTCTCAGTACACTTACTTTTTTCAATCAATGCCGCTCTAGCTAAATCATCACGTCCTTTATTTAAGGCGAGTTCAGCTTTTTGTTGCCACTGCTGAGCATCAGATTGAAAACGAAAAGCGTGACGAGTAATTTCTTTTTTGTCTGCTAATGTCTTAGCCGAAGTAGAACGTACTTCAACTAATGTATCTTCCATTTCCTGAATGATCAATCTAACCATTTTTTCAGGATCTTCTGCTTTATCTAATAAGCTATTTATATTAGAGTTTATAATATCTGTAAACCTTGAAAAAACACCCATAGCAACTACCTCAATTAACGTTTTAAATTTCAAATCTTGTACTTTTGTCATTCATTTTCTAAGCCAGCTTTTTAAATAAATTTAACTAATTGTTTTAAAAGACTTTATTATTATAAAAAAAACACTTCAAACTTAACGTTTAATAAAATACACTATTTGTTAGTGAAATAAACCAATTATTAGGTCAAGCAATGTCACGTTTTAATCAACAAGATAATCTTATTGGGCAATCCAACAATTTTCTTGAGGTTTTAGAGCAGATATCTCAAATAGCGCCATTAAGCAAGCCAGTATTAATTATTGGTGAGCGTGGAACAGGTAAAGAGCTTGTCGCTGCTCGACTTCATTATTTGTCAAAACGTTGGGAGCAGAATTATTTAAAGCTCAATTGTGCAGCTTTAAATGAAAACTTGCTAGAGACAGAGCTTTTTGGCTATGACAGCGGAGCATTTACTGGAGCAAATAAAAAGCACGAAGGTCGATTTGAACGTGCTAACAATGGCACACTGTTTTTGGATGAAATAGCAAATACATCAGGGCTTATTCAAGAAAAGTTATTAAGAGTAGTTGAATATGGCGAATTTGAACGAGTCGGTGGTTCTCGCACCATTAAAACAGATGTTCGACTTGTTGCCGCGACCAATGAAGATCTGCCATCCCTTGCTGCAGCAGGTGAATTTAGGGCTGACTTACTAGATAGGTTAGCTTTTGATGTTATTACTCTTCCTCCTTTAAGAGAACGACCAGAAGACATAATGCTTCTCGCTGAAACTTTTGCCATTAATATGGCACGTGAACTAGAATTTGAGCTCTTTAGTGGTTTTACTGAAAAAGCGCGCAAAGCTATTATGGACTATCACTGGCCTGGCAATATTAGAGAACTTAAAAATGTGGTTGAGCGCAGTGTTTATCGATGCAATAATCCTCATCTGCCCGTTCACGAGGTAGTGGTTGACCCATTTGAGTCACCTTATCGTCCAAAAGGCAGAATCAAGACTCGTGACAGAGTAGTAAATAGTAATCATGAAAGAAGTGATGAGCATTCTAATGAACAACTCAGAACAAATAACTTAGATAGTCTCCAAACACCTTTACCGACAAAGCTAATGCAAGACAATAAATTTCCAGTATCATTAAAAGACTTATCACAAAACTATGAAATAGACTTAATAACGTCTGCCTTGTCTACTTGTCAATTTAACCAGAAAAAAACAGCTCAAGCTCTAGATCTTACCTATCATCAGTTGAGAGGTTATTTAAAAAAATATAATTTACTAGATGGTAGTATTAACGATGAAAGCTAATCGTATTGGATTCATTAAACGGGGTATTAAAATAACCTTTGCTTCGGCATTGGTTGCTTTGTTATCCTCATGCAGTTCTGAAGAGTCACTATCACTGAGTAACAAAAGTATTGTTTATTGTGCTGAAGGCTCTCCTGAGAGTTTTAACCCCCAAATTATTACTTCTGGGACAACGGTCGATGCAACTGCCAATCAATTGTATAATCGATTAATTACATTTAGCTTAAAAAAAGATTCAATACAGCCTTCTATAGCAAAATCGTGGCATGTTACCCGTGATGGTAAAATGGTGACTTTTTATTTAAGAAAGGACATAGCTTTTCATCATACTGATTACTTTAAGCCTACAAGAACATTAAATGCCGATGATGTTCTTTTTAGTTTTAACCGAATATTAGATGAAAATCATCAATACCATCAAGTATCAGGAGGAAGCTATCCTTTCTTTCAAAGCGTACAATTGGACTCTTTAATTCAAGAAATAGAAAGGATAAACGACTACACTATCCGCTTCAAACTAAACCGTTCAGACAGTTCATTTCTCGCCAATTTAGCCACCGACTTTTCAGTTATATTGTCAGAAGAATATGCTCAACAACTTGCAAAAAGAAATGAACGTCAGCATATCGATGTATTTCCCATCGGCACAGGGCCATTTAAACTTAAAGAGTATAAAGTAGGGTCATTAATTCGTTATTACCGCCATGATGAGTACTGGCAAGGAAAAGTAGAATTAGAACAACTCGTTTTTGATATTACCCCAAGTAATACCGGTCGATTAACTAAATTGTTAACTAACGAATGTGATGTTGTTTCTTATCCTATTGCCCATGAAAAAATCATTGACCATCCTGATTTAACCCTTGAGTCAGTAACGTCTTTTAATGTCGCTTATTTAGGTTTTAACACCCAAAAAGCGCCTTTTAATAACAAAAAAGTCCGCCAAGCTGTTGCCTACGCAATAGATAAAAAATCGATTGTAGAAACTATTTATTCAGGTAAAGCTGAAATAGCTAAATCATTATTACAAAGTGCATCATGGGCATACGATGATAACGTTGTTGACCAAATATATTCTATCGCTAAAGCAAAAGAATTACTCAAGGAAGCAGGATTTGAAAACGGCTTTGAGATTGATATATGGGCAATGAATGTGCAACGCCCTTATAACCCAAATGCACTGACAATGGCTAAACTTATTCAATCAAACTTAAAAGCTATTGGCATAGAAGTTAATATTGTCAGTTATGAATGGGCGACATTTTTACAACGGGTAGGCAAAGGTGAGCACCAAACGGTATTATTAGGCTGGACCGCTGATCATCCAGACCCTGATAATTTTTTTACTTCACTACTTAGTTGTGCTGCCGTAAGTACTGGTAATAATTCAACACGTTGGTGTAATGAAAAATTTGATGAACTACTTAAAAAAGCACTAAAAACCAGTAATATAAAAAAGAGAAAGGCATACTACTCTCAAGCTCTTTCTATGATAGCACAAGAAATACCGCTATTACCTCTAGCACATTCAAAGCGTTACCAGGCTAGGTCTAATTTAGTAACAGGTGATATTTTATCTTCTTTTGGTGGTATTGACTTTTCTACTGTTACTAAAGTTGCTAGGAGTAGTAAATAAGATGTTAATTTTCACTATTAGACGACTTAATTTATTTTTCTTTACCATGATATTACTCACTATCGTTTCTTTTAGTTTGAGTTTTCTATTCCCGGGAGATTCCTTAATAAATCTTTCAGGTCATATCAACACAACCCCCGAACAACTCAAAGATTTGTCACAAGAGTATCAAACAAAAAATTCAATATTCATACAATACTACGCATATTTAGGACACATATTAAGTGGTGATTTAGGCCTGTCGATGTCAAGTCAAACGCCAATAAACACCGAAATTGCTAATTTATTACCTGCGACAATAGAGCTGAGCATGGTGGCCTTATTTTTGTCTATGGTGATTGGTATACCTTTAGGTTTTATCGCAGCAATTAAGCATAATAAGACGGCTGATAATGTTATTTTATCTTTTGCAATGATTGGGTACTCTATTCCAGTATTTTGGCTTGGATTATTAGCAATTTCAATATTCTCAATTATATTTCCATGGCTCCCCTCCTCAGGACAAATTAGTTTATTGTTTGAAATTGAGCACGTTACGGGTATTCAGTTTATCGATATTTTACTTTCCGATAATGTTTATAAATGGCAAGCATTTCAAGATGCTAGTACACATATTATTTTACCCGCCTGTGTTATTGCCATGGCTCCAGGTACAATATTTATTCGATTAGCTCGTACATCAATGCTGGAAGTATTAGAAACAAGTTATATTCGAGCAGCAAGTGCAAAAGGGCTCACCTTTAAGCAAATCATCTATCGACACGCGATTAGAAACGCCTTAGTAAAAATTATCCGTCATGTTGGTTTACAATTTGCTAATCTAGTGACGCTTGCCATGGTAACTGAAGTGATCTTTAGTTGGCCTGGTATTGGCCGCTGGTTGATTGAGAGTATCTATCAAAGGGATTACACAGCTATCCACAGTGGTTTATTGGTGCTCTCTTGTTTTATTTTTATTGTTCATATTTTAACTGATTTTATCTATGCTGCACTTAACCCATTAGCGAGAGATAACAAACATGGCTCGTGAAAAAATATACCAAGAAGAGGAGTTTCCCTCTCCATTTTTACAATTATGGCAAATTTTCAGAAAAACACCCGTGGCAATGGTAGGATTTGGCTGTTCAATATTTTTAATTATACTGGCTCTTTTCTCTCCTGTTTTGACGCCTCACTCAGCGATTGAAAGTAACTTAAATATGTTATTACTTCCACCTGCTTGGGATGATAACGGTAATATAAGTTTTTTATTAGGTACTGATGATTTAGGTCGGGATATGCTCTCTCGATTAATGAGCGGTGCGTCACTTACTTTTGGCTTAAGCTTTGTCGTGGTAATGATTGCTTTGATTATTGGTGTGTTTCTTGGTTCATTATCGGCACTCACAACAGGATTAAAAGCCAGTTTTCTTAATCATTTTTTAGATGTGGTCCTTTCTATTCCCTCACTCTTACTTGCGATAATTATTGTCGCAATTTTAGGTCCTGGCTTGAGTAATACTCTTTGGGCAATCGTTATGGTCTTAATTCCTCAATTTATTCATATAACGCGGAACGCTGTAAAAGAGGAATTTTCAAAAGATTATGTTTTAGCTTCCCGATTAGACGGGGCAAGTTCACTCAGAGTACTAAGGTATTCAGTTTTTCCCAACATCATAGAAAAAATCATTAGCCAAGCAACACTCGCACAATCAGCTGCAATTTTAGATATCGCTGCTTTAGGATTTTTAGGGTTAGGTGCCCCTTTTCCACTACCTGAATGGGGTGCAATGCTAAAAGGTGGTATCGACTTATTCTATATTGCTCCATGGGCGGTATATCTACCAGGATTAGCTATTTTATTCTCTGTTGTCGCAACGAATTTAGTCGGCGAAGGAATTCGGCACGCACTTAAAATGCACAAGGAAAGTTAATGAACTTACTTGATATTAGAAATTTATCGATAGAACTGATCACCGGTAATGAAAAAATTCTCGCTGTTGACAGGGTCAGTCTTACGATGAAAGAAGGTGAAGTACGTGGTTTAGTGGGTGAGTCTGGTTCTGGAAAGTCACTGCTAGCTCAAGCTATAATTGGTGTTTTAGATGATAAATGGCAAGTACATGCCGATAGATTTCACTGGAGAGGTCAAGATTTACTTAGGTTAACACCAGAAGAGCGTAAACAAATCATTTCAAAAGATGTTGCCATGATTTTTCAAGAGCCTATGTCATGTTTGGATCCCACGACAACAATTGGAGCCCAACTTGAAGAAGCAATAGATGAGTTACAATTATCGGGAAACTTTTGGCAAAAACGTCAGCAAAGAAAGAAGGCGATAATAAAACTACTGCACAAAGTTGGCATAAAAAGACATATTGAATGTATTAACAGTTACCCTCATCAACTTACTGAAGCTTTGTGTCAACGGATAATGATCGCCATTGCATTAGCAAAACGGCCATTATTATTAATTGCTGATGAACCGACTGCGGCAATGGAAACAACTAATCAAGGTCAAATTTTTAGATTATTAGCCAGTCTGAATCAATTAAAGAATATGTCCATATTATTGATAAGTCATGACCTAGAAAATATTACTCACTGGACCAATACGATAACCGTTATGTATAGCGGCCAATTTGTTGAGGCAGGTACAACTAATCAAATATTCAATCAACCTTTTCATCCTTATACAAAAGCATTAATCGATTGTAGTCCAAAGGGCAATATTCACTTACCCGCTAAATCAAGGTTGATGACACTACCAGGGAGCATACCTATTTTGCAGCATTTACCTATTGGTTGTCGTCTGGGACCTCGTTGTCCAAGAGCACAGCAAGAATGTGTTCAAGCACCCAAAGTTAAAAATCACCATGGCCATCAAGTTAGTTGTCATTTTTCTTTAAAAGGGAGTAAGTAAAATGACAACTCTTTTAGAAGTCACTGACTTAAGTAAAACTTATAAATTGAAAGGTTATTGGTACAACCGGAAAACTGTTACCGCACTTGAGCCTTTATCTTTTGTTCTTGAAGCCTATAAAACGTTAGCGATTGTTGGCGAAGTGGCGTCAGGAAAGTCAACATTGGCCAAGTTACTTGTTGGTGCAGAAAAACCCAGTACAGGTAAAATAAGGTTAAATGGCCAATCCTTGGAGGCAGGTCATTTTAAACAGCGTTGTCAACATATTAGAATGATATTCCAAGACTCTGGCACAACGCTTAATCCTAGCTTAACGATTCAAAAATTATTAGATGAACCATTAAAACTCAATACCAATTTAAATGAACAAGAACGTACACATTTAATTGGTACAACGTTAAAAAAAGTAGGTTTGCTCGCTGATCACATGAACTTTTATCCTCATATGTTTTCAGGTGGTCAAAAACAGCGTATATCGCTCGCTAGGGCTATTATTCTTGAACCTCAAGTAATCATACTAGATGAAGCATTGGCATCACTAGATCCCTCTCTGCGCTCTCAAATGGTAAATTTACTGCTCGACCTTCAACAACAAATGGGTTTGGCTTTTATTTTAATTTCACATAACTTGGGAATAGTAAAACACTTTAGTGATGACACGATGGTTTTATCTAATGGTAAAGTTGTTGAGTATGGTAAAACTAGTGACTTAATGGCGCGCCCAAAACATAAATACACGCAAAAACTTCTAATGAGCCAACGGTATCAGTTAGTTAATAAGTAGTGTAAATCTAATGTCTGCATTATGAGTTCTAACATCAAGTTCGGCTCATACATTTATGCTTATAAAAATGACTGTTTAACCGTTGACTAACCCTTCATAAAATATCTCCCTGGCATAAAAAAGGCTGCAAATGCAGCCTTCTTAAAAACTTTACCCGATAATATTTTAGTAAGTAGTCGTAACCTCAGAAACTTCTCGACGACTTATTTGTGCGTTAACTTTTAATGATGCAACATAACTGTTATAGGCAGACTGTGCTAATTGCGTTACTTGCTTTTTAGTGATGTTATCATCAATATCGATAACAGCAGAACCTTCAATAACGTTTTGAAGTTCCAACAAAGCTAAATCACCATTTGATAAAGTTACTGTTGATGCTGAAATATTACCTTCGCTAGGGTGAGGTAACACAAAAGCTTCTTTAATAATACTTTGGTCAATATCGCCACCAAAACGCGCCAATGCAACTTTAGCCACAAAACTTGATTTCACCGCAATTAATGCTTGCGAAATATCGTTACCCGCTTTAAATTCGCTTAATAATTGTTCAGCCGTCACTAACGCCTTACTTGTCGATTTTTCGGCAATAAGCGCCGTTTCAATTTGTTCACTCACCTCAGCTAACGGTTTAACTTGTGCCGCTTGGTATTCACTCAAACGAACAACGATAGCTAAATTGTCATTGACTTCGATAACATCTGAATTAACATTATCATTGAGTACTAAATCAGAAAATATTGCGTCAATTACCTGTGGGTTATTAAAAGGCAATATGTTGCCAGCACGAGATAACCAATCTGATGTTTCTACTGACAAATTAACAGCTTGTGCCGCATCATCTAAACTATCAGGGAATTCAAAACTAATTTGTGCCATTTCCTGCTGTAAGGCAAAGAAATTGTCTTGAGCTTTTTCGTTGCTAACCTTAGCTTCTAATTCATCACTAACTTCTGTAAAGGCTTTAGTCTGCTCTGCTTTTAAATCCGTTAATTGAATAAGATGAAACCCAAATTCAGATTTGACAACTTTACTGACATCACCAACTGCAGCAAGAGTGAATGCACTCTCATCAAATGCTGGGTCCATGACTCCAGGTTCAATCCAATCTAAGTCACCACCATTTTCACCACTAAAAGTATCCGTAGAGTGTGCAGATGCCAGTGTAGCAAAGTCTTCACCTTGGTTAACACGAGTGAGAAGTGATTCAATTAAAGATTGAGCTACTGATTCATCGTCACCAAATTCAATCAAAATATGTGAAACTCTACGTTGTTCTGCTTGACGGTAATTATCAATATTATTTTGATAATATTGATTAAGATCTTCTGCGGAGACCTCTACTGCTTTCGCTATTTCATTGACATCTAGAATAAGATAATCAACTTTAACTTTCTCTTGATTTTCAAAGCGAGTTTGGTTGGCTAAGTAGTAACTGTTAATTTCTTCATCACTCACTTCAACTGTCGATTTAAACTGCTCAGCAGAGATAGTAGCAAAACGAATATCACGTTTTTGGTTTTCTAATACACTCAACATCTCTTCTTGATAAGGCAAATTAAACTCACTAGACACAAGACCTTGGCTCAATTGACGACGGGCCATCTCAATACGAAAATAATCTCTAAAATCAGAAGATTGGTAAAAGCCCGCTTGGTTAATAATGGCTAAGTAACGATTATTATCAAAAACACCATCTATTTGGAATTCAGGCATTTCACGAATAGTTTTCTTCAAACGTTCATCTGAGACTCTAATGGATAATTCCATGCTACTTTGGTTAATTAATGCTTCATTGATTAAATTATCTAAAACACCATTACGAAAATTAGCCATGTAGTTACTATCAGCTGATAGAGTTTCGAACATTTGTCCAAATTGCTGCTCCATTCGAGCACGTTGATTTTGATAAGCTTTATCAAAGGTATTTTTTGTGATTTTTTGACCATTGACTTCTGCAACAGAAGTATCAACTGAATTGGAATAATTACCAATACCAGCAACAGCAAAAGTTAAAATGATCAAACCAAGGATAGTTTTAGCAATACCCCCTTGTGATTTTTCTCTGATATTTTCTAACATTATTGTCTCTTTATTTATTCAGGGTAAACCCTGCAATTATTTGTTTGTGATTTTATCAGATGAAAGGCATCGCTTGAAGTCGAAAAAGACGATAAATTCAAATAAATTATTTTATAATTTTATCAAAAGTTTTTATATTGAGCTAATGATGATATTCAATAAGAAATATGATACTCAGATACAAAAAGACCACCTTTAGGTGGTCTTTAGCATAATTAGATGTGTAACTTATAATTAATTAAAATTAAGCGTTACAAGCGTCTTTTAATGCTTTACCAGCTTTAAATGCTGGTATTTTAGCTGCAGCGATTTGAATCGTAGCACCAGTTTGTGGGTTACGACCTGCACGAGCTGCACGGTCACGTACAGAAAATGTACCAAAACCAACTAGAGCAACTTGTTCACCACTTTTTAATTCATCAGTAACAGCATCTATGAATGAGTCTAAAGCACGACCTGCTGCAGCTTTAGAGATATCAGCACCATCAGCAATTTTTTCGATTAGTTGAGATTTGTTCAAAGTAACTTCCCCTTCAGTTTTTATTGTACGACACCATCTTTTTTTTTTAGCGTCCTGCAGAAACATTATTAGTTTGTTTCTTTGAACATCAAATGTCGAGTTATATGCATACGATTGGATAAGGTATAAAGTATCCTTATTATCCTTAAGCCCTATAAATACGAGGGCTTAGCGTCATTTGCGTACATAACTTACCACAATTTCAGAGTTTAAAAAGCGAAAATTTCAGTTTTATTACCTTTTTTTCCACTTTTCGTATCTTTTTAATCGTAAAAAGGCAATTTTAGTAACTTATTCTTCAACCGTCCACTTCTCAACAGGGTGCTCAAGGGCAATAGCCAATACTTCTTCAATCCATTTTACTGGGTAAATAGCTAAATCCTGTTTAACGTTTTCAGGGATTTCTTTAAGATCTCGCTCATTATCTTTAGGGATAACAACAGTTTTAATTCCCCCTCTGTGGGCAGCAAGTAATTTTTCTTTTAAGCCACCAATAGGGAGAACTTCACCACGAAGAGTTATTTCTCCCGTCATGGCAACATCAGCTTTCACAGGGTTACCGGTTAAGCTAGAAACTAAAGCTGTACACATGCCAACGCCGGCACTTGGTCCATCTTTTGGTGTTGCGCCCTCAGGAACGTGGACATGGATATCACGTTTTTCATGAAAGTCGCTATTAATACGCCATTTATCTTGTCGACTTCTAACCACGGTCATCGCTGCCTGAATAGACTCTTGCATAACATCACCAAGCGAACCAGTGTAGGTAAGTTTACCTTTACCTGGTACAGACGCAGTTTCAATAGTAAGCAACTCACCACCGACTTGAGTCCATGCAAGACCGGTAACTAAGCCGATACGATTTTGATTGTCCGCCTTACCGTAATCAAAGCGCTGAACTCCTAAAAAGTCTTCCAGATTATCTTGACTAATAGATACTTTAATCAATTTTTTATCTAATAAAATAGCTTTTACCGCTTTGCGGCATAATTTTGATATTTCACGTTCTAAACTACGCACACCGGCTTCACGGGTGTAATAGCGAATAATACCAATGATTGCACTATCTTCTATTGTAATCTCAGCCGTTTTTAAACCATTGCGTTCGATTTGTTTTTCGACTAAATGATTACGAGCAATATTGAGTTTTTCATCTTCGGTATAACCCGCTAAACGAATCACTTCCATGCGGTCGAGTAAAGGACCTGGAATATCCATGCTATTAGAGGTGGCGACAAACATTACATCAGATAAGTCGTAATCAACCTCTAAATAGTGATCATTAAAATTAACATTCTGTTCAGGATCTAAAACTTCAAGTAATGCAGAAGCTGGGTCACCACGCATGTCTGATGCCATTTTATCGATTTCATCGAGTAAAAATAAAGGATTTTTAACACCCGCCTTTGCCATTTTCTGAATAAGTTTACCTGGTAAAGAGCCAATATAAGTACGGCGATGACCACGAATCTCAGCTTCGTCTCGAACACCACCTAATGCCATACGAACATATTTACGACCAGTTGCTCTCGCTATAGATTGCCCCAGTGAGGTTTTACCAACACCAGGAGGACCCACCAAACATAAAATAGGTCCTTTAAGTTTAGTTATTCTCTGTTGAACGGCAAGATATTCAAGAATACGTTCTTTGACTTTATCCAAACCAAAATGGTCTTTATCCAATACCTCTTGAGCAAGTTTTAAATTTTTCTTTAATTTACTGCGTTTCTTCCAGGGAACGTTAGTCATCCATTCAATGTAACTTCGAACAACTGTCGCTTCTGCAGACATTGGCGACATCATTTTTAACTTTTGTAGTTCAGATAAAGTTTTTTCTTTTGCCTCTTTTGGCATTTGCGCGTCTTCAATACGCTTGGCCATTTGTTCGCTTTCGTCAACGCCCTCTTCGCCCTCACCTAACTCTTTTTGAATAGCTTTCATTTGCTCATTCAAATAGTAATCCCTTTGGCTTTTCTCCATTTGTTTTTTTACGCGGGTACGAATTTTTTTCTCAACTTGTAATAAATCGATTTCGCCTTCCATCAGTGCCATTAAATATTCTAACCGTTGAGCAACGTTTACAATTTCTAATACCTTTTGTTTCTCAGCTAGTTTTAATGGCATATGTGCGGCCATAGTATCGGCAAGTTGCTCTGCATCATCGATACCAGAGACTGAAGTAAGTACCTCAGGTGGAATCTTTTTATTGAGCTTAACGTACCCTTCAAATTGAGATATCGCAGAACGAATTAAGACATCAGTGTCATCCTCGATAATTTCTGTAACGATATATTCAATATCGGCAGTAAAATATTCTTGTGTTTCAATAAATTTAGTAATCGTTGCTCGTTTTGCACCTTCAACTAATACTTTTACCGTGCCATCAGGTAATTTTAGCATTTGTAGAATGGTAGCAACTGTCCCTGTTAAATAAACATCATCAGCATTAGGATCATCAACAGCAGCGTCCTTTTGAGCTACTAAAAACACTTGTTTATCGGCTTCCATGGCAATATCTAAACAACGAATGGATTTCTCACGACCCACAAATAATGGAATGACCATTTGTGGGTAAACCACAACATCACGTAAGGCAAGAACGGGGATATCAAATACACCTGAAGTATCAGTGCTCATAAAGTCTCTCTCGGAAATAATATATGAAGTGAACATTGATAAATTAAGCGATTCATCATCGCTTGAACAAAATCAAAATGTTCTTTAGAAAATATATGGGGTTGTTAGCTTAGCTTTCAACAGATAGACAAAAAAAAGAGCCATTTAGGCTCTTTTTTCTTCATAATAACTAAAACAATCAGAAAACTATTCTGAAACAGCTCTATTATTAGGATTTTCAAAAATAACTAATGGCTTTGACTCACCTTTGATTACTGCTTCATCAACAACAACTTTAACTGCACTCTCAAGTGATGGTAATTCGTACATAGTCTCAAGTAAAACGCCTTCAACTATTGAGCGTAAACCACGAGCACCGGTTTTACGAGTCATCGCTTTGTGGGCAATAGCACGCAATGCATCTTTTCTAAACTCTAATTCAACACCTTCCATATCAAAAAGTGCTGTAAATTGTTTAGTTAATGCGTTTTTAGGTTCTTGTAGAATTTGAATTAATGCATCTTCATCTAGTTCAGTTAAGGTAGCTACAACAGGTAAACGGCCAATAAATTCAGGTATCAGACCATACTTAACTAAGTCTTCTGGCTCTACATCTTGGAAGTTTTGGGTTAATGTTTTTATTGAATCTTTACCACGAACTTCAGCACCAAAACCAATACCTGTTCCTTTTAAAGAGCGTTGTTCAACCACTTTATCAAGTCCTGAGAAAGCACCGCCACAAATAAATAAAATCTTAGATGTGTCAACCTGTAAAAATTCTTGTTGAGGATGTTTACGACCACCTTGTGGTGGTACTGATGCAATCGTGCCCTCAATCAATTTCAATAACGCTTGTTGAACACCCTCACCAGAAACATCACGAGTAATTGATGGATTATCTGATTTACGTGAAATTTTATCAATTTCATCAATATAAACGATGCCACGTTGTGCTTTATCTACATCATAGTCACATTTTTGTAATAATTTCTGAATAATGTTTTCAACATCTTCACCAACATAACCGGCTTCTGTCAATGTAGTTGCATCAGCCATAGTAAAAGGCACATCAAGTAACCTTGCTAAAGTTTCAGCAAGCAATGTTTTACCTGAACCCGTGGGCCCGATAAGTAAAATATTACTTTTCCCTAGCTCAATACCGTTATGAGTATCACCGTTACGAAGGCGTTTATAATGATTATAAACCGCAACTGCTAATACTTTCTTGGCATGGTCTTGCCCAATAACATAATCGTCTAAGTCTTCACGAATCTCCATCGGAGTCGGTAAGCTTTCTTTATCTTCTGTAGGTGATATTTCTTTAATTTCTTCACGAATAATATCGTTACAAAGCTCAACACACTCATCACAAACAAAAACCGAAGGCCCTGCAATTAATTTGCGCACTTCGTGTTGGCTTTTACCGCAAAAAGAACAATACAGTAATTTGCCGTCATCACCGTCACCACTTTTTATATCGGTCATACGGTACCTCTAATCATTTAAATTCTAGTGTTTATTCGTTTAACTGTCATTTTGAATATTTAATATTTTATCCAGGTAACAATTTAGCTGACGAATAAGTTTATTTACTTATTTCTCTTTGTTCTAATATGGCATCAACTAAACCATATTCAACTGCGCTCTCTGCACTCAAGAAATTATCACGGTCAGTATCTTGTGAGACTTTATCTAAAGCTTGCCCTGTATGGCTTGCCATTAGGCGGTTTAATTTATCTTTAATATATAAAATTTCTTTGGCATGAATTTCAAAATCAGACGCTTGGCCCTGAAATCCACCGAGTGGCTGGTGAATCATCACACGAGCATTAGGTAAACAATAACGTTTTCCTTTTTCACCACCTGATAATAAGAATGCGCCCATACTTGCTGCTTGACCAATACAAACAGTACTTATATTTGGCTTAATGAATTTCATAGTATCGTAAATCGCCATGCCAGCAGTTACTGAGCCACCGGGTGAGTTGATATATAAAAAAATATCTTTATCTGGACTTTCTGATTCTAAAAATAATAGTTGAGCAACAATTAAGTTCGCCATGTGATCTTCAACTTGACCACATAAAAAAATCACTCGCTCTTTTAATAAACGAGAATAAATATCATAAGAACGTTCGCCTTTTGGTGTTTGTTCAACAACCATAGGCACTAGTGCACTCTCTGTCGTACTAGTTAAATCGTGAGAATTGTTCATTGAAGTAAACAAATATATATCCTTAAATTAAAAAATGGCTCGTATGTCCCCATACAAGCCATTTAAGCTATTGCTTGACATAATGTCAATCGAAAGCGTTAACCCTATGCAAATTAATTCACGTTCAACGATGAAAGTGAATGAATTTCACACAAAAATTACTTACCTTCAGGATTCATAATGTCTTTGAAGCTAGCTTTCTTACTTTTAATTGTTGCCTTTTCAAGTAAAAAGTCAACAGCTTGTTCTTCTAAAGCAACATTTTGCATTTGTTGTTTCATTTCATCGTTGCTGCTGTAGTAATCAATAACTTCTTGCGGATCTTCGTATGCAGAAGCGGCAGAACTGATTAACTCTTTAACTTTTTCTTCGTCAACTTTTAACTCATTAACTTTAATTATTTCGCCAAGCAACAAACCAATTTTCACACGACGTTGAGCTTGTTCAGTAAACATATCTGCAGGTAATTCAGGCATATTTGCAGGATCCATTTGACCCGCAAAACGTTCCATCGCTTGTTTACGTAAAACATCAACTTCTTGTGCTACAAGTGCGCTTGGTAGGTCAACTTCATTTGTCGATAATAAACCTTCAATGACTTGCTCTTTAACTTTGACTTTAACCGCTTGAGATAATTCACGTGTCATGTTCTTACGAACTTCATCACGTAAGGCTTCTACACCGCCTTCCTCAATATTGAAAAGTTTAGCAAACTCTTCATCAATTTTAGGTAATGCCGGTCCTTCTGTTTTATTAACAACAATGTCAAACTCAGCTTCTTTACCTTTGAGGTTTTCAGCGTGATAATCTTCAGGGAATTCAACAGTAATCGTTTTTGCTTCACCCGCTTTCATACCAACAATATCTTTTTCAAAACCAGGAATCATACGACCAGCGCCGAGTTCCAATTCAAAGTTCTCTGCTTTACCACCTTCAAAATCTTCACCATTAATACGGCCAGTAAAGTCGATTGTTAACTTATCACCTTTTTTGGTTTTACGTTTATTCTCTTTCCAGGTTTTATGTTGGTTTTGTAACGTCTCAAACATATCATCTAAATCAGCATCTGTTACTTCAACAGCAGGCTGCTCAACAGTAATTTTTTCTAAATCTTTTAATTCTACTATTGGGTAAATCTCAAACGTTGCTTCAAATTCAAACGCTTTGCCATCTTCGTTGCTTTTAGCAACAAAATTAGGACGACCTGCAGGATTTAATTTTTCAGCAACAATTGCATCAACAAAGTTACGCTGCATTAATTCACCAGCGACTTCTTGACGAACAGATTGGCCGTAGCGCTTCTGAATTACCGATGGTGGAACTTTACCAGGACGAAAACCGTTAATACGTTGTGTCTTAGCGATATGACGCAGACGGTTTTTAACTTCAACATCTACTGTTTCGGCAGGAACAGAAATAGTCAAACGACGTTCCAAACCTTGTGTAGTCTCAACTGAAACTTGCATTTACTTACCTCAAAACTTAGCGTATTTACGCATTCAAGAACGACTTTATCTACAAGAATAAACATCAAAATGTATGTTTACTCTTGTTATATACCCTAAATAGACAGTGCTATTAGAGCTCGGAAAACCCGAATAAATATGGTTCAGATTAAAATAGTGACGCGAAATTATAGCGGTGCTAGAGACAAGAGTCGAGGGGATAAGTGAAATAATTTGCTAAATGTATGAAATTCAGCACCCAAGTGGTGTTAATTCATCATTATCGTCAACTAATGGCATTAGATTACTATTTTGTAATATATTTATTGGATAGTGAGAACTTGAGGAAATATTAAAAATCAAAGGAAGTTATATAGATAATAAATGAGGATTATAAAGTGGTCGGTGATGCAGGATTCGAACCTGCGACCCCTTGGACCCAAACCAAGTGCGCTACCAAGCTGCGCTAATCACCGACGGATATACTATTTTAACAGGGTAAATGGGGTGGCTAAAGGGACTTGAACCCTCGACAACCGGAATCACAATCCGGGGCTCTACCAACTGAGCTATAGCCACCATAAATCTTTACTGACACTACATTTTAAATAATTATGGCGCGCCCTGCAGGATTCGAACCTGCGACCCACGCCTTAGAAGGGCGTTGCTCTATCCAGCTGAGCTAAGGGCGCATAATTACCTACAGAAGCATCTGACCACTTATTATTTAAAAAGTGGTCGGTGATGCAGGATTCGAACCTGCGACCCCTTGGACCCAAACCAAGTGCGCTACCAAGCTGCGCTAATCACCGATAATTCTCTATTAAAAGCAATAAATATGTGTTGCTTTCAACGGGTGCGGATATTACCGAGTTGCATAAGCCCAGTCAAACGTTTTTTATAAAAAATGTGTTGTTCGCTCATTTTTAAATCATATCGGTCAATATTAACCAAAAACTGCTTAAAGTAAGTACTTTTAAATAATTTAACTGACTGATCAAATACAACTTGCTACAAAATTGAAAATCACGTCCAAATAATCAGTAGTAATAATAAGTTGTCGTACATACAATGGGCAATTGTTAGCGCGCATAACCACTACCAATAGCTTGAAATGGCATTTTCAACTCCAGCTCGGGTATTTGAAGGCCAATCCATGCAGGGAATGTATTACTGTTTGGTCCAGGAAAAACATTGTATACATTAGCCCAGGGATATCGACTAACCGCTTCAACAATTTTGGGAATAAGCTTTGCCGCTTTGTCACCAGTAATTGATAGAATTTTTTCTGGCTTAGCGCCATACCAATAACGATCTGGACTAATGGTTTTATACTCATTAAGTGCCGGTAAACCTTGCCTTAATCGCCAACCGACCACTTCGTAAACAGTATACTCTTCAGAATTTTTTTCTTTAATCGCAATCCATGAGTGAACAGCAAACCACCCTCGCCAACTAAAGGCATCCGCAGCATAGATTTCAATAACCGCTTTTGTTTCTATTGATGGTTTTGGTGCAATTCCAGCCGGTTCTCTGCTTGCTGTTTGCCAATTAGAGTTTGAACAGGCAGAAATAGAGGTGAATAATATAATTATTAAGATTTTTTTTATCATTTTTGCCTTTAATACTAATGATTTCTATAAAAATGAATTGTTTACTAACAATGTCGTCTGACCTTACTCATTAAAGCCAGCTGTATCGCCCTTCAAATAGTGGTGAGGCAATATAATCATCAAGAGCGTTTTTCTAAATAAGAAAAACATATCAAGCAATAAGACAAAATGCAAAGCCGCTATTAAAACGAATAAAGATAACCATTCGTTTAATTTTGTACTTATCAGGTAAAAAAATAAATCTAAAAATATTTGAGATAATCATTTTATATGATAACTCTAATTTTATCGCAGAGTTACATTTCAGAATAATTTGAGTTAATTTTGATAAAGAAGGTTGAAAAGAAGTGGCGGTGACGGAGAGATTCGAACTCTCGAAAGGTTGCCCTTTACTCGCTTT
>CAWVSL010000008.1:0-104179 GCA_963933115.1 uncultured Colwellia sp.
TAAAACGACAAAACAGATAATACCCGTTTCACATTGTTGTGCGAATTGTTGTGCGGTAAATTTCATCACTAAATGAAGTTGATGCTCATAGCATATAAAGATATAGCGTTATATAAAAGCGAATAAAATTATTAATGATGGTATTTAGTTGACTTAGGCCACTGGAACTATCTTTGATAACATTTAGTTAGTCGAGATGTATAACGTTTAAGTTCATTTTATTTACACGGAGTATTTTAGGCATCAGTGCTAAAGAGGCTTTACTGTAAGTTTGCCAAAATCTTGCTAGTCGGTGTCCTAAATAGCCACCAATACAACCTAATATAATGGCATAGATTTCACTAGTGAAAATGACTTGCAGAACTAAGTATTGGCCAATACCTGAAAAAATAATCAAACCAATAAGTGGCCATAGATAAACTTGCCAAGCTGTTTGCAATAGACCTTTTTCAGATAGGCCTAAAACTACAACATCACCAAGTTTGACAGGTAGCTCAGTTGTCAGTTCAACAATAAGACTCTTTTTTGGTAGGGCCTTGGAAACTTGACCACTGCCACATGAATCAATCTGGTGGCAACTACTACATGTTGATTTAATTTGACTTTCTACTGTTATTTTAGAGCACTGACTACTTATTAGATCAATGGCAACAACAGTTGCTAGCTCTTCCATCATGGTGTTGCTCTAATACCTATAGAATTGGCGATGGTTTTAGCTGTATTTGAAGGTATTTTACCAACAACACTAATCTCAAAGCCATTAACCACTTGGTTTAATACAACCGTAGCCCCGTCCATCACAAATTCAGCCACCCTTTGTTTCTCTTTACTTGCGCTTACATAAACAGATACATCAACTAAACCATCACTAAATAAAATGAATTCGACCGGTTGGTTAGTTGAGGACATACTATGACGATTAGCTTTTATTTGCTTAAAACCAGTTGGCAACCAGCTTACCTGCCAAGTTAATTCAGGCTCTTGATTAATGTTAGGGACTTCAATAATAGGTGGTAAGTCAGCTTGTTTTAATTGAATCAAAGTATCAGCTAAACTGTCAGTAATATCTAAATGAGTAAACTGTATTTGTTCAAGTAATTGGCCTTTAAGAGATATTATAGCTAGCTTCAATAACAATCCAGACTCTTGATCTAACCATAGCCAATAACCAAACCGGTCTTGTTCTTTAGATACAATCCTAATTAATTGTGCCACGCGACCTAATACTCTACTGCGACCGACAGAAATAAATTCATAACCATTTTCAATAGTACTAATATCACCACTTAATATCGCAGGAATAGGCCCTCTTATTTTTTCAGACTCAACAGAATATGGGGCAACTTCAGGTTCGATATAACTGACAACATTACCTTTTCTCAGAAAATCATGTCTAGGGCCATTAAGCGTAGCAAAAATTTCCAGCTCCAAATCATTTTCATCTCGGCCATTAAACCAGTGATAGGGCTCAGCGTGATTATTTTTAACAACAACAAAGGAGGTATTAAAATTGAGTGTTTTTAGCGAGTAAGAAAGTCGCTCTAACCAAAGTTTGGCAGAAATGGGCGTTGTCTTTTGTGACTCTTTAGTCGTAGGTTTTACTGATGGAGCGTCAGCAGCTGTGACTAAAAAGTTTACACTTAATAGTAATAATAAATAAATTAATACTTTCATTTAGCTGAGTCTTCAACCTCTAGTGTTGATAATATTTGGTTACTATTTTTTGAAGCACTTAATTTAACTTGCTGATGATGATCTGATAAAAGTGCCTGAAAGCGTCTTTGTTGTTCAATATATATTTGTTTTTGTGATAAACGGTTTGCTGATTGTGTATTGAAACTCACTGGGGCAGCAAAACCGGCTAGTGGGGTAGTTTGAAATACCTGACTCGGCATAACAATTTCATTTTGAGCTACATTTTGCTGAACACCTAGAATCATAAGCCCAGCCGCGGAAGCAGCGATAGCGACTTGACCAAAGGGTTTCGAAAATTGCACAACCTTTGCTTTTACAACATTAAATAACGTTAATTTTTTAGGCGCTAAAACGGTAGGTTCATCAGCAATTGCTTGAGCAATTTGAGTAGAAAAATCTAATGAAATTTTACTTGGAAGTTCATCACGAAGTACATCACCAATTAAATGATAATGACTCCAAGTATCAGAAAGTACACTATCTGTATTTAACTGTTCAAATAACTCAGCGCTATGGCCTTCGTTGTTTTGATAATTATCAACAAGTGATGATACTTTTTCAAACTTACTTTCACTCATACATTAACCTTTATAATAATTGTAAATATTGGTTTTAAACAATTTGTTTATAACCTTAAACAGTTTTAATGCTTCGCTTCGAATTAAACATCACATCATTAACCTTGAAGAAGTGGTCTGATTTTTTTCTCGATGGCATCACGTGCTCTAAATATTCTTGAGCGCACAGTGCCAACCGGACAATCCATAATAACGGCTATTTCTTCATAGCTTAGGCCTTCAAGCTCTCTAAAATTTATTGCTAAGCGCAAATCCTCAGGTAATTGCTCCATAGTATCAAAAATTACTTTTTTAATTTCTTCCGTGAGTAAAATCTTTTCAGGTGAAGCATTTTCTCTTAATGCCTCTCCAGTGTCATAAAAATCGGCATCATCAACGTCAATATCAGTACCCGGAGGTTTACGTCCTAGAGCCACCGAATGATTTTTTGCACAATTAACGGCTATTCTATAAAGCCAAGTATAAAATGCACTTTCGCCTCTAAAATTAGCTAAAGCACGATAAGCTTTTATAAAAGCCTCCTGAACTAAGTCAGGTACATCACTCTGGTTTCTTACATAACGTGAGACTAAATTTGCCACTTTATGTTGATATTTCGTTACTAGCAGGTTGTAAGCGTTTTTATCTCCACGTTGCACCCGCTCAACCAATTCTTGGTCAACGTTCTGTTCGCTCATCAGAGCCATATCTCCTAACTACAAAATCAACCTAATCCTAGTTCTGTTCTAGTCAAGCAACAGTAAACGCATCAAGTATGACTATACATTTAATAAAAAGTTCTAATTATTTATTTTTTATTTCAAAAAAATGAAAATATTTAAAATCATTCTAATTATAACCCGTTTATTGCTGTTCGATTAATACAATAAACTGTAATATCATCTTATGAGCCATAGAATACCTTATAATCTGACATTTATGAATCAACAATACAATTGTGATGTATTAATTATTGGCAGCGGAGCTGCAGGTTTAACTCTCGCATTACATTTAGCACAAGAATCTAACGTCATTATTTTAAGTAAAGGATTAATGAACGAAGGTTCAACCTTTTACGCTCAAGGCGGGGTCGCTGCTGTTTTTGATGAAAATGACAGTATTGACTCTCATGTCTCAGACACGCTCATTGCCGGTGCGGGTCTCTGTGATGAGGAAGCCGTAAGGTACACTGCAGAAAACGCTAAAGCCTGTTTAGAGTGGTTAATTAGTCAAGGTGTCGATTTTGACCAAGATAATAACGTAGCAGGTGATTCGAGTTATCATCTAACAAGAGAGGGTGGTCACTCCCATCGCAGAATTCTTCATGCTGCTGATGCCACAGGTCAGGCAATACAGACGACATTAATCAAGCGTGTCAAACAACATAAACGAATTACTTTACTTGAGCGTTTTAATGCCATTGACTTAATTTGTCAACAAATACAGAACTCAGCAGAAAAACTTTGTATCGGTGCGTATATTTGGAACAGAGACAGTGAACAAGTTGAAAGCATCCAAGCAAAAAAAACTATTTTAGCGACCGGTGGGGCTAGTAAAGTTTATCAATATACATCAAACCCAGATGTTGCTAGTGGTGATGGTATAGCCATGGCATGGCGTGCAGGTTGTCGTGTAGCTAACATGGAATTTAATCAATTTCATCCCACTTGTTTATTTCATACTGATGCAGGTACTTTTTTATTAACAGAGGCTCTTCGTGGTGAAGGCGCATTATTAAGACGACCTGATGGTAGTCGATTTATGCCTGATTTTGATGAAAGAGCAGAACTTGCTCCACGCGACATTGTTGCCCGCGCCATTGATTTTGAAATGAAACGTTTAGGTGCTGACTGTATGTATTTGGATATCAGTCATAAAGACAAAACCTTTATCAAAGATCATTTTCCTACTATTTATGAAAAAACCAAGTCTTTAGGTATCGATATGGCAAAACAGGCTATTCCCGTCGTTCCTGCCGCACACTATACCTGTGGCGGGGTGATGATAAATAAAAATGGTAAAACCGATATTGATAATCTCTATGCCATTGGCGAAGTTTCTTATACTGGATTACACGGTGCTAATCGATTAGCAAGTAACTCTTTATCTGAATGTTTAGTTTTTGCAAGAGCTGCAGCCCTTGAAATTTCAGCTAACATCGATCACAAAATGCCTTTTCACAGACTACCTAAATGGGATGAAAGCCGAGTAACAGACTCTGATGAAGAAGTAGTCATTCAACATAATTGGCATGAGTTAAGGTTATTTATGTGGGATTTTGTCGGTATAGTCCGTACCACTAAGCGCCTAGAGAGGGCATTGCGCCGAGTTGAAATGTTACAAAGTGAGATAGATGAATATTATCGACACTTTAAAGTGAGTAATAATTTACTTGAATTGCGTAATTTAGTGCAAGTAGCAAAGCTTATTATAAACAGTGCACTAGAGCGAAAAGAAAGCAGAGGCCTGCATTATACATTAGACTATCCTAATCTTGACTCAGAAGCTAAAGTCACTATTTTAACGCCGTAATAATGCACCTTAACCGAGAATAATCTTTAGATGATAAGCTATCTTTAAAAATAAATTTTGATTGTAGCTTATTGATATTTCCTTCTTTATAAAAAACCAACCAACAGCCTAAAAAACTTACTCGTGAATTAGGATCAAGTATGAATTTCTCAATTATATGATTACGTTGAGAGTTATCCAATTGAAACGATCCCTCTTTAGTCAAAAAAAGGAACTCTTTGCAGCCGCTATTGGCTAATGGCTAATGGTGAATAAATCCGAGGATTTGACATGACTATTGAGAATATAAAAAAAGCAACAAAGGTAACACTTGCCATTGCATATAAATTTAAGGTAAAAAAAATAAGTAATGTGGCAATCACTAGGCAGATAAAAACGCCATAAATAAGAAATTGATGGCGTAACTGATTGATAGTAACTTTATACTTTGACGCGGTTAAGAATAAATTGCACCATGGCGTTAAGTTCTTTGTCTTCACAAATTTTGTGCCCCATAAACCAAGCAAATAACTCGGGATCCTGCTCCACAAGTAAACGTTCAAATGTAATTTTGTCTTCATCGGCTAAGTCATCATAAGCTTCATCAACAAATGGTCTAAAAAGCACATCCAACTCCAGCATACCACGACGAGATGCCCATCTTAATCGAGGCTTATTATCGGTCAACGGTCCTTTACGACCAACTTTTACATCATCTGAAGATGACTGAGGATTTTGAGATTGAACTGACATAGCACACCACTTAACAATAAAAGTAGCGCTATTGTAACAATCCTGCCAACAAAATCGCATTCTTTTATGAACAATTAGTCGATAAATTCTTGAGTTTTTAATAATCGGCCTCATTAATATCAATACCTGACGCAATAATGAATATACTTATGTCACTCAAAATAATTTCTTTACTACCCAATTCATCACAATTGCCGCCAACTTATGCCATATCACTTAATAATTTTAGCGCGATTTCATTATTAGGCGAAGAACAAACTAAGTACTTACAAGGACAAGTGACTTGTGATGTAGATGCTGTGACAGATAACAGTTTAAGTCATGGTGCACATTGTGATGCTAAAGGTAAGGCACTATCAGTTTTTCGATTAATTAATCGAGCAGGCGCCCATTTATTATTACAATCTAAATCAAGTATTCCTCTTTCATTAGCGGCATTACAAAAATTTGGTGTGTTTGCCAAAGTGACTATCACAGAAGCAGCACAACTCAGTTTCTTTGCCTTAATAGGTGAGACAGCCAGTGACTTATTACAACAAAAATTTAACCAAGTCCCTGACAGTTTACGTCCGGTTATTGAGGTCGGTAGCACTACGTTAGTTTATCTTGCCGGTAAACAAGCTCGATATTTAGTAATTGATGAAAACGATGCAAGCACTCAACTTATCAATCAATTTAACCTACCTATTTATAACCAAGCTGTTTGGGAACTAACAGAAATTCAGGAAGGTTTTCCACTATTAGCCGAAAACAGCCTAGAGCAATACATACCACAAATGCTAAATTTACAGGCGATTAATGGTATTAGTTTTACCAAAGGCTGTTATTTAGGCCAAGAAACTGTTGCTCGTATGAAATATTTAGGAAAAAACAAACGAGCTTTATTTGCGCTTTCCTCTGAAAATGTCACAGAGTTAAACAACCCAATATCTGCAGGGGACATCCTAGAAAAACAACTGGGTGAAAATTGGCGAAAAGCTGGTGATGTTTTAGCAAGCTATAAAGCAGATCATCAAATCAATATTCAAGCGGTGCTCGCAAGTGATGTTGCTGAAGACACTCTATTCCGCTTAAAAACTCAACCGGAGGTTATATTTTCTGTAAACCAGTTACCCTATTCACTTAACGAAGAAGATTAATTTTATGAAAATTTGCAAAAATAAAGTTGTTGTTATGCACTATGCGGTTTCAGACAGCGAAGACACTCTAATTGATAGTTCCTACGACGATAAGCCACTTGCTATTATTCATGGCACTGGTTACCTAATCCCGGGATTAGAGGATGCTTTGGTCGACCATCAAGTTGGCGATAAATTTGATGTTGAAGTCGCTGCAGTTCAGGCCTATGGCGAGCGCTTCGATGATTATGTTCAAACTGTGCCTAAATCTTTATTTGCTGGTATTGATGATTTAGCTGTCGGCTCTCAATTGCGTGCGACTACTGATGATGGTGAACAGACCGTTATTGTAATCGATGTTCAAGACGATGATATTACCGTTGATGGTAATCACCCACTCGCTGGGCTTGATTTAAAATTTGAAGTCGACATACTTGAAATTCGTGATGCTACTGAAGAAGAACTTGCTCATGGCCATGTTCATGCTGAAGGTGGTTGTGGTCATTAGATAATACACGTTAACTAATTTAAACTTATACCCATAAAAAAGCCGACAGTTTAAAACTATCGGCCTTTTACTGATGTTGATAAAGATTAGTATGTGCTAACCAACCATTAGCAGCTTATACGGGCTCCACCTTGTTATTAATACCTTTTGAAATAGCTAAAATCATATGTGCAGATACGAAGGTAAACGCCAAAGTCTTTTGCTGATAATACGCATTAATGATGATTTACCTTGCCGCTTGGTCTCAATAAACCATATATGACCTTAGGTACTTCTAATGAAACATCCTCAATTGCTTTGACGCTTTTGATATAGGTCTTAAATAAGTTATTCATTGATAACTGTTAACTTGATTATTCCTTTTTTTTCATTACTTTATCAATCGCAACCTTATGCTAGTGTTAAATCCATGTAAATTATTTATTTATAATTTTATCACTAAATAAAAAAACCGATAGCTCATTAAAACGACCGATTTTAGTATTGATAAAAGATAGCCGCTATCATTCAAAAAATAGATCTAAATTATTAACCTTCCCCTCTTTTCAAAGAACGCCGAGTTCGCATTCTATTATGAAGATCACGTCGCTTAGACCCTAACCATTCTTCACGCGTAATAGTATTGTCACCTTTTCGACCTTCTTCACGTTCTCGATACGTACAAAACTCTTCAAAAGCATCAATATCATCTTTAAACTCTGCAGCAACTAACTCAATCATAATGGCATCGTCTAAAAAACCTAGTACTGGAATATGATCAGGCACTAAATCTTCAGGTTCACTGAAATAAGCTAATGCACTCATGACTTCAGAACGCTCCTCTGCAGAAATATTCCATTCTTCATCCTCTATAATTGCCACCATAGTTTCTAATTTTTCTAAACGCTCGCTGACAAACTCGGGGACAGAGCCTTTAATATCGCCAGATAATTTTTTTGCATTTGCCAAAATAGAGTTTTCATCAAGGTTGTGAATTTTACCTTGTGCTTTTTTCATTACTTGACGAAAATGTTCTAAGTCTGCATCGTTCAGGGTGAATTTAGCTTCTATTGCCATGGTCTATCTCCATATTATTTTAGGTCCAAAGAACTAGTGATTAACTTAATCACTATAGTTTAAGAAACACATTAAATTAAGAAATCTACATTCATTAATGATTTGAACAAAAAAAAGCACCTGGTTAGGTGCTTTTAAGAAGTAAAGGATAAAAATTTATTAAGCTTCAGGACGCATATGAGGGAATAAAATAACGTCTTTGATGGTGGGAGAGTCACTAAATAACATCACTAATCGATCAATGCCAATACCTTCACCAGCGGTCGGTGGTAAACCATGCTCTAATGCGCGAATATAATCATCATCAAAGTGCATTGCTTCATCATCGCCAGCATCTTTTTCTTCAACTTGCTTTTTAAAGCGGGCTGCTTGATCTTCTGCATCATTTAACTCTGAGAAACCGTTAGCTAGTTCACGGCCACCAACGAAGAATTCAAATCTGTCAGTGATAAATGAATTGTTATCGTTTCTACGAGCCAGTGGTGAAACTTCCCAAGGGTATTCTGTGATGAAAGTAGGTTGATCCAATAGATGCTCTGCAACCTCTTCAAAGATTTCACAAATGTATTTACCTGGACCCCAAACTTTTGCTGCCTCACCTTCTTTTACCCCTACAGCTTTTGCTATTGCTTTGATGGCCTCAAAATTATTTTCAGGGTCACGAAGTACCGCTTCATCTATATGAGCCGCTGCGTGGTGTTCTTTACCATATTTAAGAATGGCATCAACCATAGATAAACGCACAAACGGCTGACCAAAGTCATAAAACTTCTCTTCTATAACCTCTCCTTCGCTATTTTTCACCGTATTGCGAACTATTGGCGTACCTAGAACATCTTCAGCAATTGTCCGTAGCATATCTTCAGTAAGGTTCATTAGATCATTATAATCAGCATAAGCTTGGTAAAACTCAATCATAGTAAATTCTGGGTTATGACGCGTTGATAAACCTTCGTTACGGAAGTTACGGTTAATCTCAAACACACGTTCAAAGCCACCAACCACTAGACGCTTCAAATAGAGCTCAGGAGCGATTCGCAAATACATGTCAAGGTCAAGCGCATTGTGATAAGTCATGAATGGCTTAGCTGTTGCACCACCAGGGATCACTTGTAACATCGGCGTTTCAACTTCCATAAAGTCACGACTAACTAAGTACTTACGAATACCATCAACAATTTTAGAACGCATTTTGAACGTATTGCGCGTATCTTCATTGATGATCAAATCAACATAACGCTGACGATATTTAGTTTCTTGATCTGACAGGCCATGAAACTTTTCAGGCAATGGACGCAATGATTTAGTTAATAACGAATATTCGTCCATATTAACATAGAGATCACCTTTACCTGACTTATGTAAAATACCTCTTACACCGATAATATCGCCAATATCTAATGAACCCCAACGTGCCCTGATATCTTTTTGTACCGTTTTTTCAGCATAAGCTTGAATACGGCCTGACATATCTTGAACAACTAAGAATGGACCACGCTTAGCCATAACACGGCCTGCTATAGCATAAGTCACTTGAAGTTCTTCAAGTTCTTCTTTAGATTTTTCACCATGTTCCGCTTCAATATCAGCAGCTAAATGTTCACGGTTAAAGTCATTTGGAAAACCATTAGCAGAGCAATTTGTGCGAATTTTTTCTAATTTCACACGGCGCTCAGCAATGAGTTTATTTTCATCTTGAGCGGCTTGCTGGTTATTGGCATTATTTTTAACGTTGTCAGTCATGTTGTTTCTCGTTACTTAATTCTAAAGCGCTTATGCTACAAACCTGATTTTAGGCTTGCTTCAATAAATTTGTCTAAATCACCGTCAAGTACCGCTTGAGTGTTGCGATTTTCAACGCCTGTTCTTAAATCTTTAATACGGCTATCATCTAATACATAAGAGCGAATTTGACTGCCCCAACCAATATCTGATTTACCGTCTTCTAATTCTTGCTTATCTTTATTTTGCTTTTGAATTTCTAATTCATAAAGCTTAGCTTTTAATAGCTTCATCGCGGTTGCACGGTTTTTATGCTGTGAACGATCACTTTGACATTGCACCACAGCACCTGTTGGTTCATGAGTAATACGAATTGCTGAGTCAGTTTTATTAACGTGCTGTCCACCGGCACCTGATGCACGATAAGTATCTATTCGTAAGTCGGCAGGGTTAATATCTATTTCAATATTGTCGTCAATCTCAGGATAAATAAACGCTGAGGCAAAAGAGGTATGACGACGACCGCTAGAATCAAAGGGTGATTTTCGTACTAAACGATGCACACCCGTTTCCGTGCGTAACCAACCATAAGCATATTCACCGGTATATTTGATGGTACAACCTTTAATACCAGCAACATCACCATCAGTGACTTCAATAGCTTCAGTTTTATAACCGTGAGCTTCGCCCCATCTTAGATACATACGCATGAGCATTTCTGCCCAGTCTTGCGCTTCAGTGCCACCAGAGCCTGACTGAATATCTAAATAACAGCTTGCGCTGTCTTGCTCACCAGAAAACATTCGACGAAATTCAAGTTTTTCTAAAACAGCATCTAAAGCACTTGCTTCAGACTCAGCTTCATCAAAGGTTTCTTGATCTTGCTCTTCAACAGCCAATTCAACTAATGCTTTGATATCGTCACAGCCAGATTCTAGTTCAACGATGGTATTGACAACTTCTTCAAGAGAGCTGCGCTCTTTACCTAATGCCTGTGCCCGCTCAGGCTCATTCCAAACATCGGGTAATTCTAATTCACGACTTACTTCAACTAAACGTTCTGCTTTAACATCATAGTCAAAGGTACCCCCGAAGCAATAAACTGCGTTCGCGAATTTCTTTTACTTTATTTAATACTGGATTTGTTTCAAACATAATAGTGAAAATATAACCTTTAAATCACACGAGTTTTCCGTGTTTCTTTCTAATCAATAAGGGGAATAAAAACAGTCGCGAATTGTAGCCTAAAAACGTGGGTAAATAAACGGCTAAGAACCATTGCTTTTGTTTTTCAATTGAAAAGGCTTATCTTTAACGAGTATTAAGAAAATAGCCGAAGCGATGCCTGCGGAGGCAAATACCATACACATCACCATAATCTGATATCTAGCGGCAACAAAAGGAGAGACACCTGATAAAATTTGTCCTGTCATCATGCCTGGAAGTGAAACAATACCGACAGCCACTAATGCATTAATATTGGGTATCATCGAAGTTTGAAACGCAATATTTCTTGCCTGTTGATAACTCACACGTTTTGATAACTCAGCATAAAAACGCTCGCCAGAGAGACTAACAGCATTCATGCAACTGGCAAAAATCATTCCAGCGATAGGTAATAATGTTTGAGGGTAATACCAAGGACTCAGCGCTAAAACACCTTGGGTGATAATTATAATGGTAAAAGCAGCACTTAAAAATATCGATATTAGAGCACTTTTGACTACTTTTGCTTTCCTTATGGGTAAGTTACTAAGAGCAATCCAACTAGAAAAAAACACCATAAGGAGTAGAATGAACCCAACGAACCAAGCATTATCTGACTCAAAAATATAAACTAAAAAGTAACCAATTAATAAAAGTTGTACTAACATCCGAGATATCGCGGTCATTGCACGTTGAGTACTTAAGGACCATTTAGCAAGAATGACAAACACCACAGCGACAGGAATAAACGAATAAGCAAGACTTTGAAGAGAGATTATCTGTAATGTTTGTTCCATGGGTTACCTTGTCATTTGTCGTTTTATATTGTGGTGATGCTTTCAACCATCAATTGTACCGTTCTTTTTCCTCTAAATTCATTAACATCAAGACGATAAGCCAAGTGTATTTTCTCTGCTTTAACATTTGGCCAAACTTGAACATCCACATTAAAAGCTATGCCATCAAATACTTGCCCTTGTTTTTGTACAACTATTTTTAAATGTTTTTCACCAACGATACGCTGTTGTATAAGCGTAAATTCATCATCAAATAATGGTTCAGAAAAATTTTGCCCCCAAGGACCACAATCCCTGACTTTCTCAGCAAAGGCTAAAGTCATATCATTGACCGGTAGATCACCATCAGATAAAATAACACCCGTGAGATCTTCTTCTTTTATCCATTTACCTGATAGCTCATTAAAAATTCTTTCAAACCGCTCAAAGTCTTTCGACTTTATAGACAAACCGGCAGCCATAGCATGGCCACCAAACTTAAGAATCAAGTCAGGTTGTAAAGTTGAAATGTGCTCAAGTAAGTCTCTAATATGTAAACCTGGAATTGAACGAGCTGAGCCTTTTATTTCTCTGTCCTTGTTATCATCTTCTCCCTCTTTAGCCGCAGCAAAAACAATACTAGGTCGATGAAATTTTTCTTTTAATCTACCCGCAACAATACCAATAACCCCTTGATGCCAGTCTTGCTGAAAAAGGGCAATAGCATTAGGGAGGTTTTGATGGTCAAAGTTAAGTTGTTTTAATACATTTTCAGCTTCGACCTGCATTCCTTGTTCAATTTCACGGCGAGATTTATTTAAATCATCAAGCTCTGCAGCCATCATTCTCGCTGACACCAGATCCTTGGCTAACAAGCAATTAATGCCAAAAGACATATCATCAAGGCGCCCTGCTGCATTAATTCTTGGACCCAAAGAAAAACCAAAGTCGCTAGCCACTAAACGCTGCTGATTTCGACCTGAAATTTCAATTAATGCTTGAATACCTGGACGTGTTTTACCTGCCCTAATTCGTTTTAGCCCCTGCTCGACTAATATACGATTATTGGTATCGAGAGAAACCACATCAGCCACGGTCCCTAAGGCAACTAAATCTAATAATGTCGCTAAATTAGGCTCAGCAATTTGTTTTTCTTCAAACCAATTGATCTCACGTAAATGTTTTCGCATCGCCAACATAAAGTAAAAAGCAACGCCAACACCGGCTAAGGCTTTACTCGCAAATGAGCAGTCATTTTGATTAGGATTAACAATAGCATCGGCTATAGGTAGTGCCTTACCTGGTAAATGATGGTCAGTAATAATGACTTGTAAATCAAGGTTTTTTGCTCGTTTTACTCCTGCTAAGCAACTAATACCGTTATCAACAGTGATTAATAACTTGGCTCCTTGGCTTGCAGCAATATCGACAATCTCAGGCGTTAAACCATAACCATATTCAAAACGATTAGGCACTAAAAAATGATGGTTAGTACTTCCTAACGCCGATAGTGCTTCCATCATTAATGCCGTACTAGTCGCGCCATCAGCATCAAAGTCGCCAACAATAATAATATTTGCATTAGTTAATAATGCTCGATGAAGAACCTTACAAGCTTGATCAAGCCCTACTAAGGAATCAACAGCATGTAACTGAGCAACTTTAAGTTCTAATTCTTGAGGGGATTCAATACCACGAGAGGCATATATTTGTTTTATGGTAGCGTGAAGATGGCTGGGAAGATGGTTATCAATAACCGTTTTTCGACGAACAATTTTCTTTTGCAATGCTATTCCTTAGAGTCAGGTTAAATAAGACTATATTAAAGGTCGAACCTTAGCTCGACCCTAAATATATTACATATTGCTTAACATTTCAGATAATTTATCAGGGTCTTGATAACCCGGGACCAACATACCATTTTCAAAAATAATGGCTGGTGTTGAATTAATGCCAATTTGACGAGCAAAGTTAAATCCGTCTTCAATTTTCGTATCACAAATTCGATAAGCAACCTTTGAACCAGACTTTGCTTTGGTCAACGCTGCATTGGGATTTTCACTGCACCAGATAGAGCGGAGATCTAAGAAACCTTGAGACAACTCACCATTACTATTAAATATTCCCGAGCGAGGATAAGGTAAATATCTCACCGTAATACCTTTCGCATTATACTCATCCATCTGATTGTGTAATTTACGACAATAGCCACAAGTGATATCAGTGTAGACAGTAATAACATGCTTTTCGTTTTTTGCTGGATAAATAATCATGTCACTTTTAAATTTTGATATCCCTTCTAAACGAATTGTTGACAAGCTAGCATCCGCTAAGTCAGTGACTGTTTCACCAATTTGATAAACTTTACCTTGAATAAAGAACTTACCGTCATAACTCGCGTAATATAGGCCTCGGTCTGAAATAACTAAAGCAATTCCGGGCAAGGCGGTTTCGAGTACATCACTAGCAGTTATACCCAACGAACTCTGAAGTCTTCTTTTTAAGAGGGCTGTATCTAAAGCTGATTCGCTTGGTTGAACGATAGAACTAGATGAGGAATCCGCAGTAACAGGATCACTAGCAAAAACATAAAAGATTGAAAAACTACTAATAATACTGGCTAAGACAAGGGAAAAACTTTTCTTTAATTTCAATTTAAACATAAAAAAACATCCAACAATAGATCAACAAAAAACCATAAAAGGCTAATATTCATTATACTCAATAATACGTATAATTATTAAGTATTACTATATTTTATTAGCAAGCTCACATTAAATAGCACTAACATTTACCATTTAAATTTTTGTGAAAGTATCGCCAAGCATATCGATTCTGTTAAACTTGACTCAAATTTTTTAACTTTTAAATTTTACCTCTATGAAAATTGGTTTGTTCTACGGCTCAACAACTTGTTACACCGAAATGGTTGCAGAGAAAATGCAAGTCTCCTTCTCTGCTCATACTGAAATGGAAGTTGTGCTTCACAATATAAAAGATGAACCGCTATCTTTATGCCAAGAATATGATTTTTTAATATTTGGCATTTCTACTTGGGATTATGGTGAATTACAAGAAGACTGGGAGTCGTGCTGGCAAGAAGTGGCGCAACTTGATTTATCAGGAAAAATTTTAGCTCTGTATGGTATGGGCGATCAAGTTGGCTATAGTGAATGGTTTCAAGATGCATTAGGCATGTTACATGAACAGCTTCTATCCACTGACGCCTATATAACAGGATATTGGCCAAATCTTGGTTATGATTTTATTAGCTCTAAGGCCTTAACAGCAGATAAAGAAAGTTTTGTTGGTTTATCATTAGATGATGAGACTCAATATGAGCTTACCGACAATCGTATAGAACAGTGGGTTAAAAAGCTAAATGATGAAATTAAAGAGATTTTAGCTGCATAATTTATACTATATGTAGTGTTGATTGATCTAGATTACAGTATAATTTACCCACAGGTGGTATCGATAGATGCCAATGTAAATCACCTAATTAGTTAATGGATATTAGAAAGTATGTTTGAGCAGTTCGATCTTGACTCTGAGTTATTGGCAGCAGTAAAAAAAATTGGTTATAAAAAGCCCACTTCAATTCAAGAATTAGTTATCCCTAAAGCGATGGCAGGGAAAGATGTTTTAGCATCTGCCCCAACAGGCACAGGTAAAACGGCCTCGTTTTTATTACCCATTGCCCAACATCTACTAGACTATCCCAGAACAAGTCCAGGATTTCCAAGAGTACTTATTCTGACCCCTACCCGTGAACTTGCCATGCAAATTGGTGAGGACAGCCAAAAATTAACTGAGTTAACTAAAATTAAAACGGGGGTAATCACTGGCGGCGTAAATTATGGTAGTCATAGTGATATTCTTACCAGTACTACAGATATTTTAGTCGCTACCCCAGGACGATTATTAGAATACATAGAAAATGAACAGTTTGATGCGCGTGAAATAGAGGTTTTAGTGCTAGATGAAGCCGATCGTATGTTAGATATGGGCTTTAGTGAAAGTATTAATCGTATTGCTGCAGAGGCTCGATGGCGCAAGCAAACGATGTTATTTTCTGCTACTTTAGAAAGTGCTGGTGTGAGTCGTTTTGCCCGAGAGGTATTAACTGAACCTGTCTTTTTAGAGTCGAATCCCTCTCGTAAAGAAAAAGCTAAAATCCATCAATGGTTACATATTGCTGATGACTTTGATCATAAACTCGAGCTTTTATATAACATACTTAAGCAAGAAGATGTCACTCGAGTCGTAGTCTTTGCTAATAAACGAGAGACCGTACAAACCCTATCTGGAAAACTATATGCTCAAGAACTACCTTGTGTATGGCTTGAAGGCAAAATGCAACAAGATAAACGTAATACCGCTATTGAACGTTTAAAGAATGGTACCGTAGATATTTTAGTGGCCACGGATGTCGCCGCTCGTGGTTTAGATATTGATGATATTAGTCATGTTATTAACTTTGATATGCCACGTAAAGTTGATGTTTATATACACCGAATTGGACGCACCGGACGCGCAGGAAATAAAGGTACTGCGTTATCATTAGTTGAAGCGCACGACATGCCAGTTATTGCTAAAATAGAACGTTTCCAGGATGAACGCTTTCCAAGGCGTGTAATTGAAGGTTTACGACCAAAAAATAAAGAGTCTCGGGTCGCAATGAAAAAACCTAAAATCAAACGTAGTACTTCTCAGAAAAAAGCGAAAGCTAAAAAACAAGCCAAAAAGTCAAAGTAAGAATATTGACATAGCCCATACATGATTTAACCCGTTTAAAAGGAACTATTAAATCAGTATGTTATATTAATTATACGCTGGTCATTCTCTTTGAATACCTAACGTTTGATACGACTTAGTCCTCGAATATAGGGTATCAAAGAGCTTTAATAAAGAATTAATAATGTAAATATATGACTAATACTAAATATCCTTATACCTTTAATCATATACTTTTGTAAAACAGATAATTAATAATGGTACTCATAGTCAAAAGTAAGTTAATAACAAAAATTTATTAATAATGTTAGTAAGGGAAATTTAATGATAAAGGTATGGGGTAAAACCGCTTGTTTAAAAAGAATGCAAAATAACGAAGCGTTTCTAAAGCAGTTAATTACAATGTTTATAGATAAAATGCCTGAGCATATGGATAATCTAACCCAGGCAATCAATGATAATGATTTTTCTCAAATACATTTTTATGCTCATACCATAAAAGGTATTGCCGCGAACCTAAGCGCTTTAAAATTGCTGGAACAAATGCATTTATTAGAACTTGCCGCTAAAAACGAAAACCAAAAAGAAATAAAGACTTTAAATGAGATTATTATTACGTCACAACATATGATTTTACGAGAATTCAACATATATTTAAAAGAGTGTTGATCTGATTTATTAAGATACATATGATGAAAATTATATAATTTAGCCTATCAATATATAGAATATGTTAAATTTTTAAAGTACTTTACGAGTAAAAACCCAATCATTACCTTGACTAAACTCGCTATTAAATTGATAACCCGCCAAGTCAAAATCTTTTAATTTTTCAACATCATTTAGCTGGTTTTCAATAATATACCTTGCCATTAACCCTCTTGCTTTTTTAGCAAAAAAACTGATCATTTTATATTGACCATTTTTCCAATCTCTAAAAGCAGGGGTAATTATCGTTGCATTTAATGATTTTGTTTTAACCGATTTAAAGTATTCATTAGACGCTAGATTGATCAATACATCATCGCCTTGCTCTGTTAATGCTTTGTTTAGTTCATTGGTAATAATATCCCCCCAAAACTGATACAAATTATTCCCTCTGCTGTTAGCAAGCTTAGTACCCATTTCCAGTCGATAAGCTTGCATTAAGTCTAAAGGTTGTAATAAACCATATAAACCAGACAAAATTCGCATATGTTGTTGAGCAAAGTCAAAGTCGTGTGGTTTAAAAGACTGAGCATCGAGACCGGTATAAACATCACCATTAAATGCCAATATCGCAGGACGTGCATTCTCAGAGGTAAAAGGCGTTGACCATTGTCCAAACCTTGCCGCATTTAATCCCGCTAATTTATCACTAATGCCCATTAAAGAAGATAATTGAGCCGGTGTGAGTTTAATGCAATGATTAATTAACTCCTGACTATGGTCAAGTAAGTTAGATTGGCTATAGTTATCTGTAGCAAGTGGCGAATCAAAATCAAGGTTTTTTGCGGGAGAAACAACAAGTAACATTAGGCAGTCTTTTATCAATAGGAGAATATTGATACTATAACATAAGCAAAATTCAATGAAATCATTACAAATACAATTAAGATAAGTTGCTCAGAGTGTTTATAGCGATTAAAACTAACTTAATGCCAATAAACTCTAAGCTAATCCATCAATCATACTTGCTTAATAGTGAAAATTTGATAAAAATAGACCTCATAACAGAGTAAATCCGCAGATATTGTTAATTTATAGCAGTTTTGATAAAAAATGTTGTAATATTTCATCATTGCATGCTCATCAAACGCACACTCCTAAACAAGAAATATTAAGGCAATATTATGACAAGCCAATTAGATCAACTAAAAACTATGACCACAGTTGTTGCCGATACAGGTGATATTGAAGCCATAGCAAAATTTCAACCACAAGATGCGACAACAAATCCCTCCCTATTGCTTAAAGCAGCTGAAATGCCTCAATATGACCGATTGTTAAAACAAGCCGTTTCATGGGCAAAAGAACAATCAACGGACACTAACCAACAAGTTATTGATGCTGCAGATAAACTTTCAGTATTAATTGGTTTGGAAATTTTAGAAATTGTTCCTGGACGTATTTCTACTGAAGTTGATTCAAGACTGTCATTTGATACTCCCAATTCGATTGCTAAGGCCCATAAACTGATTGCCATGTACAATGAAGCAGGTATTCAAAATGACCGTATATTGATCAAACTAGCATCGACGTGGGAAGGAATAAAAGCGGCTGAACAATTAGAACAACAAGGCATTAATTGTAACTTAACCCTATTATTTAGCTTTGCTCAAGCTAGAGCTTGTGCTGAAGCTGGTACTTACCTTATTTCTCCATTTGTTGGCAGAATATTAGACTGGTATAAAAAATCAACAGGTCGTACTGATTATCCCGCAAATGAAGATCCAGGTGTAGTATCAGTGACAGAAATTTATAACTACTATAAAAAACAAGGCTATAAGACGGTAGTAATGGGGGCAAGTTTTAGAAATATTGGTGAGATTTTAGCATTAGCTGGCTGTGATCGTTTAACCATTAGTCCTCAATTGATGGAAGAACTGGCGAGTAGTGATGCAGCCGTTGTCCAACAACTTTCGCCAAGTCACTCATCAAGCACGGATGAAGTCGCCTTAACTGAATCACAATTTCGTTGGTTAATGAATCAAGATGCTATGGCGACAGAAAAACTTTCTGAAGGTATTAGAAACTTTACTACAGACCAAAAAAAGCTAGAAAAACAATTAACAGAAATGCTGTAGATGATTTGTTAATATAAATCAGAAGATCTAAAATAATTACCCAATACGCTAAGATAGCTATCGGGTTTTTTAATCGCTTATTTTTCAATTTATTTATAGTTATAAACACCACATCAATTAATAATTAAAGGGAGTCAAATCAAATAGACCTCTTAGTCATAACTCCACCTTCTAAACCAAGCTATACAATTACCGCAAAATGTGGAAAAACTAATTTATCTCTTTCAATTAACATTATTTTTGGTAATAATAAATAAAACACTTGTTTGAATTATTATTAATAAGATGATCGAATTTTCAAAAAACTCACCCAGCCAAATTAAGCCACTGATCAATTTTGTTCATGGCAATGGTTTTCCTGCAGGCTCTTATCAGACATTTCTTAATTACTTTACAGAAGACTACGAAATAATTGCTCAAGAAAAGTATGGACATAATCCTAATTTCCCTATACATAATAACTGGCAATATCTAGTTGATGAACTTATTGTTTATATTAAGCAACAAGATCAACCAGTGATTTGTATTGGCCATTCTTTTGGTGGTGTTATTTCTTTTATCGCAGCATGCCAACAACCCAGCCTATTCAAAGGTCTTATCATGTTAGATCCTCCTGCGATGACAGGTGTGATGAGTTGGCTACTTAAATTATTTAAAAATACCGCTTATCTTGATAAAATAACTCCTGCAGGAAAAGCGAAAAAAAGACGGAGTCATTGGCCAGCAGATACTGATTTAAATAAGCTATTTAGACAGCGACCGTTATTTAAAAATTTTGATGAGCGCTGTTTAAAAGATTATACCCGCAGTGCTATGGAAATAAGTAATAATAGATTAGAGCTCACCTTTGATGCCCATACTGAAACTGAAATATTTCGGAATACTCCAACCCATTTATCAAGTTTTAAAAACCAACTAAAAATACCTGCGGCTTTAATTTATGGTGAGAGTAGCGATTTATATCCAGAGTTGTTTTTTAAACGTTTTGCTAAAAAGAACAAAAAAATATCTTTATACAGCATAGCCGGAGGGCATATGTTTCCATTAGAACATCCAAAGGAAACTGCCATACTGATCAAACAGATTATTGACCAGTGGGATTAATTAATATGCGGTTACACGTGCTCTAAAATCAAACAACATGCTGAATAACCCGCACCAAATGAGCAAAGCACCATTTTGTCTCCTGAGACTAAATCCTCATGGTATTTGTGCAAGGCAATAATACAACCTGCTGAACTAGTGTTAGCGTATTCATCTAAAATTATTGGAGCCTCAGCCAAACTAGGCTCTCTCCCTAGTACTTTTTTTGCAATAAAACCATTCATATTAATATTGGCTTGATGTAAATAAAGCCGTTTAATATCTTGCGCAGATAACCCTATTTTAGTCATTTCAGACGAGATCAAGTTGGATACCATAGGGAGCACTTCTTTAAAAACTTTTCGACCTTGCTGTATAAAAAACTTATCATCTGCATCTTTAGTTTCAGGGTCACAACTGTTCATATAGCCGATATTACTGCGAATGTTATTAGAAAATTTAGTTATTGGTTGCTCTGCAATAATTTTTAAACAGTGATCGCTTGATGCAGTAGCCTCATTTTCAATAATTAATGCAGTAGCGACATCACCAAAGATAAAATGACTATCCCGATCACGATAATTAATCTGTGGTGAAAGTATTTCAGGATTAATCACCAGTACGGTTTTTGCTGTACCACTTCGAATAGCATTGGCCGCATTAATAATCCCAAATGTTGCGGCAGAACATGCTACTAACATATCAAACCCCCATCCAGAACAGCCAAGAGCATTTTGAATTTCTATGGCTATTGCTGGGTAAGAACGCTCTGTATAAGCACAAGCAACAATCACTAAATCAATATCTTCAGGTTTCTTATTAGCAGCTTCAATTGCTTGCTTAGCAGCTGCAACGCCTATTTCTGCTTGAGAAGAGATTACATCGTTGGCACGCTGCTTAATCGAAGGTCTCATCAAATCAATATTAAGGATGTCTTCTTTTGACATAACATACCGACTTTTTATACCCGAGGCTTTTTCGATAAACTCACTACTTGAGCAAGAAAGCGCATCTGCATCACCAGCAAGAATAGCCTCACTGTTTTCAATATTAAAACGTTCAACATACTGATTAAAACAATTAACTAACTCATCATTTGAAATGCTAAATGGTGGAGTATATAAACCCGTACCACTGATCACTACCGACATAATAGAACCCTATCTAAATAAAACACAAGACACTTAATAATACACAGTATATTTTATCTCTACGTCAGTGTCGATAAGCAGATCATACCAGTAAAATTGTTGTTATTATTGACTTCAAATTTATGTTCAGCCAATGGACAGTAAATTTAACATTTCAGTATTATTGCTCTATGCAAATATTATTACACTAAACTTTACTATTCACGTAATTTACCATTAATTGATTTAGCGCTTTTTTACCGTCCAGGTGATAAGAAGAACAAACCTCGCTAACGGGTTGTCTTTTTAATAAGCGAGAAATCATAGGTAATAGCTCGACATCAAAGGGATCCGCAAATTGATGTAATAGCCATAAATGGAGACTATATGCGCAAGTGCTATACAAGCGTTCTTTGTTGGCAAAAGCTTGCACGGTATTAAAATCACTGGTTGTTAATGCCGGTAAATATTCCACCGGATAATATTTTAAAATTGACCAAACCAAAACGTCAGATAATTGTCGATATTCATCGCTAAGTAAATAAATAAATGACTGGTAAAACTTCCTATTGATACTTAATTGCAAGACCACTGCTTTTTGACTGAGGGCTTTTAGTATCAAAGCAGAATGTTCACCACTTGCCGCATCTTTATTAAAACCAATACGAGCCAATTGAAAGTTTGATAATAACCAGAAATTGAGAAGTTGCTGGTTACAACCAAAGCTAGCACCAATAAAATCTACCTTTAAACTCGAAGCGTACTCATTGATTTTCGATAGAAATAAAGTACCGATACCCTCATTTTGGCAATCTGGGTGCACAGCAATCCTAATTACCCTCAAGTAATCAAAATCAAAGGCTACCTCAATACCACAATGGGTCATTAAAGACTGAGGTAAGAATTGATCGCGCAATCGTCTTTTAGCATTTTTAACAGCAAGGATATCCTGTTGATTCCGACTCCCTTCACGCATTAATAAAGCAACACCGATAACCTTTTGTTGATGAAATAAACACAGTACACTTACCTGTGGATTATCTAGTAATAATTTTAAATCGCTAGGTTTTGTTTGATAATGAGCGGTGACCAATACAGCAAAGACCTGTTCTAGTAAGTTTTCATTTGTTAATAAGAATTCACCTGACAAACATTTAAAATCCAAATCAACCGCTTTTTTATCGATATCGACGGCACTACTGGTAAGTCTAGGCAGCTCAGCATTAAGTAAACAAACATCAAAAATAAACTGTTCAACGGGATCATCTTCGGCCCATCTTATTGGTTGATTGATCGTTTGCTTATACCACGTTTTATACTCACTATTTAATATTGTCTGAAATTTCAAGGTAAAACCTCTACCGGCCCCTTCATAACCATGGACTGTGCTTGAAAATACCACCCTATGGTGTTTTTTTAATATAGCTGAAAGTAAATAAACAGGAATGCCTGCAGCTTCATCCACAAGTAATAGTGAGGCTTTTACATGCTTATTCAATAGTTTGTCTATCGGAAGGAACTCAATAATGCCGTTATCATGAATAACACTATGGCTTAAGTGTTTAGCCTGAGGTAATGAGTACTTGAGTTGTTTAAAAAAGTTATCCAGTGCCTTAAGGTGAGGTGCGGTAATGATAATGTGCTGGGGTGATGTAGTTAACTCCATAATTTTTGCACAGGCAATGGCAAGGGCACAAGACTTACCTCTTCCACGATCAGCTGTTAATACTAGAGGACGGTCCCGATGACCTGTAGCAACTTTAATAATGGCTTGAACAGCCTTAAATTGTTCTTGTGTTGCACAATTTAAGGGGAAAGCATGAGGAATATTTAATGGTAAAATATCGCCCGTAGTATTTTCTTCTGTTACCTCATCAATGAATAACTCCTGATCTTGCTCAATGATAGTAGATAAAAATGAATGTTCGACTTTATTAATAAACCGCTTTAAAAATAAACTATTTTGATTTTTTTTAATCTCTGAAACTTTTTGAGGGAATAAAATAAATAATATCCCTCCAGCCCTTATAGTGCCTGACAATGCCGCTAAAGCATCAATATTGAATTCACTATCAGCAAACACTACTGCTCGACTTTCTGAACCTAACTTATGGCGATAGTTTTGTTTAGTCACGTTGGCGTTTAATGCTTCAACATCACTGTAAGTAAGCCAACCATCATTTTGAGATCTTGCTTCTAAGCCATCTTCTGCAAGGAACGTAGATGAACTTTTAATTTTTCTAATTAAAGAAAGTGACCAGGAATACTCCCCGGCTAAAACGACTAGAGAACGATGTTTTTTAATGACAGTTTGTTGGTGAATTTGCTCAAACCAACGAAAAAATTTAGTCAAAACCATAAGTACACAAAGCCAGTAAAAAAGTTAGTTTATCAATCAATTCCTTAAATTCAAACAACACTTGAGTAAACAAAGATAAATCTGTTAAATTTAAGAAGATTATTTAAGTCATTATTCTAAATCAATTATTAAAAAAGGATTACAGCTCAATATCGCTATAAAAGATTTTAAGATGAGATAATAGTAATGAGTATATATAGTCTCTAATAATATCGACACAGACAATTAAAGTGAATGTTCTATAATCTTAGGTTAAATGATTACCTTTAATTAGTAACACACACCTAAACATTAACCCTGCTGTCTACCAGACATTTCATCAACATAAGCGTGATCAGTTATGGTTTACCAAGTCTTCGTAAAAATAGCTTAAATTCAACACCTTTTTTTGCTAATACCTGATAATATAAAATTACTGAAAATTAATTTTGACAAAACTTTATGACCTTATTTGAAAAACTCCGTTGTTTATTAACTTTTGGCCAAGGTGTGGCTTTACCTCTGCCAAAAATCCCCAATGATGCGCAACCGTTCCCGTTATTTAACCAATGGTTTGAAGAGGCTAAAAAATCAGGGGTTTTACTCCCCGAAGCTATGTCAGTAAGTAGTTGTGGTGCTGATGGCCAACCTACTTGCCGTATGGTTTTACTGAAAGAATTCAATGATGATGGCTTTGTTTTTTATACTAATTACACCAGCCGCAAGAGTCAGAATTTAGAAGAAAATAATAAGGTAGCCTTGTTATTTCATTGGAATGTTTTACAAAGACAAATTCGCATTGAAGGTACTGTTGAAAAAATATCTCTGGAACAATCTGCTCAATATTTTCATAGTAGAGACCGAGGCAGTCAAGTTGGTGCATGGGCGTCAAAGCAAAGTGCTAAAATAACCCACGAAGACGAATTGCAAAAACGGGTAGATTATTTCAATACTAAATATCCTCACGGAGAGATACCTCACCCAGAATTTTGGGGCGGCTGGCAGGTTAAACCCACTTATATCGAATTCTGGCAAGGGCGTGCTAACCGTTTGCACGACAGGATTTGTTTTGAAAAAGAAAGCTCCGGCCAATGGACACAATTTAAATTAAATCCATAATTCTAAATAAAGTATCTAAAGGTTAAAAATAACGATGTTTTGAGACGTAAATAACCGCCTAAAAACATTCCAAATAGCTAGATACTGACGGCAACTTATAAGCTAAGACTCGGCAATAATATCCATGAGTATGACTTAACTTCAAACAAGTCAAAGGACAGCAATATTTTCCACCTTATTCTTCACTTTATAGTACCAGCAATCATTGTTGCCTTTTTTTTTAGGCATCAATGGAAAAAGTCATATTTTATTATGATCTTAACGATGATAGTAGACCTGGATCATTTATTAGCTAACCCAATATATGATCCGATTCGTTGCAGTATTGGCTTTCACCCATTACACCAAAGTTTTGCAATATTGATATATTTGTTATGTTGCTTTATCCCTAAACTCAGGTTAATAGGTATAGGGCTACTTATCCACATGATTCTTGATTCAATGGATTGTTTTGTCAATCAGGGCATTTGGTATAACTAACGTTCCAAACAGCAAATAAAAAAGGGAAGCAAAGCTTCCCTTTAAAAATAGTAATGTTAAAAGTTAGCCGACCAAAGCTAATAATATGCCCGCAGCTACTGCAGAACCAAGGACACCAGCAACATTAGGGCCCATAGCGTGCATCAATAAGAAGTTATGAGGATTAGCCTCTAAACCGACTTTGTTCGCTACACGAGCAGCCATAGGAACAGCAGAAACACCGGCAGCACCAATCAATGGATTAATGGGGACTTTAGAAAACTTATTCATCGTTTTAGCCATCAGTACCCCTGATGCCGTACCGATAGAAAATGCAACGGAACCAAGTGCTAGGATCCCCAATGTTTCTATATTTAAAAAAGCCTCAGCGCTTAATTTTGAACCAACCCCTAAACCTAAGAAGATGGTGGTAATGTTAATTAACTCATTTTGAGCGGTTGAACTTAACCGGTCAACAACACCACATTCTCGCATCAAATTACCTAAACAAAACATCCCAACAAGTGGTGTTGCCGCAGGTAAAAAGAAAATTGTCATCAATAATACCGCTAAAGGGAAAATGATTTTTTCCACTTTTGTCACAGGTCTTAACTGTGCCATTTCAATTTTTCGTTCTTTTTCTGTGGTTAACGCACGCATAATTGGTGGTTGTATAATAGGTACTAAAGCCATATAAGAATAGGCAGCAACAGCAATTGCACCGAGTAACTCAGGCGCAAGTTTAGTGGCCAAAAATATTGCGGTAGGGCCATCGGCACCACCAATAATGGCAATGGCAGAGGCATCTTTTAATGTAAACTCAATGCCCGGAACTACATTCAGGGCAATGGCGCCAAACAGGGTAGCAAATATACCCGTTTGAGCAGCAGCCCCTAAAAATAGCGTTTTAGGATTAGCAATTAATGCGCCGAAATCGGTCATTGCACCAACACCCAGAAAAATCACTAATGGAAAAATCCCGGTTTCAATACCCCAATGGTAAATGTAATATAAAAAGCCCCCAGCTTCTGAAAATCCAGCACCTGGAATATTAGTCAGTATTGCACCAAAACCCATCGGTAATAACAATAAAGGTTCAAAGTTTCTCGCTATTGCAAGATAAAGTAAAAAACAGCCGACTATCATCATAATGACTTGGCCAGACTCGAAGTTAGCTAAGCCTGTCGATAACCATAATTTAGTTAATGAATCCATGGTTCAACCTTACCCTAAACTTATTAAAGCTTGACCAACAGCGACAGAATCACCTTCTTTGATATGCAATGAAGTAACCGTACCGGAGTTTACAGCGCGAATTTCAGTTTCCATTTTCATCGCCTCCATAATAATAACAACTTCATCAGCTTCAACCTGATCACCTTCATTAACTAAGACTTTAAAAATATTGCCCGCTAAAGGGGCATTTAACGCTTCCGATGCTGAAAAAGAAGCTGATTGTTTTATTGCTTCATCACCAGCTGGGTGGGTAATTTGACTAATGTCCCCCCCCGGTGCAACGACTACATCGAAGACTTTACCGTCAACACTCACCGCATAATTTTTTGGTTCAGTAAAATCGTGTGAAGACGAAACAACTTTTGTTGTTTGCTCAGCTGAAGGCGCAGGTTCAAAAGCTGATGGATTATTACGGTTCTCTAGAAATTTCAAACCAATCTGAGGAAAAAGAGCATAAGTTAACACATCGTCAATTACCTCATCAGCAAGTGAAATGTTCTTCTCTTTTGCTAAAACCTTCAACTCGCCTGTCAAATTATCCATCTCAGGTTTAATTAAGTCTGCAGGGCGACATGTGATAGCCTCTGCGCCATTTAAAACTCTAGCTTGTAACTCTGCATTAACTTTATCCGCTGTTGCGCCATACTCGCCTTTAAGAACGCCAGCGGTCTCTTTAGTAATTGACTTATATCTTTCACCCGTCAAAACATTCAATACCGCTTGAGTACCAACAATTTGAGACGTAGGTGTCACAAGAGGAATGTAACCGAGATCTTTCCTTACCTTAGGTATTTCAATTAAAACGTCATCTAACTTATCTTCTGCACCTTGTTCTTTAAGTTGCATCTCCATGTTAGTCAACATACCACCGGGTACTTGCGCCAATAAAATACGAGCATCAATACCTTTAAGGCTGCCTTCAAACTTTGCATATTTTTTACGAACGTCACGAAAATATGTTGCTACTTCTGCAAGTTTCAGCATATCTAGACCGGTGTCACGTGATGTACCCTCTACTATAGAAACCACAGTTTCAGTCGGTGAATGCCCATAGGTCATGCTCATCGAAGAAATTGCTGTATCAATAACATCGACATCAGCATCAATAGCTTTCATGTGAGTGGCGATACTTAAACCTGTTGTCGCATGACAATGGAGAGCAATAGGTAATGACACGGTTTCTTTTAAACGACCGATAAGCTCGGCTGCATCGTAAGGTTTTAACAAACCTGCCATATCTTTAATACATAGAGAATGGGCGCCCATATCTTCTAGTTGCTTAGCCATTGTCAACCAACCTTTAAGGCTGTGAACAGGACTTTCTGTATAACTTAATGTTCCTTGAGCATGTGCACCGACTTTTACTGCCGCTTTAATCGCAGTTTGCAGATTACGTACATCATTCATTGCATCGAATATCCGAAAAACATCAATACCGTTAATATGTGCACGCTCAACAAATTTTTCTACCACGTCATCCGCATAGTGACGATAGCCCAAGATATTTTGCCCACGAAATAACATCTGTTGCTTTGTTTTAGGCATCGCTTTTTTCAGGGCCCTTAAACGCTCCCAAGGGTCTTCACCTAAGTAACGTATGCAAGAATCAAAAGTAGCGCCACCCCAAGACTCAATTGACCAAAAACCAATATCATCTAACGCAGGAGCGATAGGTAACATATCTTCTAGACGAAGACGCGTTGCTAGCAAAGATTGATGACCATCTCTTAAGACAACTTCAGTAATACCTAATGGTTTTGTCATTGTTATTTCCTACTTTTTAAATGTTGAGAGCTTTGTTGAGAATGCTCTTGACGATATTGTGTTACCGCAGATGTTATCGCTGCAACAATATTCGGTGAAGTACCCTTTGCGACGTTACTTTTTTGTTTAGTTAAATGCTGAGATTTAAATTTCACAACAGCATCTGGAAATTTAATTGCTAATCTAGCTAACACTGTTTTAATAAAAATAACCAGTGAACCTAAAAAAACAAAAACAAATGCCATACCAGCAAATAATAATGTTCCTGCTTCTATAAATAATGGGTATAAGTGTTCCATTTATTAATCTCATTAAAAATTTTATATAATTAGAATAAACACTCCAATAACATAAAACAAATGAATTCTTTAATTTTTAGGTAAATAATTAAAAGTCAACACCGATTACAACTCATATTCAGTTATTTTATATAAAAATTCATCCATTCAATATAAAAATTCAAAATAAATTGGTATTTTTTAATATGACGTACACAATAAATCTTAATAAAAATATACATTAAATAGTCAAAAGCCCCCTAAAAAGAAAATATATATAAATATATTCCAGTCATTATTATGCATAAAATTCGGCTTGATTTTTAGAGAGTAAAGGTTAGTTGATTGTAAAACTGACTATTTTGTACTGTAGATTTCAAATGCTTGTTATTAGTTAAATAGAGAATTTATATAACAGTAACGCAATATTTAATGATTTGGGGGGAAGGATATACAAAATTTTATTATATTACAGACGAAAAAAAGCCAGTCATAAGACTGGCTTTTTTCTAGCTTTTGCTAATGTGGCGGACGCGGCAGGAGTCGAACCTGCGACCGCCTGGTTCGTAGCCAGGTACTCTATCCAGCTGAGCTACGCGTCCGCGGTCTAAAAACTTGTTTAACCAGCCTTAATAGAAGCTGCTCTTCTTGATATAACCACTTCCTCGAAGAAAAGAAAGTGGCGGACGCGGCAGGAGTCGAACCTGCGACCGCCTGGTTCGTAGCCAGGTACTCTATCCAGCTGAGCTACGCGTCCCTAGTTAGCTATTTTTTTATATCGTTACTAATCGATGCACAACCAATAATTACAAGTATAATTAATGGCGGAGAGGGAGGGATTCGAACCCTCGAACCGGGATAAACCAGTTACTCCCTTAGCAGGGGAGCGCCTTCGACCACTCGGCCACCTCTCCAATGGGTGCGAATACTAATGGATCTTAAAAATAAGTCAAACAATTTTCATCTTTTATTTGTCTTTTTTAACTGTTTGATGACAAATCACACAACACGGGTATTATTCAAACAGTTACCGTGCGAGTCATATAGTAAAAACTAAGAAAAACTCAATATTTACTTGAAAAAAAACCGACTGATAGCCGGTTATTATTTTCAATAAAATTTATTTATACATTACCGGGAGATTCATTATCTTCTTTTTCAGCTTGTATACGCATATAAATTTCTTCACGATGAACTGAAATTTCTTTCGGCGCATTGACACCAATACGAACTTGGCTCCCTTTAACGCCTAATACAGTTACAGTAACTTCATCCCCAATCATTAAAGTTTCACCAACTCTGCGTGTTAATATTAACATTTATGTTCCTTAGTCTTTAAAATGACTTCTACTAAACGATTAACAGCTACTACTTATTGTAAAATTAGCCTAATATCTGACTAAACACACGAAAAGTTAATCTCTGAGGTTAAAATCAAGAGTATTTTAGGTGTTCTTCTAAACTTATACAAAGAATTATATGTACTAAATAAAGTTAAGAACACTTGTATACCAACAACACTAGTTTAACAACCTTATCATTGTATTGAATAGTCCTAATGCGGTTTATTTTATCATTTTGTCCAAAAAAAGATCTATTTATTTGATATATTGTATAAAAAATGAAATATTTACATTAAATTAACAAAGTAATAATCTTAGGTAAAATAAACTACAATACGAATTAACTTAAAATTAACAAAATCCCCGATATTGATTTTTAATCAACAAACTGTTTTTAACTCTCAATAAGATAAAAATTATAGGCAAGTAATATTATAAAGAATAATTCTATGATGATATAAACTAATATCAACTTTTTCAGCAATCACTATCTTTCTAAAGTGTTGTCATTTTTATTATCTAAGGTTACTAACAACAACCGTATAAAAAATTGTTAATTAATACTTGTGCAAGGTTCATTTTAGGGGCAATTTACGTCAATGAGGATTTCGGTCCCTGCACTTTATAAAAGAACAGACAATAAGAGATGATTACTCACTGTTATTGTCTGAGTCCAACCAAGCACTTAATACGATCAAACAAGCCAAATAAAAGTTAATGATACTGGCTAATCTGAATCTCATTAAAAATAAGCCTATTAAAACTTAGGCTTAATGGTCTAAGTAAGCTTTTCAGTTAGCCATGCCTGAACAGTTGCAAGCGCAGTACTTATGTTTTCTGGTTGGCTACCACCCGCTTGGGCCATATCAGGTCGACCACCACCTTTACCACCTACTTGTTGGGCAACCATATTAACTAATTCACCTGCTTTAACCTTACCAATAAGATCTTTAGTCACACCAGAAATCAAACCTACTTTGCCATCATTAGCCGTAGCTAGCATAATGATAGCAGAACCCATTTTGTTTTTAAGCTCATCAACCATGCCGCGTAATGCTTTAGTTTCAACACCGTCTAAATCAGCAATCAGGACCTTAACACCGTTAATATCTATCGCTTGACTCACTAAATCAGAACCGGCTTGTGCTGCGAGCAGCTGTTTTAATTGATTAATTTCTTTCTCTTGTTGCTTACCTCGACTAATCAACTGTTCGACCTTATCTGTCACGTTATTAACATCAGACTTGACTAAAGCAGCAATACTAAATAGCGATTGTGATTGCTGCTCAACGAAATTTAAAGCGCCTGTGGCTGTTACTGCCTCTATACGCCTGACGCCTGCAGCAATACCTGACTCAGAAATAATTTTAAATAAACCAATATCACCTGTGCGGTTAACATGGACACCTCCACAAAGTTCAGTTGAAAAATCACCTAAGGTAACCACTCGAACTTCATCGTCGTATTTCTCGCCAAAAAGCGCCATAGCGCCTTTTTCTTTTGCATCGTCAATTTGCATTAATTCTGTTTTACGAAGTAAATTACTGCGAATGGCTTTATTGACCATTTGTTCGACTTCTTTTACCTCTTGGGCAGTTACCCCCTCAAAGTGGGAAAAATCAAAACGAAGTTTGTCTGCTTCATTTAATGAGCCTTTTTGGGTGACATGCTCACCTAATACTTTACGAAGGGCCTCATGTAATAAGTGAGTAGCAGTATGATTTTTCACAATGGCTGCACGACGTTCATTATCAATACATGCTTTAACACGTGTATTAATACCAATAGAGGTTCTTGCTACACCTTTATGAGCGAAAGCATTACCCAACTTTACGGTATCATTAACTTCAAAAACACCATCATTGATTAGTAATAAACCACTATCACCCGCTTGACCACCTGACTCAGCATAAAAAGGCGTTGCATCAAGAATAACCATGCCTGGTTCATCAATAGCTAATTGGTCAACTGACTCATCACAATTAAATAATTCGATAACGGTCGCTGAATAACTATCTTGGGTATAACCTTTGAATGAGGTTTTATGATTCGACTTTAACTGTTCGTTATAATTAGTCCCAAATTGGCTCGCTTTTTGTGCACGCTTACGTTGTTCACTCATGGCGAGGTCAAAGCCTACTAAATCAATTTTAAGTTGCCTCTCTCGCGCTATATCAGCAGTTAAATCGGCAGGGAATCCATAGGTATCGTAAAGTTTAAAAACATCCTCTCCGATAATTGTATCGCCGGTTAAGTTCACTAAAATATCTTCAAGTAGTAACATGCCACGATCAAGGGTACGTCCAAACTGCTCTTCTTCAATTCGTAACATTTTTTCGATAATAGCTTGTTGTTGCAAAAGCTCAGGATAAGCATCTCCCATTTGCGTAACCAGAGACGCTACTAGTTTATGAAAAAAATGACCTTTAGCTTCAAGTTTATGACCATGACGTATCGCACGGCGAATAATACGTCGGAGCACGTAACCTCTTCCTTCATTTGAAGGCATAACACCATCAACAATTAAAAAACTACAACTACGGATATGATCACTGATTACTCGTAAAGATTTATGTTCAATATCATCACAACCCAGCAAGTTAGCTGTATCGGTAATTAATGCCTTAAAAATATCAATTTCATAGTTGCTATGAACATTTTGCATAATAGCTGATATACGCTCTAGTCCCATGCCTGTATCAACAGATGGTTTAGGTAATAGCTGCATTTCACCATCACTCTGACGATTAAATTGCATAAAAACTAAATTCCAGATTTCAATGAACCTGTCACCGTCTTCTTCAGGAGAGCCTGGAGGACCACCCCAAATGTCTGCTCCGTGATCGTAAAATATTTCAGAGCACGGGCCACAAGGTCCAGTATCTCCCATTGACCAGAAGTTATCCGACTCAAATTTTTTGTCAGATGATTTATCACCGATACGGATAATTTTATCTACTGGAATGCCAATTTCATCTTTCCAAAAAACAAATGCTTCTTCGTCACTTTCATAAACAGTGACTAATAATTTTTCTTTTGGCAAGGCTAAAACTGACGTTAAAAACTCCCAAGCAAAACGCATTGCATCTTCTTTAAAGTAGTCACCAAAACTAAAATTACCTAACATTTCAAAGAAAGTATGATGACGAGCGGTATACCCGACATTTTCTAAATCGTTATGTTTTCCACCGGCACGAACACAGCGCTGCGATGAAGTAGCACGGGTATAATTTCGCTGTTCTGCACCTAAAAAAACATCCTTAAATGGGACCATACCGGCATTAGTAAATAACAAGGTGGCATCATTACCAGGAACTAAAGAGCTACTAGCAACGATTTGATGTTGCTTATTAGCAAAAAAATTTAAAAATGCTTGGCGAATTTCAGCGGTGCTTTTAATCATGGGTTATCCAAATAATCTATAATTGTTCAATAAAATAAGATGTTCAGTACTAATAACATTAATCTAAGTTCAATACCGTCATAATTTGATCAGGCGAAAAACCACCGTATTGCAAAAAACGTATCTGTTTTGTTTTTTCTTTTGTTGCTAGTTGGTAAGCGTTATCTATTTAATACTTAATTTGACGCTCATCAAGACTAAAACATCAATCTAGCCACTTTGTAAAGCGTTTATTATACGCAAGCTCTGCTTGAAGATACCAATCAATTTTGTGATTTTTGTTGAGTTCATTGATAATTGCTGAACAAACCGGTTTTTGATGGAGTTCATTTTTAATAGTTTTTGCTGTAACTCTATATACGAATGTTCACGAGGAGATAATAAATTTATAGCACGATGGAGTTTTTCTTTTTTTATTAATAAAACTTTATAAAAATGAGTAAATTATTACCTAAAGAATAAAAGAATTAAATATATCTGCTGGCCAAAAGCTATGAAAACAAATCCAGCTGTTTAGTCACCCCTTCATTGTTAGCAAAACCTAAAGTCAGTCCTACTAAACGTACCTTTCTATTATTACTACGTTTAATGGCTTTACTTAACAGTTTTATAAATATTTCTTGATTGCAACTTAAACTCTTTTGCTCGACTGTGGTTTGATTAAAGTCAGCAAATTTTAACTTGATTCCTTGCCGTACAACTTTTTGTTGATTAGACTTCTTAAGCCGTTCTAAGAGTTGGGGAAATAACTGCATAACAACGGCCAAACATTCATCTTCATTGTTCAAGTCTTCTGCAACTGTTGTTTCTATTGCTAATGACTTTCGCTGCCTACCGACTTCAAGTAAACGATTATCTTCGCCAAAACTCCGTTGATATAATGCCTTAGCAAATTTACCCACAATTAATTGTAACTGAGAAACATTACTCTCTCTGATATCTTGGCAAGTTTTAAAACCATTAATTTTAAGCTTTTCCGCAGTTTTAGGCCCTATACCTGGAATTTTTTTTAATGGTAACTGTTCGACAAAACTTGCGATATCATTCGGAGAGATAACGAATTGACCATTAGGTTTATTTTCATCACTGGCTATTTTAGCTAAAAATTTGTTAGGTGCAACGCCTGCAGAGGCCGTTAATTCGAGTTCATCAAAAATTTGTTGACGTATTTTTTTGGCAATTAAGGTTGCACTACCACCACATTCGACAGAGTCAGTTACATCTAAAAAAGCTTCGTCTAACGATAGTGGTTCAACAATGTCAGTATATTGTAAAAATATTGACCGTATCTTTTCAGACACAGTTTTGTACACCGACATTCGGCCATTAACGATAGTTAGACTGGGACATAACTGTAATGCCCTTTTTGTCGACATCGCCGAACGAACACCATATTGACGAGCAATATAGTTACACGTGCATAAAACACTCCTCGCGGCGGTGCCACCTACAGCTAAAGGAATATTTTTATATTGTGGAAAATCACGCATTTCAACTGATGCGTAAAAAGCATCCATATCAACATGTATTATCTTTCTCATCTATCTATTTTACACACAATCAATAACTGTATGCAAACACAGTTATTGATTGTAATAGTTGCTGAAAAAAAGCATTAACTTAAACAATGTTGAAGTGACACATTTATTAGAGCTAAGGTTGAGGTTTCGATCAAATATAGCTGTAGTATTAATATTATTCGCTTTACATCCAAGTCAATATATTAGTTATTTTTGAGTTGTAGCAACAAAAATACTGAAGAGTTCCTAGTTAAGAAAGATAATAAAACATCTCATTTAATAAGGATAAAACATAAAACCCGTTAGGCTTTACTAATGATGATTATTGTATCAACAGAGTATTAGAGAAAGTAACGGTCAAGTAACATAGACTTGAAGTTTGCGCTCAACCATTAACTATAGGGAGCTTAGGGGATTGTTTGAAAAGTAATTAAAATTTCAGCCAATATACTGCCATTAACAATAGGCTGAAATTTCAAAAATCATCTTATAAATTTTTAATTGAAATTTGTTCTTCATTTAATACCGCAAGACGGTCGCGCTCTTGACGCTTTTCACAGGGGTTATCACAATTACACGACTTATCTACACCCACATTAGCTAAACCTCCACAGCTACCTGCCAACGTTTTATTTTGAAATATGTAACCTACTGCCATTGCCATAACAATAACAAGGAAAAAAACAAATGTAATGAAAAAAACTGCCATAAGGGGAACCTAATTAACCTTTAAAATCTAACATTGAAAAATCAACTCTCTATAAAAAACTTATAACTATTCAGTGAACCTATTTCAAATAAGGCATAAATTTTACCGTTATTTTCTCTTTAAAGCCATCCTCTGTTTTAGAAATAATGTAAGCAGCGATATCATGTTGGTTGGCAAATTCAAAGGCTTTATCTTCGCCCATTACCATCATCGCTGTAGAAAGCCCATCAGCAGTCATGGATGAAGGATGAATAACCGTCACTGATACCAACTTATGATTAATCGGCTTACCCGTATCAGGGTCAATGATATGAGAGAAACGCATTCCATCTGCTTCAAAATAGTTGCGGTAGTCTCCCGATGTCGCTACTGCGTTATCTTTCGGTACTAGAATTTGGTGGACACTGCGCACCTCTGTCATCGGTTTTTCTATGGCTACATGCCAAAGTTCACCTGAAGCCTTAAAGCCTTTAAGACGCATCTCGCCGCCGATTTCTACTAGGTAGTTTTCAATACCGTTGTTTTCAATAAGTTCTGTGACAACATCAACCCCATAACCTTTGGCTATTGTTGATAAATCAACATAGAGCTCAGGAATCGCTTTGGTCAGTTTATTACCTTGAAGTGATAAGTACTTTAAGCCTATACGTGCCTTAGTGGCAGACAGGGCCTCCCTACTAGGTACTATTTCAGGGCGATTTTCTGGACCAAAACCCCAAAGATTAACCAAAGGACCAATAGTAATATCAAGCATACCGCCACTCATTTGACCTATGCGGATTGATTCTTTAATAACACGCTGCAATCCTCGTGAAATTTCAACAGGTTCAGTACGTTGGCTTTTATTAAAAAGTGATAACTCAGAGGTTGAAATATAAGTCGACATCTCTTGATTAACCTGTTTAAGCAAATCATCGATATCACGTTGAAGTGTATCAATTTTCACTGAATCATTCTTTACAACAAGCTTAATATTATAAGTCGTCCCCATGGTGAGACCCTGCAATAATATTACTTCCTTGTTTGGATCTTTACTTGGGAAACAGGCAGTTAAAAAAATTACGACTGTAATCATTACTAATGACTTTAATTTGTTCATAAGTTCCTCATCAAGTTATTATTTATCTAAATATTCACATCAAAATACTTAAATAAATAATCAAGAAGGTCTTTAGCTATCTCTGAGGAAGCGCTCAGTGACTCTAAAACTATCAATTTTCACTTAACTTCTTCATTTAGAGTTTAAAAATTGATTGTATTAAAAGATAAAGGTGACCTGAGTCACCTTTATTAGCCGATTATACAATACTATATTTGGCCTTTAAACGCCTACCCCTTGGACTCTTTCAAGGCTAGATTACTAAGCCTCTGACTCTAAGTGAGTCTTTGCATAAAGCAAGAGTACCAATGGACAGGCCTAAATCAATATATTAGCCGCCAAAGTCATCTAGCATGATGTTCTCGTCTTCTACACCCAAATCTTTAAGCATATGAATAACAGCAGCATTCATCATTGGTGGACCACACATATAAAACTCACAGTCTTCCGGCGCTTCATGATCTTTAAGGTAGTTTTCATAAAGAACATTATGAATAAAGCCGGTCATACCATCCCAGTTATCTTCGGGTTGTGGATCTGATAATGCAACATGCCAATCAAAGTTACTATTATCGGCCGCTAAGCCATTGTAATCATCTTCATAAAACATTTCACGTTTTGAACGAGCACCGTACCAGAACGACATTTTGCGCTTAGAATTTAAGCGTTTAAGTTGATCAAATATATGTGAACGCATCGGCGCCATACCGGCACCGCCGCCAATAAAGACCATTTCATTGTCACTTTCTTTAGCAAAGAACTCACCAAACGGACCTGAAATAGTGACTTTATCACCAGCTTTAAGACTGAAAATAAATGAAGACATTTTACCTGCTGGTAAATGTAAACGTCCTGGAGGCGGTGTTGCAATACGCACGTTAAGCATAATAATGCCTTCTTCTTCAGGATAATTTGCCATTGAGTAAGCGCGTAACGTCGGTTCATCAACTTTAGATTCAACATCAAAGAAACCGAAGTGGTTCCAATCACCTTTGTATTGTGAATCAATATCAAAGTCGCTATATTTGACATGATGCGCAGGCGCTTCAATTTGAATATAACCACCGGCCTTAAAGGGAACAGATTCACCATTGGGTATCTGAAGCTTAAGCTCTTTAATAAAGGTTGCTTGATTATCGTTTGAGATAACTTCACATTCCCATTGTTGAACGCCAAAGATTTCATCTTCCACTTCAATTACCATGTCTTGTTTAACCGCAACTTGACATGCTAAACGACAACCGGCTTTAGCTTCGCGCTTGTTTATGTGACCTTCTTCAGTGGGTAAAATATCACCTCCACCAGAATGCACTTCTACGCGACACTGACCACAAGTACCGCCACCACCACAAGCTGAAGGGATAAAAATCCCTTGATCAGCTAGTGCACCTAAAAGCTTACCACCAGCAGAAGTTGTTACTGCTTTTTCTGGGTCGCCATTTATACTTATCGTTACATCACCTGAAGAAACTAACTTAGACTTGGCAAATAAAATCACTAAAACTAACGCTAGTACTATCGCGGTAAACATCGATACACCGAGAATAATTTCCATCGACTTTTCCTTAAATTATCTAGGGGTCTACAACTCAAATTACTTAAAGTAAAAAGTAGCTGAGACTGACATTTTCCTAAAGGGAAATACCACCAAAAGAAAGAAAGCCAAAAGCCATCAATCCAGCTGTGATAAACGTAATACCTAAACCTTTTAAACCATCGGGTACGTCAGAATATTTCATTTTCTCACGTATACCTGCCATCAATACAATGGCTAACATCCAACCAACACCAGAGCCAATGCCGTAAACAACACTTTCGCCCAAAGTTAAGTTTTTTGCCACCATGAACGATACCGCACCAAAAATTGCACAGTTAACGGTAATTAAAGGTAAAAATATACCAAGCGCTTGATACAATACAGGGAAATACTTGTCTAAGATCATTTCCAATATTTGTACTAAAGCAGCAATCACCCCAATAAAGGTAATAAAAGATAAAAAACTCAAGTCAATTGAATCTTTTTGCTCGGTAATACCCATCATGCTATCTAAAGCACCTGGAGCTAAAATGGCTTGATATATAATTTGGTTAACGGGGACCGCAATACCTAATACCACAACAACAGCGACACCTAGACCTATCGCAGTGCTTACTTTCTTAGAAACCGCTAAGAAAGTACACATACCAAGGAAAAAGGTTAATGCTAAATTTTCAATAAATATGGTTTTAACAAAAATACTTAAATAATGTTCCATAATGCTAATCCTTCTCTACTTGTTCTGGTTTCCATTGGCGAATAGCCCAAATGAGCAAACCAATAATGAAGAATGAGCTAAAAGGTAAAACTAATAGACCGTTACCTTGGTACCAACCATCGTTTTGAATCAAAGGAAAAATCTCAAAACCAAACAAGGTACCAAAACCAAATAATTCACGAAAAAAAGCAACAATTAGTAACACTGCGCCATAACCTAAACCATTACCAATACCGTCTAAGAAACTGACCCCGGGCTTTTCTTTCATAGCAAAAGCTTCAGCACGACCCATAACGATACAGTTAGTAATAATTAAACCAATAAATACCGATAGTTCTTTAGACAGTTGGTAGGAAAAAGCTTTAAGCACTTGGTCAACAACAATAACCAATGAAGCGATAATCGCCATCTGGATAATAATTCGAACACTTGATGGAATGTGATGGCGAATAACTGAGATAAAGAAATTCGAAAAACCCGTAACAATCATCACCGCAATGGTCATGACCAACGCATTAGCCATCGAACTGGTTACCGCAAGTGCAGAACAAACACCTAAGACTTGTAAAGCAATAGGGTTGTTATCAACAACAGGTCCAAAGAGGACTTTTTTAGTATCTGAAGCCATTATTGTAATCCTCCGTTACGATATTTCGCAATGAACGGACCAAAGCCCTGTTCACCAAACCAAAAATGTAAAGTATTTTCAACACCATTACTGGTTAAAGTTGCTCCGGATAATGCATCAACACCGTAAACATCACCTTGCTTTGCGCCACCTTTCACAATTTTGATAGCAACCTTGTTGCTGTCATCATAGATTTCCTTACCTGGCCATAAATTTTTCCATTTAGGGTTAAGCACCTCGGCACCTAAGCCAGGGGTTTCCTTTAAGTCGGAATAAATAACACTACGAACTGTATTTAAGTCTGGTGCTAAACCAACAAAACCATACATAAGGTCCCATAAACCAGACCCTATGATAGGAAAAACTAAGGTCATCAATTGGCCTTGTTCATCATTTACTAAATAAACAACCGAGCGATCAGCACGGCGATTAATACCGGCAACATCATCGACAAGTTTTGAACTATTATTAACATCACGAGCGGCTGAGCGTTCATCAAACATATCAATTTCTAAAGCAGAAGCATCTTCTATAATAGCTCCTGAGTCTAGGTCAATCATTTTTGCTACAACGAACTGGTTGTAGGTACTGACAATGTTAGTACCTGCTTTTTCTAGTAAGCCAGAGGCTTCAAGAATTTTAGTTTGCTTATCAAGTAATTTGTTTGCTTGTTGTAATGGTTTTAAACCAACAGCTGAAATTGATACTAAAGCTGCACAGACTAAACAAATAATGAAAACAAATATCAGCGTTTTACTGAAACTTTCTTTAGAACTAGACATTGCGAGCAAGCCTCCGTTTGATATTGCCTTGAACAACAATATAGTCGAACAAAGGTGCAAACAAGTTAGCGAATAAAATAGCTAGCATTATGCCTTCCGGATATGCAGGATTAACCACACGAATAAGCACAACCATGACACCAACTAATGCACCAAACCAGTATTTACCAGTATTAGTGAATGCTGTTGTAACAGGGTCAGTTGCCATAAATATCATACCGAAAGCAAAACCACCAACCACTAAGTGCCAATACCAAGGCATAGCAAACATAGCATTGGTATCGCTGCCAATCGTATTAAACAATAATGAAGTAATAACCATACCGCCAAACACACCTAAAACAATGCGCCATGATGCGATACCTTTATAGAGGATATATGCGCCACCTAATAAAATAGCAAAGGTAGAAACTTCACCGACAGAACCGGGAATAAAGCCCCAAAATGCATTCCACCATTCAGTGTTCCAACTGTAATCAACCATACCAGGTGTACCAGAATTAAAGGCACTTAAAAAAGTTGCACCAGAGAAGCCATCAACAGCAACCCAAGGAGCATTACCTGAGATTTCAGTAGGGTAAGCAAAAAACAAAAATGCACGACCGGCTAAGGCAGGGTTTAAGAAGTTTTTACCGGTACCACCAAATATCTCTTTGGCGATAACAATACCAAAGGTGATCCCGATAGCGACTTGCCATAATGGAATCGTAGGTGGCATGATTAACGCAAATAAAATAGAAGAAACGAAGAAACCTTCATTGACTTCATGTTTACGTACACTAGCAAACAGTATTTCCCAGAAACCACCAACAATAAACGTTACCGCATATATAGGGAGAAAAAAGGTAGCACCATATAACATCATGCTAAGCCAGCTAGAATCAGCACTTAACACACCGCCCAACATGGTAAATAGACCTGTTTGCCAATTATCAGCCAAGGCATAACCGTTAGTAAGGGCTTCAGCCGCTTGATAACCAACGTTGTACATACCAAAGAACATCGCAGGAAAAACAGCCAACCAAACAGTGATCATAATACGTTTTAAATCGATGCTGTCGCGAACGTGGGTTTTACCTTTGTTCACTTTACCTGGGGTAAATAAACCCGTGGCAACTGCTTCATATAGTGCATACCAAGTTTCTAACTTACCGCCTTTTTCAAAATGCGGTTCAATATTTTCAATAAAATTTTTCATGCCCATGACTAACCTTCCTTCTCAATTGTGGTTAGGCAATCACGAAGGAAAACGCCGTAGTCTGTTTTGCCTGGGCAAACAAACGTACATAAGGCTAAATCTTCTTCATCAAGCTCTAAGGCACCAAGTTGTTGAGCACTGTCGGTATCACCGGCAACTAAATCACGCAAAAACAAGGTAGGTAAAATATCTAAAGGCATCACTCGCTCAAAGTTACCAATCGGCACCATGGCACGTTCACTACCATTGGTTGTTGTCGTCATATTAAATAATTTCTTCGGAAAGAAATGTGACATATACGCACGAGTAACAGAGAATTTATTAGGCCCCGGGTACATATAACCAATAAATTCTTTATCACGACCTTCGGAAACTAAAGAAAGTTGTACATGGTAACGACCTAAATAGCCGTGAACTTTGCTTGCTTCCGAACCCAATAAAACTGAGCCTGAAATAACACGCAACTCACCGTCTACAGTTTCATCAGCAATAATGTCACTCGTACTTGCACCTAAAACCGTACGAATTAGACGAGGATTTTTAGCCGCAGGTCCGGCAACAGAAATAACACGAGTATTATCAATTTCGCCGGTGGTAAATAAATGACCGAAAGCAATAACGTCTTGATAACCAAGATGCCAAACAAACTTAGTGCTGCTTACAGGTTTCAAAAAGTGTATATGGGTGCCCACTAGGCCTGCCGGATGCTTTCCTGCAAATTCAGTGACAGTAACATCACCCTCAACAGGAATATCAGCGCCAGGTGCTTTACTGACAAAGACTTTACCGTCAGTTAAACGAGATAAGACAGTTAACCCTTGCTTAAAAGCTTCCGATTGCTCATTAATAACAACTTCAGGATTTGCAGCTAATGGATTGGTGTCCATCGCACTAACAAAAATGGCGGTTGTTGAGCTATCAATGGCAGGAACCTTGCTAAATGGGCGCGTACGTAACGCGGTCCATAAACCAGAGTCAACTAGATTTTTAACCACGTCTTCACGGGAAATAGAAGCTAGTTCATTGGGTGAATAACTTTTGAATGTTTGTTGTGCGTCACCATCAATCTCAATAACGACAGATTGTAAAACACGCTTTTCACCACGATTAATTTCGCTAACAACACCGGCTGCTTGAGCTGTGAATTTAACGCCAGGATTTTTTTTATCTTCAAAAATCACCTGACCTTTTACTACACGATCACCCACTTTTACAAACATGGTAGGTCGCATACCCACAAACTCTTCACCAAGTGTCGCAACGGTTTTGATGGTTGGACCATCATGGATTACCTGCTGGGGAGCACCTGCTACAGGAACATCCAGACCTTTCTTTATTGTAATCATAAACACATGCACTACTTTTGGTAGGAGTAATAAAATCAAAAAATAACCAACTTATTGATTTAAAACTTATATATCAACAAGATAGTTAAACTATCGATTTTAGTGTATTTCAGTAAGAAACTTGATTTGATAACAAACGCGTTATAAAAAAAGTTCTACTGGCTCTAAGTTAAAATTTCTGGCGCGATTCTACCACAAAAGGAGTTTTTTATTCTACGGTGTGAAGTAAATTTTCACTACAATTTGTCTGAATAATTCTGATTTTGTCTAGCAAAAGGATAAATTAGAATTATTCGTCTATTTCTCGAGCTATCCTGAGAAATCTTGCGCTTATATTCCCTTCATAATTTGTTCTATCTCTAATGATAAAAATCATTTTGAACAACCGTTTTGCACAATTTTTTTTAAGGTGTTGGAATTTCATGTTAACTTAACGATTTAAAAAAACACAAAACCTACAAATATAAAAAGGTCATTTTTATAAGACAAGAATGAGCGTAATTTAAGCTAGACACCATTAATTAAAAGCCTTGAGCTATTTTTTTATTAGTAAAATGATAAGGTAAATTATCAAGTGTGTAATCTTGTTGATGTCGGTTCAGAGGTGTATAAATGCGATGAAAATTTCATAAATCGAGTTTTTGATAGTCTGGGCAAACTTGTTATTTTAGAAATCAAGTATCAGAGCCGAAGTCATATCAGGAGAACATTACTTTAAAACATTCAAAAAGGCGTTAAGATTTATCAATAAACCTTAACGCCCTAATAGACTAAATTTCCACTTTATATATTTTAAAAATCTAGCCTAATCTAAATGATTAATCTCAACTAAAGGTGATAAATCCGCTTCATAGTCGACTCCATCAACAGCAAAACCAAATAACTTTAAGAATTCATGGTTGTAACTAACGTAATCAGTTAACTCATCAATAGAATCTGTATCAACAGTATTCCAAATATCAGTAACTCTTTGCTGAACACTCTCTTCGAGTTCTTTATAGTTTTGACGATAACGATTTTTTTCATCTAAACGAGGTGTTTCACTATAAATGTTTTCAATAAACAAATTTTGAATTTGCTCAATACATCCTTCGTAAGTACCATCCGCCTTCATTACTTTGAACATCGCAGAAATATATAATGGCATAATAGGAATAGCTGAACTTGCTTGAGTTACTACCGCATTTAATGAGGTAACATGTGCTTCACCATTAAGGTTTTCAGTAATATCATTGATTGCTGTTGCCGCTCGGTCTAAGTCTTCTTTTGCTTTACCAATAGTGGCCTTACCATATATTGGCCAAGTCAACTCTTTACCAATATAGGTGTAGGCAACCGTTTTAAAGCCTGAAGATAAGACACCGGCATCGTTTAATGCATTGATCCATAGTTCCCAATCAGCGCCGCCCATCACATCGATAGTACCTTGAATTTCTGCGTTATTAGCCGCTTCTACTGATATTTCATCAATAGTACGCTTAGAAGTATTTAGGTTTTTTGTCGTTACACTCTGACCAATTGGCTTTAGCGTTGACGAATAAACTTCACCTGTATCTGGATCAGTTCGGCGAGGTGACGCTAAGCTATAAACCACTAAGTCAATCTGACCTAACTCTTCTTTGATCATCGCAATAGCTTTAGCTTTTATTTCATGAGAAAAAGCATCACCATTAATGTTTTTTGACCAAATACCCGCTGCATCCGCCACTTTTTGAAAAGCGGCTGTATTGTACCAACCAGCAGAGCCAGTTTTCTTCTCTGTTGGCGGTTTTTCAAAGAAAATACCCAATGTTTTTGCATTATTACCAAAAGCAGCTGTAATACGTGTTGCTAGACCGTAACCTGTAGATGAACCAATCACTAATACATTTTTAGGCTTAGCCTCTGCTTGTGTCTGACTTTTTACGTAAGCAATTTGCTCGTTTACATGGGCTTCACAACCTGCAGGATGCGCATTAGTACAAATGAAACCACGAATTTTTGGTTTGATAACCATAATAAAACCTTTTATTTATAATAGCTTAGCTAAGTTATTTCTAAGCTTTCACTATTCATTCAGAAAATTGTCCATAGAAATTGATGCACAGTCTACTCTTGTTTTTCTTTTAAGAGGTACGAGCAGTTGTATTTCAATGATTTAACAGCGAATTAAAATGTAATGACCCTACTACCTATTTTTTAAATATTCTTTTAACGTTAAATCGTTGTAAGTACTAATTTGAGTCAAAAACGCACTGTAAGACTGCCAAACTTTAGCAAAACCCTCATCATTATTTGCTTGCTCTATCATCACTTCTTTAGTGAACACCTTTAGTTGCCGCAAAACTTCTGGAGGAAATTGACGAAGTTTTACTTGGTGCTTTTCAACTAATACCTTTAACGCATTATTATTTCGGGCATTATACTCATCTAATGTATCTTCATTGACTGCTCTAGCGGCTACTTCAATAATTTTTTGCAAATCTTTGGGTAAGGCATTAAAAGCCTTTTCATTAATTAAGAACTCTAACCCCGCAGACGGTTCATGCCATACCGACGTATAGTAATACTCTGCCGCTTGATAAAAGCCAAAGGCTAAATCATTATAAGGTCCTACCCACTCAGACGCATCAATGGCGCCACTTTGCAGAGACGAAAATATCTCGCCTCCCGTTAAATTGACTGGAATTGCGCCGGCTTTTTTAAGGACATCACCACCTAAGCCAGGCATTCGCATTTTGAGACCTTTTAAGTCGTCAATGCTATTGATTTCCTTTTTAAACCAACCACCAAACTGTGGGCCAGTATTCCCCCCCGCCATAGGAATAATACCAAACGGTTTATATTGTTCATGCCATAATTCTAAACCACCACCATAGTGTAACCAAGCGTTTAATTCAGTTGCTGTCATACCGAAAGGCAACGCACCAAAAAGAGGTGAAGCCGGTATTTTACCCTTCCAATAATAGGAGCCACTATGGCCGATTTCCACAGTGCCTTGGGAGACATTATCAAAAACCTCAAAACCTGGAACGAGCTCACCAGCACCGTAAACTTTTATCGTTAAACGACCACCACTCATTTCGTTGACATATTTAGCAAATTTTTCTGGAGCCATACCCAAACCTGGAAAGTTTTTGGGCCAAGAGGTAATCATTTTCCACTGATATGTTTGCGTAGGATCGAGTTTGGTAACAACCCCTTGTTTTGATTCTTTACTACAACCACTCATGAATAAAACCAACGACGTTAATATAAGTAACGTTTTGGTGAATAAATTTATCTTCATTATTATTTCCCTGTTAACACTTTATGTTCTTTAACCATAGATAAAACTAGGTAACCAAGTAATCAACTCAGGCCAAACGGCCAAAGTAATCAGTAAGAGAAGTTGCATAACAATAAAAGGAATCACACCACGATAGATATCAGTAGTTCGAACCGCTTTATCGGCAACCCCACGTAAATAAAACAATGCAAAACCAAACGGTGGTGTTAAAAATGAAGTTTGTAAATTAATGGCTATCATAATGCCTAACCAAATAGGATCAAGTCCCATGGCTAATAAAATTGGGGCAACAATAGGCACCACGACAAAAGTAATTTCAATAAAGTCTAAAATAAAGCCCAATAAAAAAATCACCAACATAACGACAAGTGTTGCGCCAATAACACCACCTGGCATTTGCTCAAAAACACCTTGAATAAGCTCTTCACCACCAAAACCTCGAAAAACTAGCGAAAACAAATTAGCGCCAATCAAAATCAAAAACACCATTGAGGTGATTTTTGTCGTGTTCTGCATTACGGCGGTTAAGTTTTTTAGGGTGAGTTGCTTTTGCCCTATCGCTAATAATGTTGCACCCATAGCGCCAACACCCGCAGCCTCAGTCGGTGTTGCAAAACCAAATAAAATCGAACCAAGGACAATAAACATTAATAATAAAGGGGGGAGTAATGCAGTGAGCATCAATTCAATCTTAGACTGCTCACCTGATATATTAGCAATATCCTCTTCACTCAACCTTGGTACATTTTGTGGTTTAAATACAGCCATAGCGATACAATATAAGAGATAAAAGCCAACTAGAATCATCCCAGGAATTACCGCACCAGCAAAAAGATCACCGACAGTAACAGTTTTAGGGTTAAATATCCCTAAGGTTAACTGAGCTTTTTGATAAGCATTAGAGAGGACATCTCCCAATAAGACTAATGCAATTGATGGGGGAATAATTTGGCCTAAAGTACCTGTTGCACAAATAAGTCCAGAAGAAAATGTTGGACTATACCCTCTTTTAAGCATAGTTGGTAATGATAGTAAGCCCATAGTGACAACTGTTGCACCAACGATACCTGTGCTGGCAGCAAGTAACATACCGACCAAAGTAACAGAGATAGCTAAACCCCCATTGAATCGGCCAAAAAGTAATGACATGGCGTTAAGCAAATTTCCCGCAATTTTTGAACGTTCTAACATTGAACCCATAAAAACAAATAACGGCACAGCTAATAAAGTTTGGTTATTAATGGTGCCAAATATTCGACTAGGAAATGCACCTAAAAAAGTCAAATCAAACACATCAAATAAACTGCCAACACCAGCGAATAATAGTGCGGTACCTGCTAAAGATAGGGCGACTGGATAACCAAGTAACAAGACACAACAGACAACAATAAACATTAAAAGTGAGATATATTCCATTATTTAATCTCAACATTTTGCTGTGGTTCTTTTTCAAGGTCATCATCAGTTAAAGTTAAAAGGTGTCGGCCAATTTCTGCAGCACCCTGGATTGATAACGTCACCGCTAATATCAATAAATAACTTTTATTTAAATAGACGAATGGTAAACCACCAGCTTCAGGCGACTTTTCTAGTATCCGCCAAGCAGCAGAAACATAACCAAAACTGATAAAAAAAATAAAGAAACAAACGGGAAGCAATAAGAAAATGCCACCGAAAACATTAACTAAAGCCTGATTTTTTTTTGAAAATTTCTGATAAAAAATATCGACACGAACATGTCCATTGGCTTTAAGCGTATAAGCGGCACCAAGCATAAAGACTAAACCATGGCAATAAATCACTGACTCTTGCATAGCAATTGAGCCAAAGTTAAAACCATATCGCATCACCACAATAATAAAAGTTAATACCACCATCAATAGAGTTAACCATGAGATAGTTTTACCGATAAATTCAGTAAATTTATCAATAAACCTCACCATAGAAGTTGCTCTATATCTAAAGTCAGTTTTTGGCATAAAAATTCTCTAAATTTATTATTATTATTATATCAACAGATAAATAGCAGTAAACGCTTGAAAAAGGAATCAGTTAATGAGGCATTCAACGCAAATGATTAGTTTTTTTTCCCACCACCTAAGCAGTTAGGTGACAAAGGCGTATTATCCGCATAATAATCATGCCATTCTTTTTCAGTGTAAGTATGTAGTGCTAATGCATGAATTTTTTCAGCTAACTCATTAGCTAATATTTTATTTACGGCACGGTGGCGCTTAATTAAACGTTCTTCTTCAAAACTATTAGTAACAATAATAACTTTAAAATGCGACTCACTTCCCGGCGGTACATTATGCTTATTACTTTCATTAATCACATCTAAGTACAATGGGGAGAATGCGGTAAGTAGTTTTTCTTCAATAATAGCTTTTGTGGTCATAAATTATCCTTAATAGGTTATGTAGTTGACGTTGATTTTTAAACTACCTGACTCAATCAGTGTAAATTTTGGTTTTTTATTGCTTACTATTTTGTCACAATAGTCAATTGTAAAAAAGCAGTTCACATCAATCAACCAATATAAGTTAATTAGCCATGCTCAGCCCTTTTATTATTAATGACAAAAATCTATTTTTAGATCGTTTTCCTGTATCCCAAGTTAATCGAAGTTTACAAGCTTGGGATGCTGCAGATGAGTACTTAATTAATTACATTACTGAACAAGTATTAGTCAAAAAAAACAGTAGCATACTTATTTTTAATGATACTTTTGGTGCACTTACCACAAATTTATCAATTGATGGCAATCCAGTTTACTGTGTTAATGATTCACTGTTAAGCGAGCAAGGCATTAAACATAACCTTGAACAAAATCACCTATCTACAGGTAATGTTCATTATTTAACGAGTTTAGAACCACTGCCGAGTAATATCGATTTAGTCGTATATAAAATTCCCAAAAGTAAATCGCTACTTAATTACCAGTTGTTAGAGATTAAAAACACCTATCCTGAACATTTAATTTTTATTGCAGGCGATCGTGCGAAAGAAATTCATAGTTCAACTTTAAAAATATTTGAAAAACATCTGGGTACCACAACTACATCGTTAGCGTTAAAAAAAGCACGTTTAGTCTTCTGTCAATTAGACCAAAAGAACAAGCAGCAATCTCCTTTCCCAACTATTTGGGACTTAGAACCGACCTATCCGGTTACCACTAAGTTTACTATTTCTAATCACGCTAATGTTTACGCCCGCGATAAATTAGATCTTGGTGCTAGATATTTACTTCAAAGCCTACCTAATGTAGCACAAGGGGCAAAAGTTATTGATTTAGGCTGCGGTAATGGTGTGCTTGGTTTAACAGTACTTGCAGCACAACCCCTTGCTGAAATACATTTTGTCGATGAGTCTTATATGGCAATAGACTCAGCAAAAAGTAATATAGAGAAAAACTTACCTGAGCAATTAGCACAATGTGAGTTTACAGTTAATGATTGTTTAACAAATATAAATGAGCGCAATATAGACTTGGTGTTATGTAACCCCCCTTTTCACCAACAAACAGCAACCACTGACCATATCGCTTGGCAAATGTTTAATGATGCCTTTAGGGTACTAAAAAAAGGCGGTGAATTAAGAATAATTGGTAATAGGCAATTAGGTTATCATGTGAAGTTAAAAAGAATTTTTGGTAATTATAATGAGATCGCTACGAATAATAAATTTGTCACTTTATCAGCAAAACGCCTTTAGCCTTTCTCATCGCTTAAAAACATAAGGAAATAACAATGAACTTTTTTAGAATTCCCTCCGTATTAATGATTGTAACTTGTTTGTCTAGCTGTGCTGACAACCCCCGTCATTTAATATTGGCGCCGGAATTAAATTTACCAACAGTATCCAAATACAATAACAAGCAAGCACAATTGAATGTCACTGACTTACGGACGGCTAGGCATGTAGTTCAAGTTTTACATAAAGGAAAACCTTCTAAGTTAATGACTTCAGAACAAACACTTAGTGAAACTATTAAAGAAGTCTTGGTAATGGAATTTGAAAATCAAGGCCTTAGTCTTAAGCAATTAACTAACAATCAAACTGCCGGTAATAAAGTTGAAATTATTATTGATGAGGCGCTGATAAATGTAAACCAAGCAACCATGTCTTATGACGCTAAAAGTAACATTAGCCTGCGTATTCAAGTGACAAATACTCAGCAAACATTAACCAAAACGTTTAATAGTAGAAATGATCGTTCAGGCCCATTGACTCCTGATGTTGCAGTTTTAGAACGCGATTTTAATCAACAGTTAACTGACGCCTTAATCAATATTTTAACCAGTGACGAAGTCATTCAGTTTATAAAATAGATAACCTTATGAAAATATTTTCACTGTTCTTGTTGTTACTAAGCTTTACTTTAAGTGCTCAAAATTTAGCGCTTGACCCGACAAATATTTACCCTAAAGTAAAGTTTGAAACCTCTATGGGCGATATTATTTTAGAACTGGATCGTGTCAAGGCGCCAATTACGGTTGATAATTTTCTAATGTATGTTGTCAATGGTCGGTATAACAACACACTTTTTCATCGCATCATGCCTGATTTTATTGTTCAAGGTGGAGGTTATGATACCGAATTTGGTCCAATAGAACTTTATAACGACATTGTTAACGAGTCAGGTAACGGCTCAAAAAATGAAGTCGGTACTATTGCCATGGCAAAAGAAAATCGCCCTCATACGGCTAATAGTCAATTCTTTTTTAATGTTGGTGACAATAAAAATTTAGACCCCGGTAGGCATTGGGGCTATACAGTATTTGGCAACATTATTGAGGGTGAAGAAGTTATGACCGCGATGTCTGAGGTAAAGACACACTTTGATGAAAGTTTAAGTTGGGATGATGTGCCCATTAAACCAGTAATACTGATTAAAGCAACACTCTTACCTGAGGATAATTAATAAGCAGCTAACATACTGTCGGTTAACACTAATTTTTTTCTTTATGTTTATACTCGATTAGTAAAGTATAAACATAAAGGCTGAAATTCAGATTATAAATAGTAACTATTGGTAAATAATGGTTGAACATATTATTTGCTAAAATATATTAAGGAGTTTAAATGATAATTGATCAGTTCATCAATGATAAAACAACTCAATTAGAAGTATATATTACCTCAGTAATTGATAAGTCATTAAACTATATTGAACTTGACCTATTCGTTGTCGATACGATGAGTGAATGGACGTTACTTGAAGTTACCGATGAAAGCCCTAACAATGCCAAAGAGCGTGTTTTTTGGCACTTACTTCACGAGATTAGTTTGCATGGTGCTCAAACAATTGAACATAATCTTTATTTCAAAAGTGAAATAAAGGCTTGTCTTGATTTCTTTTCAGGAACTGGCAGCTATCCCATAGATTGTGTCGGCTGGCGTCCTATCGCTTAATTTTATTGTTGAATGATTTTCCACTTCTGTTATTAATAACTTTTTGATATTCTGGATAATCTTATTAAATCATGAATGACAACTAGGTTATAATTTCGATGGCATCCTCTGCTTTAAAAGATTCAATCTTCAACCGACGAATGCTTATTTGTATATTTACTGGTTTTAGTTCGGGACTTCCCTTATTTATTCTTTATCAGCTTGTACCTGGCTGGCTGAGATCTGAAGGGGTTAGTCTAACGGAGATTGGCCTTTTTTCACTGATTGGTATCCCTTATGTTTGGAAATTCATTTGGTCTCCCTTTATGGATCGCTATTCTCTACCTCTGTTAGGTCGGAGGCGGAGCTGGATGCTATTTACCCAAATTGCTTTGCTACTTTCAATAGCTTGCTTTGGATTTGTTAACCCCGTTATCGATATTTGGTCGGTTGCTTATCTGGCCGCCGCCGTTGCTTTTTTTAGCGCTAGCCAGGATATTGTCCTAGATGCTTATCGTCGTGAGTTGTTGCCTGATAATGAACTAGGCCTTGGCAATTCTATACACGTTCAAGCTTACCGATTATCAGGTTTAGTACCAGGTTCACTCGCTTTTATTTTAGCTGACCATATAAGCTGGCAATCTGTATTTTTGATTGTTGCTGTCTTTATGTTTGTTGGTATCTTCCTTACGTTATCAATAAAAGAAATCAACCAAGAAATGGCTGCCCCTAAAACATTACGAGAAGCTGTTGTTTTACCCTTTAAAGATTTTATCAATAGGAAAGGTTTAAAACCTGCGCTGGAAATTTTAGTCTTCTTATTTCTCTATAAGCTGGGTGATAGCATGGCGACAGCGTTGCAAACACCTTTTTTTATTGACTTAGGTTTTAGTAAAACAGAAATTGGTGTCGTTGCTAAAACAGCGTCTTTAATAGCGATGACTATTGGCCTAGCGGTTGGTGGTATCGTTATGATTAAATTGAGCATTAACCGTGCCTTATGGCTTTTTGGTTTTGTGCAAATTATCAGTATCTTAGGTTTTGCTGCTCTTGCGGAAATTGGTCATAATAGCTATGCTTTAGCTATGGCTATGGGCTTTGAATATTTAGGTGTCGGTTTAGGTACTGCTGCCTTTACCGCATTTATTGCTAAAACCACAAATCCAGCATTTGCAGCAACACAATTCGCTTTATTTACCGCATTAACTGCCCTGCCACGTACTTTTGCTAATGCAACTACCGGCGTGATAGTTGAGCAAATAGGTTGGACCAACTTTTACTTCATCTGTACCTTAATTGCGGTCCCTGGCATGTTAATGCTATTGAGAATTGCACCTTGGAACGAAAATAAAACCCCATTAGATAACACAACAAAGGTTACCCCATGATCAAATTTTTATTTCTCCTCCCTATTATCATGTGCTTCATATGGTGGAAGTATCTCAACACTAAAGGTTTTAGTGTTAAAGAGGGTATAAGAGGCTTTATTTACATATTAATATTTAACACTGTCATCATAAGCTTTTTCATTACCATGATTTTTATTACGCACTGACTTTCGGACTCTGCCTTAAATAAACCCTATGGTGGCTAGACTATTTGCCAGTTATTGACCTGTTTTAACACTTCAACTTTACCTCGAATTTGTGCATAAGGTAATTGTTCACACAGGGAAAAACCTGGCATTTGCCTGACTTTATTTCGAGTAAAAATAGGAATACTCATTCCACAAAGAAATCGACAACAGGTTTCAGTGGACAACGGTAATTGAACTTTAGTTGATAGTTGCGTAATAAAGTTTGATAACACGTGTGATAATTGCTCATCACTTGGCCATTTAGCATCATAGGTATAGCTAAGTTTTGCTACTTGTCCTCGACAAACAGAACAATGGCCACAGCCATTACTTTCTGATTTCTCTATTAACGCATTAAAAGTAAAGTCATCAAAGTATGCTGAAAGATTAGCCGTTAAACAGCTATTTAATTCAAAAAAACGTATCAGTGCTGATATCCGTTTTATTTCTTTTTCTTCCTTTTCTATAAAGTATTGATGCAGGTTTTTAACGAGTGCTGGCGCCAATAATTTAGTGACATCAATCTTAAAAACCTCAGTCATCCCTTTAGTTTCCAAAACAATTAATTGCTGTTCGTGTAAAAAATCTAATGCAGCAACAACACGGTTTCTGTCAACATTACCCGTAGCTAGTAACTCATCGAAATTTAAACTACCCCATACTTTTTTAAAGACCGTATGACCAAAAATCGTCGTTAAAAAAGCTTTTCTATCTGGATTGAAACCAGCCAGAATTTCCTCTTTTGTTTTTAACAGTTTAATTTTAAAATCGGTAAAATAAGCATATAAGGGTTCAATCACGCCGTGTAACTCTAACTGTACTAATAGGGTTTTTAACGGCAATTGACGAATATTGCTTTCATTCACTAACGGTAAAACCTGTAACTCCCAACGACTTTCACTTTTAATCGTATTAGTATCTGATAAAGGGTGGCACTCAGCTTTAATATTATCAATAACCGCTGCAATACTGCTTACTTCAGGTGTATCACCATAAACAAAATTTTCAACGGTATTTAAGCCATCCAGATTTGCTAAAGTGATGCACACAGATGATGCGCCATCACGTCCTGCTCGGCCAATTTCTTGGCTATAATTTTCAATTGACTTAGGTAGGTCATAGTGAATAACAAAACGTATATCAGATTTATCAATGCCCATTCCAAAAGCTATAGTTGCGACAATAACTTGCACTTTGCCTTGCATAAAGTCAGCTTGTATATTTTGACGCTTATCAGTGTCGAAACCTGCATGATATGGCTGTGCATTGATACCATGAGTCGATAGAAAACTTGCTACCTGCTCAGCACTTTGTTGTAAGGTGACATAAACAATACCTGATCCTAAATGAGATTTAACCAGTGATAATAACTCATTATTTTTGTTTTCATTACCGACGGGTACCACAGACAAATCAAGATTTTGTCGATAAAAGCCGGTTTGTACAATATGTTGCTGATCAATAGCAAATTTAGCAGCCATATCAAGCTTAACTTGCTTGGTGGCGGTTGCGGTTAATAAGAGAACCAATGGAATATTTAATTCTTGTCGGTAATTAGGCAGCTTTAAATAGTCAGGGCGAAAGTTATGCCCCCATTCAGAAATACAATGGGCCTCATCAACCACCAGCATTGAAACCGGAACTGATTGAATAAACTGGCGAAAACGTTCATTTTTAAAACGCTCCACTGAGACCATTAATATTTTAATGTTACCATTTCTAACATCTGTCATGATTTCTTGTGCTTGATTACCTTTTAAGGTTGAATCAATGCTAGCAGCCGCGATACCTTTTTTGGCAAGAAAGCTTAATTGGTCTTTAATCAGGGCTAATAATGGCGAAACAACTAAGGTTAAATGGGGTAAATGCAGAGCTGTTAATTGATAGCACAATGACTTACCAGAACCCGTAGGAAATATTGCTAATGAAGATTGATGGTTAAGCAGCTGAGTAACCGTTTGCTCTTGCCCTTGACGAAAAGCGTCAAAGCCAAAATATTGCTTTAATGAATTTTTTAACACGTTATTTTACCCATTTCCCTTAAACTCTAGGTTACAATAATTTGGCATTTTTCTATGAAAATCATTATAGATACACTAAGAACCTTGCTCAATAATCGTAAAACCATTCTATTGAATATTGTCCCAGACTTACTTATAAATATAAAACGATAATACCTTTAGTCTAAATTTGCGCAGCGATGACACTTATTTCAACCAAAAGTACCTCTCTCGCCATAGGTGCAGCGACACAAGCTCTGGCGGGTGCATAACCGTCAGGAATCCAAGCATCCCAAACCGCATTCATTTCACTAAAGTAACTCATATCTTTAACATAAATAGTTGCCGATAATATATGCTCGCGATCACTTCCCGCTTGCAATAATAGCTCATCTACTTTAGCAAGCATTGAACTAGTTTGCTCGGTAATGCCCTTGGTGGCATCTTTACACACTTGCCCACATAAATAGACTGTACCATTATGTTTAACTATTCTGCTCATTCTCGTTTGGGTGTCTAATCTTTGTATTGTCATTATTTTTGCTTCTCTTGTTTAATTGACATTGTCTTCTATTTTCAATTTCGGCTGGTTTGTTCTCTTTTCAAAAAAAATAAAGCCCTAACGTTTTATACCTTAGGGCTTCAAAATTAATAAATCAATTGAACTGAAATGTAAATCAGTGTGAACTTATGACAACATACTTCAGTTGACTTAGCCCCAATAACACTCAATTATTCCCATTCAATAGTCGCAGGTGGTTTACCTGAAATATCATAAACCACACGAGAAATCCCGTCTATTTCATTAATAATACGGTTAGAAACCAATCCTAGGAAATCATAAGGTAGATGTGACCAAATAGCTGTCATAAAATCAATAGTTTCGACACAACGCAATGACACAACCCAGTCATATTTCCGAGCATCACCCATAACGCCAACAGAGCGTACTGGCAAAAATACCGTAAAGGCTTGGCTAACTTTGTGATACAAGTCATGTGAATGGAGTTCTTCAATAAATATTGCGTCCGCTCGACGTAATAAGTCACAGTATTCTTTTTTCACTTCACCTAAAACACGCACACCTAAACCTGGGCCAGGAAATGGATGACGATATAACATGTCGTAAGGTAATCCTAACTCTAAGCCAATTTTACGGACTTCATCTTTAAATAACTCACGTAAGGGTTCAACTAATCCAAGTTCCATATCATCAGGTAAACCACCCACATTGTGATGAGATTTAATAACATGCGCCTTACCAGTGGCTGATGCAGCAGACTCAATAACATCGGGATAAATAGTGCCCTGAGCTAACCATTTAGCATTTTCAAGTTTTTTCGATTCTTCATCAAATACTTCAATAAAGACGTTACCAATAATTTTACGTTTTTTCTCAGGATCGGCTTCACCTTTCATCCGGTCTAAGAATCTATGCTCTGCATTAACGTGAATGATATTTAGACCAAAATGATCACCAAACATATCCATGACTTGTTGAGGTTCGTCTAAACGAAGCAAACCGTTATCAACAAATACACAGGTAAGTTTGTCACCAATTGCCCGTTGCAACAACATGGCGACAACAGACGAGTCAACACCACCCGATAAACCTAAAATAACTTCATCATCACCAATTTGTTTTTTCATTTTGGCGATGGCATCTTCAATTATTGTGGCTGAGGTCCACAGCTTGTCGCATTGACAAATATCAACAACGAAGTTTTCTAAAATACGTGTGCCTTGCTTAGTGTGAGTCACTTCAGGATGAAATTGAACACCGTAAAATTTCTTAGCCTCATTTGCAATGGCGCCAAAAGCACAACTGGGTGTTTGAGCGACAGTAATAAAACCATCAGGAATGGCAGATACTTTATCGCCGTGGCTCATCCAAACGTCAAGTAGGGTATTACCATTATCGCCAATGCTATCTTCAACATTATTAAATAAAGCAGATTGAGCAATCAACTCAACCGAGGCATAACCAAACTCTTTATGTTCAGAGCTTTCAACGCCACCGCCAAGTTGTTCTGCCATAGTTTGCATGCCGTAGCATATGCCTAAGACAGGAACACCGGCATTAAAAACATATTCAGGTGCGCGTGGAGAGTTGTCTTCAGTAACGGACTCTGGTCCACCAGCAAGAATAATCCCGGTTGGGTTAAAACTTTCAATTTGCTCTTGAGTAACATCCCAAGACCAAAGCTCACAATACACACCTATTTCACGAACACGACGAGCAATGAGTTGAGTGTACTGCGAACCAAAATCTAATATCAGTATGCGGTGATCATGAATATTTTGACTCATAATGATTTTCTCTTCTAAAAAGTAAAACAGGCTGACTAATAGCCAACCTGATAAAATTTGTGTTTATGGCCTTAAGCCCAAAAAACAAAAAGTAGTTCTATTAACTAGAACGATAATTGGGTGCTTCTTTTGTTATGGTCACGTCATGAACATGTGACTCGCCCATACCTGCAGAAGTTATTTTCATAAATTCAGGTTTAGTTCGCATGGTTTCAATATCTTTAGAGCCTGTTAGACCCATAGATGAACGCAAACCACCCATTTGCTGATGGATAATAGCTGCTACAGGTCCCTTATAAGCGACCCGACCTTCAATACCTTCTGGTACTAATTTGTCAGCTTCACCGTCAGACTTTTGGAAGTACCTATCGCTTGAACCTTCTTTTTGGCTCATAGCACCGAGTGAGCCCATACCACGATATGACTTGTAGTATCGACCTTGAAAAAGTTCGACCTCACCTGGAGACTCTTCAGTTCCAGCAAGCATACTACCTACCATCACACAGTGTGCACCGGCGACTAATGCTTTGGCAATATCGCCAGAAAAACGAATACCGCCATCGGCAATAACCGGAATACCCGTACCTTTTAATGCCTCTACAGCATTAGAGATAGCAGTTAATTGAGGTACACCTACACCAGTAACAATACGCGTTGTACAAATTGAACCTGGGCCAATCCCTACTTTAACTGCATCCACACCAGCATCAGCTAACGCCTTTGCACCAGAACCTGTAGCGACATTACCCGCAACTATTTGTAAGTCTGGGTACTTATCTCGCGTTTCTTTTACTCTATTTAATACCCCTTGAGAATGGCCATGTGATGTATCAATTAACAATACGTCAACACCAGCAGCAACCAAAGCGTCTATACGCTCATCCGTACCAGCACCAACACCAACTGCCGCACCTACACGTAAACGACCTAATTCATCTTTACAGGCGTTAGGTTTGTTTTCGGCTTTTTGATAATCTTTAGCGGTGATAAGACCACATAATTTAAAAGCATCATCAACCACCAATATTTTTTCAATACGATGCTCGTGCATTAAACCCAAAATTTCTTTTCGTGCAGCACCTGCTTTCACTGTGACTAAATCTTCTTTAGCCGTCATTAACTCTGACGCAGGTTTAGTCAAATTTGTTTCAAAACGAAGATCACGCCCTGTAATGATACCGACTAAATTGTTTGCCGTATCGACAACAGGGAAACCTGAAAAGCCTAAGTCATCTGCTTTGTGCATGATTTGTTCAATAGTATCTGACGCACTGACTGTGGTAGGCTCTGAAACAATACCACTTTCATATTTCTTAACTTGAGAAACATTATCAGCTTGTTCAGCTATGGTCATATTTTTATGAATAAAACCTAAACCACCCTCTTGAGCAAGTGTAATAGCTAAACGCGCTTCAGTTACTGTGTCCATAGACGCAGAAACCATAGGGACATTTAAAGTGATTTTACGGGTTAAACGGGTTTTTAAGTCGGCTGTATGAGGAAGTACCGTTGAATGAGCAGGTACAAGTAAAACATCATCAAAGGTTAAAGCTTCTTGGGCAATTCTTAGCATCGCAATATGGCACCTTAGTTAAGGATTCGGTTAAGGAGTAGAGTATATATTGCGGCAGAATTTTAACCGTTTTATTGTTTTAGGACAACCTATTTTTGCGTTAATCCCCTTAAAAAGCTCTTAATTTAATGATTAACGTTAAAATGCATTGTATCCAAGATAAAATCATTAAATAATAGCTAATAATTTTAAATGTTATTTTTATATTTATGAGCCAACAACATATTTTACAAGTCAGTGAACTTACTAAAAAAGTCCGCTTTATACTAGAGAGTGAACTAAGTCGCGTTTGGTTATGTGGCGAAATCTCGAACTTTGTTGGCGCTAGTTCTGGCCATTGGTATTTATCACTTAAAGACAGCAAATCTCAGGTCCGATGCGCAATGTTTAAAGGCGCAAACAAAAATGTCAGATTATCACCTCGTAATGGCCAGCAAGTTCTAGTAAGAGCAAAAGTTTCTTTATATGAACCTAGAGGTGACTTTCAATTAATCATTGAACAAATGGAAGATGCTGGCACAGGTCTATTACGCCAACAGTTTGAACAATTAAAGCAAAAGCTTAGTGCTGAAGGATTATTTTCTCACTATCATAAGCAAATAATCCCTAAGCACTTACAAACTATTGGTATAGTTACCTCTCCCACAGGTGCAGCTGTTAAAGATATTTTGACCGTATTGAGACGAAGAAACCCTAATTTAGCGGTTATCGTTTATCCAGCGCTTGTTCAAGGCACACAAGCGGCAAACGATATTGTAAAAGCAATCAATATCGCCAATACAAGAAAAGAATGTGATGTGTTAATTGTTGGTCGTGGTGGCGGTTCTTTAGAAGACTTATGGAGTTTTAACGAAGAGTCAGTTGTTCGAAGTATCTATCAAAGTAAATTACCAATCATTAGCGCTGTTGGCCACGAAATTGATACCACGTTGAGCGACTATGTTGCTGATTTACGGGCAGCAACACCATCAGCCGCGGCTGAATTAGTTTCACAAGATAGTAGTGAATTATCACAAAAAATCCTAATACTTAACCAAAGACTCATTAACGCAAACAAGACAAAATTGTTAACCCATAGAGTAAGTTTAAACCATATATGTCATCGACTAAGCCTTGTTCATCCCGCTCAACAATTACAAAATCAACAACAAAAAGCTGATGAATTAGACAATCGGTTAAAACTAGCAATGTCCCGATACTTGCAAACCCTAACTATTAAACCTCAACAATTAGCTAACCACCTTCAATTGTTGTCACCTCAAAATAAAATACAACAAAATAAAGAAAAGGTCGCTCAACTGGCATCTAAACTTATCGCTACAATTAAACAAGCACAGCAGCAAAGAGGAAAACTGTTTGCCCATACAATTAGTGAGTTACAAATTGTAAGTCCACTTGCTACTATTGCTCGGGGTTATAGTGTCACAAGAGATGCAAATGGCAATATTATAAAATCAATTAAAAAAGTGAATGACAATCAAAAGTTAACGATTCAAATGAGTGATGGACTCGTTATCACAAAAGTCATAACCAAGCAGACTAATCTTGCACTGTAACTGCAGGCTTTAGAATGTTATTCACTACTTTTACTTCAGTATTTTGTAATCCTTAAAAAAATTTGATCATAACATCAACAGTTTTTTCGTTAGCTAAAACGCAAGCTCCGCCATCATTAACGGCTAAATGACTGCCACTAATTAATAAAATAGTGATCATTGATTACCAATATTTGCTAGCTATTTTGACTTTTGATTTATTTTATTCATCGATAGATATAGATGATCTTAATCTTCATAGCTCAACAATTTTGTAAAGCTGAGTAAAATTAACCTTAATGGTATTTATATCGTCTGTAGGCTATTACTGACATAAGCAACAACGAACCTTCATCACCTTAAAATCGCTGTTTTACTTTAAGGTGATAAAGACAAACATACCCACATGATTTAACTAATTGGGAAATTGGATTCAGCTATATTGCTTAGGGAGGTAGGAGGTAGGAGTCAGTATTAAACGGAATGATTCTTTTGACCGGCTTAAAAAGAAGTTCAACAGTCGTAACCAAACCAAATGGCAGAGATTATATCTTTACGCTAACGACAATAATGACTCTTGGAGAAATGGGCGCTAGAAGTAAATACTTGCTAACACCCTTCTTTCAAAAAAATTTACTGTGTTTACTCTTCTTTTTTGTAGCCCTGAGTTGCTCTTGCAATTTTCTTTTTCTCAGTGAAATTTAGTTTCTTTTTACCTGCAAATGGATTACTGGTTTCTCTAAACTCGATTCTAATTGGCGTGCCCATAATTTTTAACGACTTACGATAATAATTCATCAAATAACGTTTATATGAGGTGGGTAATTTTTTAGCTAAGTTACCATGTATAACAATAATAGGAGGGTTATAACCACCGGCGTGAGCGTATTTGAGTTTAATCCGTCGACCCTTGCTCATTGGCGGCTGGTGATCAAATACCGCCATATCTAAAATTTTTGTTACCATTGAAGTTGAGATACGTTTAGTTGCAGAAACAAATGCTTCTTCAACTGACTCATACAAATGACCTACACCCGTGCCATGTAATGCTGAAATAAAATGAATACGGGCAAAGTCAATAAAACCTAAACGGCGATCGAGCTCAGTTTTGATCCGCTCTTTAGCATGGTCTTCCAAGCCATCCCACTTATTTACAGCAAGGACGAGTGAACGACCGGCTTCTAAAATAAAACCTAATAAACTTAAATCTTGATCGCTGATACCTTCCCTTGCATCTATAATCAATAAACACACATTCGCATCTTCAATAGCTCTTAACGTTTTAATGACTGAATATTTTTCAACAATATCGGTTACATTTTTACGACGACGAATACCTGCAGTATCAATTAAAGTATATTCACGGCCATCGTGTTCCATGGGAATATAAACACTGTCACGGGTTGTGCCTGGGGAATCAAAAACCACCACCCGGTCTTCACCTAGAATGCGGTTTGTTAATGTTGATTTACCAACATTAGGCTTACCAATGATAGCTAATTTTATTCGATCATTTTCTTCAGGTGCAGCAGCAAGTCTTTCCTCATCAGTAATTGAACTTGGCTGATCATCACCATCCTCAAACTCAAGGTTATCTTCTTTTTTGGGTCGAGAAAGTGCTTCAATGTGCGGTGTTAATGCCAATGTCAATAATTGAGTAACACCACGACCATGAGCTGCGGCAATTTTGTGCACATCTCCCTCTATGCCTAATGAATAAAATTCAGCCACCGCACTGTCAGCATCAATACCATCAACTTTATTAGCCACTAGAAAAACTTTTTTGTTTTGTTTTCTTAAATAGCTCGCTAAACCTTGATCTGCAGACGTTAGTCCTGCTCTTGCATCGACCATAAATAAAACGGCATCAGCTTCATCAATGGCCATTAACGATTGCTCGGCCATCAAAGCATCAATACCCTCCTCATTACCATGTATACCACCGGTATCGATTACGATAAATGGGTGTTCTTCAACTTCCGCTTGCCCATATTGGCGATCACGAGTTAAACCGGGATAATCGGCAACCAGTGCGTCTCGAGAACGTGTTAAACGATTAAAAAGCGTTGATTTACCAACATTTGGACGACCAACTAATGCAACGACAGGAAGCATAAAAACCTCAATTTTCTTTAATACCAGTGTCTATTATTCAATAATAGTACCGATTGGATAACAAATAACGGCTCCACCTACACATTGCAGAGGAGCCGTAAATAATTCTAGCTTTAAAACTGATCTGAATCAGTTTAGCTCTGTTGATAAAATTATAGCTTAGCTTTAAGCAGTTCTGGAATTTGAATTGCCTCTAAATCACCATTTCGTGCTTGACTGAATAAAATATCATTAATTACTGATGGCGAGCTATGAATACCACTACCATCTAGATAATGGCGCGCAACAACTTCGCCAGTTTCTTGACTCAGCCAGTGTAAATAACCGTCAAAATCACCTACTACAATATAATCATCGTAAACAACAGGGCCAGTCACACCACGATTAGTCATGGTTAAATTACTCCATTGCTCTAAACCATCATTACGGTTAACAGAATAAATATGCCCCGCATCTGTAGTAAAAAATATGCTGTTACCGCTAATCGAAATTTGTCGATAAGAAGAATATTTGCGTTTCCACAAGACTTTACCACTTCTTAAATCAATTGCGGCAAGATTACCACGAGAAGAAACAGAATAGACTTTATCTCCAAATACTACAGGGGCAGAGTCTACATCAACAACACGTTCTAATTCAGTAGAGCCTGAAGCTTCACCAATTTCAGATGTCCAACCTTGCTGTCCTTTTTCTAAAAGATAGACACTCACGCTACCATTTGCTTGGCCAATTAAAACACCACCAGAGGCAATAACAGGCGAACTTAATCCGCGTAAAGTTAATGCCGGAACATCTTGCTGGTTTTTCCATAATACTTCACCAGTAGAGGCATTAAATGCTTTTAATACACCAGAGGCGCTATTAACAACCAAAATACCTAAATCAATTGCTGGAGCATTAATAATTTCGCCTTTAACGTTACCGCGCCAGTCAAGATTGCCTGTTTCTGCATTTAAAGCAAAGATATCGCCATTTTCACTGCCAATAAATACTTTATTCATCCCCGTAATCGGACCACCAGCAAGTTGAGCAGATTTTGAGCTATCAAAAAATCCACGTTTGTCGCCAATATCACTGAGATCTGCTTGCCATAGTTCTTTGCCTGTAGTTTGGTCAAAAGCAATAACATCACCCTCTCGACTAGCAGAAAAAACTTTATTGTAGGCAGCGACTGGTTTTATTCGGGAAAAATGATTCTCCACGCCATTACCGACACTGGCATTCCATAATACTTTAGGTTCGAATTTTCTTTCAAATTCAATTAGTTCAGCTACAACATCTTGAGGATCTTCATCAGTTGATGAACAAGCACCTATTCCACTAGATAAAACTAAAATAGCTAGTGACTTAATGATTAACATTCTATTTTTCAAGATCAACATATAAAACCTTACTTAGTGACCATTATTATTTAACATCGCCATTTAAGTTAATGGCTTGAGCTAAGTTATCTAATTTCATTTGCAATATCGGGCTAGAAGTTAAACCATCCGTGACGATTGCCTGTTGGTAAGCTGTTCTTGCCTGTTCAATTTTACCTTGTTTAAGGTAAGCATCTCCTTTGATTTCTTCCACTGATGCATTAAATGATGTTGGAAGCTTTGCGGTTAACGTTGCTAATGCGTTATCAAATTCAGCTAATTGAATTTGAACTCTAGCCAAACGTAAAGTTGCAATGGCTTTAATACCATCATTAGGAGCGTTTTCAATCGCTGCGGTCAAATATGTTGCTGTTTTTGTCCAGTCTTTATGACTAGCTGTTTCTTTTGCTAATGATAATGCTGTTAATGACGCATAAGATGTTTTAGCATTCTCAACAATAAAAGTATCACCCGCAACTTGAAAACCAGATGAGTCTTTATCAATTTTGTTAACCACTACTTGATAAGCATCTGAGCGAGCAACCTCTTCAGCAAGCATACTGTCTTTATAAAGATTGAAGCCAACATAGCTGGCTAAACCAATAGCTAATCCTGCAATAATATAATTACCATTTTCTTTCCAATAACTTCTAATTGCATCAACTTGCTGTTCTTCTGTTTGATAAACTTCCACAATATACCCTTAAATTAAACTTGTTAATAAACTTGCCACTTGATCAAATGCCAAGTTTTGCTGTTCTTGTTGGCCACGGAGAAATTTCACCGTTACCTTTTTTTCGGCAAGCTCGTCCTCACCTAAAATTAACGCAATGCTAGCGCCAGATTTATCGGCCCGCTTCATTTGTTTTTTCATATTGCCACCACCACAGTGACATTGGATTCGGCTATTTGGTACTTGGTCACGCCATTGCTCAGTTAGCTCATTTGCTTTTAACATCGACTCTTCACCCAATATAATCACATAGGCATCAACTTGAGGACGTATATTACTGACTTGTTCTAAACTGGTTAACATTAACACTAAACGTTCAATACCTAACGCAAATCCAAAACCTGGTGTCGCTTTACCACCAAGTTGTTCAACCAAACCATCATAACGTCCACCAGCACAAATAGTACCTTGAGCACCTAAGCTATCAGTAACCCATTCAAATACTGTACGATTATAATAATCTAAACCACGAACTAAGCGCTCATTCAATACATACTTAATACCGGCAGCATCTAGTCGATGACAGAGGCTAGTAAAATGTTCTTGGGTTTCTTCGCCAAAATAATCCGATAATTTGGGCGCATCAATTAGTGCCTCTTGCACTAAAGGATTTTTACTGTCTAATACTCGTAAAGGATTAGTTAGCATTCTCCGCTTAGAGTCTTCATCAAGCTGTTCTTCATGCTCATTCAAATAGCCAACTAAAGCATCGCGGTATTTCGCTCGTTCCTCATTTGACCCTAAAGAGTTAAGCTCTAGTGTGACAACATCTTTAATACCAAGTTCCCGCCAAAGCCGTGCGGTAAGCATAATAATTTCTGCATCGATATCAGGGGTTGCAATACCAAAGGCTTCTAGACCAAATTGATGAAATTGACGATAACGTCCTTTTTGTGGACGTTCATGCCTAAACATCGGTCCCATATACCAAAGACGTTGCTCTTGGTTATATAACAGGCCATGTTGATTGGCCGCACGAATACAACTAGCAGTACCTTCAGGTCGAAGTGTTAAACTATCACCATTACGATCATCAAAGGTATACATTTCTTTTTCAACAATATCAGTGACTTCACCGATAGAACGTTTAAATAACGCTGTTGGCTCTACAATTGGCATACGAATTTCAGCGAAACCATAACTACTGGCTACGCGGCGCAATACCGACTCAACCATTTGCCAAATACTTGTTTCGCTAGGGAGGCAGTCGTTCATACCTCGGACTGCTTGAAGTGTCTTGTTGACTTTAGCCACAGATGTCATTCTCTCTACTTTCTAAAAATTGATAATATATGCAGTATAAAAAAGTGCAGCGCGCATTATAGGCTGATATTTGCCAAAATTAAACTAATTGATTTTCAAAGTCTGAATACAATTAAAATAGGGTTAAATTTCTTGAACCTGTATTTGATTTTTACTATCCAACATTTTGGCTTTAGCACGAATACGTTGCTCTAATTGATCGACTAGATTGTTGTTATCAAAACGCTCTTTTTGACGAATTCCATCGAGGTAATAACCACTTTTCTTATTACTACCGGTCAAACCTAAATCAGAAATCATAGCTTCACCGGGGCCATTAACTATACAACCAATAATAGAAACATCCATCGGTGTAATCATATCTTCAAGGCGTTGCTCTAATTCATTGACCGTCGCGATAACATCAAACTCTTGACGAGAACAACTTGGGCAAGCAATAAGGTTAATACCTCGACTCCTCAACTTAAGTGATTTTAGAATATCAAAGCCTACTTTAATTTCTTCTACAGGGTCTGCGGCTAAAGAAACTCGCAAAGTATCGCCGATACCTTCTGAGAGTAATAAACCTAGACCTACAGATGATTTGACTGAGCCGGCACGTAAACCGCCAGCTTCAGTGATACCTAAATGCAACGGATTATCAATTTGTTTTGCCAATAAGCGATAAGCACCCACGGCCAAAAATACATCGGAGGCTTTGACACTGACTTTAAATTGGTCAAAGTTCAATCTATCTAAAATATCGACATGACGCATGGCAGATTCTAGTAATGCCTCTGGTGTCGGTTCAGTATATTTTTCTTGAATATCTTTTTCTAATGAACCACCATTTACGCCAATACGAATTGGAATGTTGTAATCACGGGCACACTCAACGACCGATCGAACTCGGTCTTCTCTGCCAATATTACCGGGATTAATACGTAAACAATCGGCTCCATATTCTGCCACTTTTAATGCAATACGATAATCAAAATGAATATCAGTAACAAGTGGGACATTAACTTGCTTTTTAATTTCGCGAAAAGCCTCAGCTGCATCCATTGTTGGAACACTTACCCGCACAATATCAGCACCAACAGCTTCTAATGCTCTAATTTGCGCAACAGTTGCCGCAACATCAGTTGTCAGAGTATTAGTCATTGATTGCACTGTAATAGGTGCATTGCCACCAACAGGGACATTACCTACCATGATTTGGCGTGAAATACGGCGAATTATTGGGGATTCTTTAAACATAAAATTGAAGACACTTTTATAAAAACCAAATGATAAATAGCATGTAATATAACGTTAGAGCCAACTCTGCTATTCAATAATAATAGGTAAGGTAAATTTTGCGATATTATCTTTATCAAATTGAGACATATCCACAGACTGACCATTAAACTCAATACTTGTTAATGCGGGACGACCAATATCAACTTTAAAAGGAGGTTTTCCTGATATTGTCATTACATAACCCGTTTTTTTCACCCCGTAAGCAATTCTGTCACCGGTAGCATCATAGATACTCACCCAGCAATCCCCTGTAAAGGTAAATATCGCTGTCGCTGTTGTCAGAGTTTCCTGCTGACTCGTTATCTCATTAACAGCTTCTTGGACAATAGCGTTATTAGTCTTTTTTTCTAATGGTTCGGAGAGAATATCATCACTTTCAGCCTCGTTCTCTAGAGACTGACTCTCTTGAATTGATTTTTCAATAATCAAAGCATCATTAGTTTTTTGTGTCAGTGGAATTTCAGTAGTGACCGTACTAATTGTTATATTTTTTTTCTCAACACCTTGAAACCACCACATTACAGTAGAACCAATTAAAATAGCGACAATAAAATAGCCAATCCAAACCATCAAGCTATTTTGTGCTTCTTTATGGGTACTTCTTGAAAAACTATGTAATTCAGCACACTCAATCTTATCAACATTTAAATTATCATAACTCTTGAGGATATCTTCATTGGTAATATTAACCAATTTGGCAAAAGTGCATAAATAACCACGATTAAAGGTTGCAGGTAAGCATGGGTCGAAAACGTCCATCTCTATATTTTCAACCAAACTTAGACGGAAATTTAACTTCGTAGCAATATTTTGTTGCGACAAGCCTAGTTTCTCTCTAGCTTGGGCAAGCATTTGACCAGGTCCTATTAACACTTTGTCTTCAGAAAGCTCTGGTAACTCTTTTACATGTTTAGTCATCGGTGTCATCTACCCTCAAAGGTTCTGATATAAATATTTCATCACCAATATGAATTTTCAAGTTATCACTAAAGTCATTCCAACGTTTTAAAGTTTTCATTTTAATATTATATTTAATAGAAAGGCTAAATAAATTTTCGTCTTTTACAACCGTATGGATCGATCTTGTCGTTGTTGTTAAATGGCCAACAGATTCATCTTTTATAGGTTTAACTGCCGACACAGCCCTAGCAGGAGTATCTAAGTCATCACTGGAATAGCCTAAACCCAAAGATACTCGGGTCATTGCAAGCAATTGATCCGACGTATTTTGCTCTATAACAAGTTTATTTTTATCGAAGTTTTGAGTGACACAGGAAGAAAGTAACCAACAGAAGGTTACAAACATGATTTGGCGGGCAAATTTAACCATAAAGTTCAAAAACCACTTAACTTAACTTAACTTAACTTAACTTCATTATTATAAAACTTACTAATACAGCCAAATATCTATAATAAAATAGACTTTTATCAGTAAAGAGCTGTTTCTCACCATCTGTTATAGCATGTTCTTTTATAAGATGAACGTATTAATCAGACCAATTTCATTGAAATTGATTGAATTTCAACTTCTTTTTTCTCATTTCGTCTTGTTGTGCGTTTAGTGCGGTCAAAAACATCACCGGCTAATTGACCACAAGCCGCATCAATATCTGCACCACGAGGACGACGAGTAATGACAGTAAGACCATAGCTTTGTAATACTTTGTCGAAACGATCAATACGAGAATTGCTTGAGCACTTGTACGGTGATCCCGGGTATGGGTTAAACGGAATCAAATTTATTTTACTTGGTAGATCTTTTAATACAATAGCTAATTCATGAGCTTGTTCTGTGCTGTCATTAACATGATCTAACATGACATACTCAATGGTTGCTTGCTTATTCGCCTTTGAACCATCAATGTAGCGCGCGGCAGCTTTAACAAAACTTTCTAAAGGATACTTTTTATTAATCGGTACTAATTCATCACGTAATGTATTGTTAGGTGCATGGATAGAGACCGCTAAGGCACAATCAATTTTTTCTTTTAGCATATCAAGCGCTGGAACAACGCCTGAAGTACTTACCGTTACTCGGCGTTTTGACAAGCCGTATCCTAAATCATTAAGCATGGTATCAAGCGCTGGAATCAAATTTTTCATATTGAGTAAAGGTTCGCCCATACCCATCATCACAATATTAGTTATAGGTCGAGTACCTGCAATACGTGTTGCACCAATATCATTTGCTACGCGCCAAACTTGGCCAATGATTTCAGAAACCGTGAGGTTTCGATTAAACCCTTGCTGAGCCGTTGCACAGAAAGTACATTCTAGAGCACACCCTACCTGGGAAGATACACAGAGAGTTGCTCGACCATTTTCAGGAATCCAAACAGTTTCAACTTCTTGGCCACCCTCAAGTTTTAAGGCATACTTGATGGTACCATCATCTGACACTTGTTTTTCTGAAATTGTTGGCGCGGTTATTTCACAATTACGTTGTAATTTCTCACGTAATTTTTTATTTATATTTGTCATTTGCTCAAAATCATTATATCCAAAGTGATAAATCCACTTCATGACTTGATCAGCACGGAAAGGCTTCTCACCGATCGAAGAAAAATATTCCCTCATCATTTGATGATCAAAATTAAGTAAATTGATTTTACCTACAGTTTTAACTGATGCATTATTTTCAGCAAGTTCTTTATCTGAACTATTTACTGACTCAATATTAATTTCACTCATAACAAGAAATTTCCAAACAACAAAATTTTAAAGAGATAAATTGTATACTTTTTATACATAAGTAACAATTTGACAAAGAATATAAAGCTAAATAACCTAATTAAAATAATAAAGTCACTTAGCTATAAAAATAAAGGGTTTTACTGAAAGTTCAGTAAAACCCTTTATTGAAAATTAATTAAACAAATGAGTAACTAGTTAACTTACCTATTTGTTTTGACGCCTAATTAACGAGTACGTGGACAGATTTCATCATCAGAGAAGAAATAAGCAATTTCACGTGCAGCAGACTCTAATGCATCACTTCCATGACAAGCATTTTCGTCAATTGAAGTTGCATAGTCAGCACGTAATGTACCTGTAAGGGCATCAGCGGGATTAGTAGCACCCATGATTTCACGATGTTTAAGAACAGCATTTTCGCCTTCTAACACTTGAACCATAACAGGTCCTGAAGTCATAAACTCAACTAAGGCACCAAAGAAAGGACGTTCGCTATGTTCGGCATAAAAACCTTCAGCTTTTTCTTTGCTTAAGTGCACCATTTTAGCAGCAACGATTTTAAAACCAGCAGTTTCAAAACGATTATAGATTTGGCCAATTGCATTTTGCGCTACAGCATCAGGCTTTAAGATTGAAAAAGTACGTTCGATAGCCATGATTAGCCCTCTTAAGTTAAATTAATATCAATAGATCATCCGCCCAAAATAAAAACTCATTATTTTACATAATAAATAAATTATAATGGATGAATTTTGGGCGCATTATAGACGAGTTAGCTGCAGCAAACAACCACATCAACACCTGATTTTAATATCAAAGGTCACTTTCCTTTATTAAAAAAGACAATTAAATCGATCTTTGGAATCAAAGTAATAGGTTTACCGTGGTCAGAGTAAACCATTCAGAGGTTTATTTAAAAAAAACTCGATACCATACGAAGTCTTAATAGCTGATTCGTCGATATTCTCGATAATCTGCAGTCCAAAAATTTCGCTCAATTTTAGCTAACAACATTTCATCAGACAACTCTAAAGCTAAACCTTGTTTATAGGCAACTTTAGCTATATTAAACGCTATTTTTTTACTTAATTGGGCAATTTCAGTTAATGGTGGTAATAACTCACCTTTACCAGTATTGGCTAATGGTGATGCATCAGCAAGGGTTTCACTTGCTACCATCAACATTTCCTCAGTAATACGATTAATATTTGCTGACACAACCCCTAAACCAATACCTGGAAATATATATGAGTTATTACATTGGGCAATGGGAAAGGTTTTTCCTTGGTATTCGACGGGTTCAAATGGACTCCCTGTAGCAATAACAACCTGGCCATCAGTCCATTTAATAACATCTGTTGGTGTCGCTTCTACTTGTCGTGACGGATTACTTAATGGAAATATGATGGGTTTAGGACAATGTTGCTTCATCGCTTTGATTACTTGTTCACTAAATAACCCCGCTTGACCTGAAACACCAATAAGAATATCAGGTTGTCCACTATGCATCACTTCAATAAGCGATGCATACTCACCCTCAATTTTCCATTTATCTAACGAAATTTTAGTTTGTACTAACTTCTCTTGAAAGTCTCTTAGTCCCTTCATACCTTGAGTTAATAAACCAAAACGATCAACCATAAAAACTTGGCTACGCGCTTGTAAAGGCGTGATACCTTCACTAATCATCTGTGTGATAATTTGTTCAGCAATGCCACAACCCGCAGAACCAGCACCAACAAAAGCAACCTTTAATTGTGATAATCTAACACCACGGCTTCGACAAGCAGCCAGTAAAGTTCCGACTGTAACCGATGCGGTACCTTGGATATCATCATTAAAACAACAAATTTGATCCCGATAACGCTCAAGAAGTGGCATAGCATTAGGCTGGGCAAAGTCTTCAAACTGCAACATCACTTGAGGCCAACGACGTTTTATCGCATTAATAAAAAGCTCAACAAATTCATTGTACTGTTCTTGATTAATACGTTTGTGGCGCGACCCCATATACATCGGGTCATCTAATAACTTTTGATTATTTGTTCCAACATCCAACATCACAGGCAAAGTATAGGCAGGACTAATCCCTCCACAGGCCGTATACAAAGATAACTTACCAATAGGAATACCCATCCCACCAATACCTTGATCACCTAATCCTAAGATACGTTCTCCATCGGTAACAACAATAATTTTAACTTTGTTTTTAGTGGCATTACGTAAAATATCATCAATATTATGACGCTCTTCGTACGAAATGAATAACCCTCGAGAACTTCGATATATATCAGAGAACTGCTCACAAGCATCACCGACTGTGGGTGTATAAATGATTGGCATCATCTCAGCTAGATGTGCTTGCACTAGTTTATAAAATAAGGTTTCATTATTATCATGAATGGCTCTTAAATAGATATGCTTATTTAGACTACCGCGAAAGCTACAATATTGCATATACGCGCGATCTACTTGTTCTTCAATAGTTTCGTAGCGAGGTGGCAATAGCCCCATTAGATTAAAGCTACCACGCTCTTTTTTGGTGAAAGCACTCCCTTTATTAAGAAGTGGTGTTTCTAGTAATGTAGGTCCAGCATAAGAGATATAAAGAGGCTTTTTGTAAGAAGATGTCATAAGTAAAAATCGTTAAACATTATTTAAAAGAACTATAGATTTCAATTATAAATAAACTATTTATAACAACAAGGGTATAAGTAAAATAAATAGTGAAAATAAATGTTAATTATAACAAATAAAGTCATTCGAAATTATAAAGCCATTAATCCATTTCAGCAATCCAAGCTAATTGAACCGCTTCAAGTACCCTTTCACCACAATGATTAGGATCATCACCAAATCGGTCTAACTCTAAAATCCATTTTCTGAGTTCATTAAAATGAAGTCTTAGGGGATCAACATCAGGATGGAGTTCTATTAAGTCCAAGGCTATTTCTAAGGAGTCGCTCCAATGTAAAGTCATATCTAAACCTCATGATCAAAAAAATTAGTGAATAAATTAAAGCCATACTTTAAAACTCATTAAAATAGCAGCTGAAAGTAAAAGTAGTCTGTCGTTAACATAATAATTAACCATAGCAATAAAAGCCGAATTTTGCGGCAAAAATAGCAGTTTGTTTGCCACCATTGGCGAAAGAGTATTTTCAAAGGCTAGCTAAAGTCATTTATAAATAGGTTTATAGTAACCATTTAAATCTCAAGGGCAAGTATTACCCTCGGTATATAAAATGGATAAACGTTTGATTAAAAAATTGACTAATAAAATTGTTTGTTATGACTTAAGCTACATTTCAGGAAAAAGACTAAAGTCATCAAGGCCAACATAATTAATAATTAATGAATGATGTTCAAAATCACCTGTTGCCGGATTAAAGCGATAATCTTTAGACCATACTTGCATATTTTTAGTCAGTGAATGGATTGCATCAACAACGAACTGAGCTTCTTTATCTGTCGTTGTTGGATGAAATGAGGCGCGAATCCAGCCTGGTTTTTCACAATAGTCGCCGGCATCAATTTGGTTGGTAATTTTTTGTGATGTGTCGTGATCAACATTTAATAAAATATGTCCATATGTGCCGGCACATGAACAACCCCCACGGGTTTGAATACCAAACTTATCATTGAGCATCCGAACCACTAAATTGTAATGTACATTTTCAATATAAAAAGAAATGATACTTAAGCGCTCTGTCACCCTTGGCTCAAGTATTTTTACTTGTTTATTTTTACTTAGGCCATTCATAACCAACATGGTTAACTCTTTTTCTCTTGCGGTAATTTTTTTAACGTCCATAGCATCCTTCACTTTTATTGCTAAGGCCGTGCGTATACATTGTAAAAATCCCGGAGTGCCACCATCTTCTCTAATCTCAATATTATTAAAAAAGCTGTGTTCTCCCCAAGGATTAGTCCAAGTAACTGTTCCACCACCAGGGTGATCTGGGACTTTATTTTTATAGAGGGTTTTATTAAAAACGAGTACTCCAGAGCTTCCTGGACCACCTAAAAATTTATGTGGCGAAAAGAAAATAGCATCAAGAGTTTGAGCTTTATTCATTGGATGCATGTCAATATGGACATAAGGTGCTGAGCAAGCAAAGTCTACAAAACAAACCCCTTCATGCTTATGCATTATCTCAGCTAACTGGTAATAAGGTGTTTTAATACCAGTAACATTTGAGCACGCAGAGAATGAACCTATTTTCACTTGCCGGTCTTGATATTTTGCTAACAATACTTCTAAATGAGCCAGCGAAGGTAAACCATTTTCATCTGGGTCAATAATCTCTAAAGTAACATCACATTCATACCATGTTGTTTGATTAGAGTGATGTTCCATATGGGTAATAAACACAACTGGCTTTTCAGCCTCACTGAACTGTACTTGTTTCTGCATACGCTCGGGGATGCGTAATCCTAAAATACGCTGGAATTTATTTATTACATCGGTCATACCTGCACCTGAGGTAATCAAAATATCGCTATCACAAGCATTAACATGATGCTTAATCACTTTTTGCGCTTGGTGATAGGCCAAGGTCATTGTACTGCCAGTTAAGTTGGTTTCTGTATGAGTATTGGCTATATAAGGGCCAAGTGTATTAGAAATGTAGCTCTCAATGGGATGATAGAGTCGTCCACTGGCAGTCCAGTCAGCATAAATAATAGCTTGGTCTTTTTCACCAATTTTATGGCTTAAATCTTGTCCAATAATTTGCTGACGAAAGGGTAAAAAGTGCTGCTCTAGTTCTGAAGACATAATGGTTAACCCTTATAAAAAAACTAAGCAGATATAAGAGGCAGTTCAGTAGAGCTCTTTATCTCCTCCATAGCAAAACTAGAGGTAACATTGGTTAAATTGGTTGCATCAATAAAACGCTTATAAAAAGCATCATAGTTAGCAATATCTTTAACCACCACCCGCAATAAGTAGTCGTATTCACCACTCATCCGATAAAAATCGACTACTTCAGGAAATGCCGAAACGGTCGCTGAAAAATTAGCTAACCAATCATTGTCATGCCGACTAGTTTTAACCTGAACAAAAACCGAAACACTCAAGTCAAGCAAGGCAGCATCTAATAGCGCAACTTTACGTTTAATTATCCCACTTTTTTCTAGTTTTTGAAGACGCCGCCAGCAAGGTGTTTTAGTTAACCCAACTTGCTTAGCAAGCTCTTCAACAGCGATACTAGCATCTCGTTGTAAAATAGCAATAAGTCGCAAGTCAATCTTATTTAAGTGCATTTAGTTCTAATTATAAGTCATTATTTAGTACAAATTACCAATATCGACCAACTATCGCAACCTTAATAAAATATTATCTCTTTTAAGACACCAATATTGAAATTATATTTCACCAAAACCTGTAAAAAAAACTTATTTTTTCTCAAATAGAGTGAGTTCATGAAAATATATTATTAATTTAGCTGCTGGTAATGATGGCAAAGTGGATGGATTGCTGACGAGAGTAAATAATAAAAAAGATAATAAAATAAGCCTTAAAGAGAAAGGATCTCTTTAAGGCTTTTGAGGTAGTTAGTAGTGATTTTCTCTAATCACTCCATTTAGTCCTACTTTACAGGAAACCCACGGTCACGCATTAACGCTTCAACCTTTGCATCACGCCCTCTAAAGGTACGATATGCTACTGCAGGGTCCACTGAATTTCTGACACTAAAAAGATGATCAACTAACTTTTTAGCGACATCAGCATCATAAAAACCACCTGGCGCTTCAGCAAAGGCCTCGGCAGCATCAGAGGTCAGTACTTCTGCCCACATATAACCATAGTAACTGGCAGAGTAGCCCTCGCTACTAAACACATGGCCAAATTGAGGCGTACGATGACGCATAACGACTTGTTCAGGCATATTCAAAGCGGCTAAAGTTTCACGTTCAAACTTATCAACATCAATGTTTGAAGGATCCATCGTATGAAGTTTCATATCAATGAGTGCAGAAGCAAGATATTCAGTCGTTTTAAAGCCCTCATTGAAGGTCGCTGCTTGTTTTATTTTAGCGACTAAATCGGCGGGCATTGCCTTACCTGTTTTATAATGGATTAGGTATTTACTGATCACTTCATCAGTCGATAACCATCGCTCTAGAAGCTGAGATTGAAACTCTGTGTAATCACGAACACCACCATTAAGGGTTGGATAAACAACATTAGAGGATAAAAAATGCAAAGCATGACCAAATTCATGAAAGTAAGTTTCAGCATCATCCCAAGAAATTAAAGCAGGTTCGCCAGGAGCGCCTTTACTAAAGTTTGAATTATTAGAAGATAGCACATTAGTTTTACCATCATAGGTAGTATGGCTTCGATAGGTAGTAGCCCAAGCGCCAGAGCGTTTACCTTGGCGAGCAAACGGGTCTAAATACCATAAGCCAATATGTTCGCCTGATGTTTTATCTTTGACTTCCCATACTTTAACGTCTTCATGAAAAACAGGGACAGAGTCATCAGTAACCGGCGTAAACTCAAAGTTAAATAAACGACCAGCAACATAGAACATTGCATCTCTTAACTTATCTAATTGCAAGTATTGCTTTACTTCGTCTGAGTCTAGGTCATATTTTGACTGACGAACTTTCTCAGCGTAAAAGCGATAATCCCAAGCTTTAATTTCTTTTAAATCATCTTCTGCTTTAGCGATAATTAGCATGTCTTTCACTTCTTCATCAACACGAGCAATAGCAGCAGGCCATACCGACTCCATCAAATCAATCGCATTTTCTGGGGCTTTAGCCATTCGATCTTCTAAACGCCAAGACGCATAGTTTTTATAACCGAGTAAGCCGACACGCTCATGACGAAGCGTTAATATTTCAGCGATAATGGCGTTATTATCAAATTCATCACCATTATCGCCACGATTATAATAGGTTTCCCATACTTGTTGACGTAATTGGCGCTGAGTTGAGTAAGTTAAAAAAGGGTCCATTGAAGAACGTGTATTGGTAATAGCGAATATACCTTCACGTTGGCGATCTTTTGCTGCGGAGGCTGCTGAATTGATCACCGATTGGGGTAAACCACCCAGCTGTTTATCGGTTAGATAAAGAACGTAACTCTCTTCATCAGATAATACATTACTTGAAAATTGAGTATGAAGTTCCGCTAAACGTTGATTTATTTGAGCATAACGTTGCTTAGCTTCACCTAGTAATGTGGCGCCATTTCGGAAAAAACCATTATAAGTTAATAAAACTAAGCGTTGTTGATCGGCACGTAAACCTTTTACTTCGTCCGAGTTGTAAACTAAAGACACTCGTTTAAATAAGGCTTCATTTTGACTGATTTTAGAATTGAATGCAGCAAGCTTAGGCGCCATACTTTTTTGAATTTCTCTAAACTCAGGCGACGACATATTTGAACGCCAAATACCCCAGTAATTAAAGACTCGACTGAGTAATTCGCCGGTACGCTCCATCTCAACAATGGTGTTTTCAAAGGTTGCAGGCTCAATATTATTAGCAATCACATCAATTTCTGCTAAATTCTGTTTCATGCCCTCCTCGATAGCAGCAACTAAGCCAATAAGCGACACTTTATCAAAAGCAGGAACGCCTTCAAATGGGCCAGTCCATTTAGCCAGTAATTGTAACTTAGCTTTTTCTACATCATTACCCGCATTGATTTGCTTTTCTGAGTCGATAACAACAGTTGCTTTAGCTACTTCGCTTGTAGGCAAAGGTTCTTTATCATTACTACAGGCCATTAGTGTAATGGTTGCAAAGAGTACAGTAATAAAACTTTTTTTCTTCATGTGGTATGCCCTTCTTCTGGATTATTTAACCTAGTCTATTGAATTAATTTGTTATTAAGCCATTATCAACTCACTAGGTTCTCTTATTTACTGATATTAAAATGGTATTAATAAACCAAAGTAAGATATCGAGTTGGTAAAGAAAATACTAGCCTTATTGGTCAAGATGTTTAAAGAATATTTTTAGAATAACGAAAACAAGGTGAGCCAAGGTACACTTATTCATATGAGGCCAGTTCCTCTGTGAAAATCACGTTAAAGCAAGTTAGACCTTCTAATTTTGTCGACTTAAGTCCAGACTTGCACAGCAAATCTATACTCCGTATGCTAGAAGCTAATAAACTTCAGTCAATATAAGTAACGACGATCCATTTATGCAAGCAGTTTTCCTTGATCGACAAACGTTCGATAACAAAATACTCTTAACTCATATCAAGCAGCATACTGACGCGCTGACTTGTTATCAGACAACTCAGCCCGCCGACACGGTCTCTAGATGCCAAAATGCTGAGATAATAATTACCAATAAAGTCGTACTATCTGCGAAAATATTAGAACAATTACCTAAGTTAAAGCTCATTTGCATTGCCGCCACAGGTACCAATAATGTTGATATTAAAACAGCAACGTCTTTAGGTATTGCGGTAACCAATGTCAGTGGGTACGCCAACCACTCCGTTACCCAATATATATTTTCTCAAATACTCGAGTATTACTCGCAAACCAGTCATCACCATAAAAATACTGAGCAAGGCTTATGGCAAACTAGCCCAACTTTTTGTTACCACGGTAATGGCATTAACGAATTGGCGGGTAAAACCTTAGGTATTATTGGTTATGGCAGCTTAGGCCAGTCTGTAGCAAGGCTAGCAAAAGCTTTTGGTATGAAGGTCATGATTGCCGAGCGAAAAAGTGCCAGTAAAATACGTGAAGGTAGAAACAGCTTTACTAGGGTCTTACAAAGCGCCGATATCATAAGCTTACATTGCCCTCAAACTATCGAAACTGAACAATTAGTTAGCGATTATTTTTTACAGGAGATGAAGTCAACAGCAATGTTAATCAATACGGCTCGAGGGGCATTAATTGATAATCAGGCACTTATTAATGCGTTAACTAATGAAAAAATTGCCTATGCCGTACTTGATGTGCTTGAGCAAGAACCTCCATCGAGAGATCACCCGCTTTTGGGCTGTGACCTACCAAATTTAAAGATAACAGCACATATCGCCTGGGCAAGTTTTCAAGCTCAACAACGATTAATAGAGTTAATCGCTGATAACATATTAGCCTTTAAACAAGACAGAAGTGTCAATCGGGTGGATAACTAACCGGGTCTAATAAAAGCCTGTTTGCCGTAATTAGACCGGATTAAACAATACATCCTTTTACGAATACCATAGTAGTGTCCGAAACCGCCAGTAGTTTAACTCATATTGGAATACACTGATTGGAATACCTCTGAGATGAATTTGTAGATGCCGACCATTCAAATATATCAGCAAGCAATATTAAGTGAGCCTGATGCTTTTCCCAGTGCTGATCTGGGCAAAATCATAGCATTAACCCTTGATGATAAAAAACCAACGAACAAAAAGATATTAGCATTAGGTGAAGGTTGGCGACCATGGCGAGCCTATGCCGCCATTTACCTTTGGCACTTATTGGCCATGACCTAATAAAACTAACTAACTAACAAACAGCAGATAACTTATGTATTACACTTATTATCAATCACCGCTAGGTGATATCGCACTTACTGCCAATAATGAGGGATTAACGGCATTATCTTTTATGCAAGGTCTCTCGCCATTAGTCATTGATGAAAAATTTATACAGAGCGATCAAGTTTTTAAACACGTATGCCTTCAGCTTACCGAGTATTTTAACGGTGACCGAGATAGCTTTGAATTACCGCTAGCGCAAACAGGTACAGCGTTTCAAAATAAAGTATGGCAAGCTTTATCAACCATTAAGCAAGGTGAAACTAAAAGTTATGCTTGGTTAGCAAAACAAATTAATAATGAAAAAGCAGTACGTGCCGTAGGAACGGCCAATGGTGCTAACAAAATTGCGCTCATAATCCCTTGTCATCGTGTTATTGGTATTAATGGTCAATTAACAGGCTATGCCGGTGGTTTAGCCCTAAAAGCCAAACTATTGATGCATGAAGGTGCGCAGTTTAAAGTATCAAACCAATAATAATTAATAAATGTACTAGGCAAACCCAACTAGCTTGTTAAAATAGCTTATAAAATATTATTGAGTAGTCACGTGGAATTTTTTGCAACAGCGGCAATCGCGATGTTAAGTTGGTTTTTTTGGCAATTAATTAAGGCCAAACGTTTTACTAAATTTAAACAACACCTGGAACAAGAGCTTAAACCCAAAGTATTTGAGCACATCATTACTGAACTTAATGAAACACGGACTGAGTTGTTACCCAACAATGAGATTCATCAACAAGCAACACTCTATTACTGGGGACAATACAAGGTAAGAATATTACAAGCGGCACTGATACGAGATATTATTGATGAACAATGGTTAAAAGATACTGGCAATATTAAAAACAGTCAGCACCTTTTTTTTATTGAACAAGATAAATTACCTTAGTACTTAGCGGCTGATTAATCTTCTCGGCTAAATTGAATATCCCAAACACCGTGACCTAGGTGTTGACCACGATTTTCAAATTTAGTTAATGGCCGGGAGTCAGGTCGAGGGACATAATCGTTATTTTCTGATAAGTTTTTATAACCTAGTGCACCTTGCATATCTTCCAACATACATTCAGCATAATTTTCCCAATCTGTGGCCATATGGAAAACACCACCAATTTGCAGCTTTTGACGAATAGTTTCAACAAAATCAGCTTGGACAATACGGCGTTTATGATGCTTTTTCTTATGCCAAGGGTCTGGGAAAAACAATTGTACCGTGGTTAAACTTGCGTCAGGAATACAATGAGCAAGGATCTCGATGGCATCATGCTCGTAAACCTTCAAGTTAACAACTTCGTTTTCTTGCGCCAGCGCAATACAAGCACCCACACCAGGACGATGAACTTCAACGCCAATAAAGTTAATCTCGGGAGCAGCTTTAGCCATCTCAACTAAAGACTTCCCCATACCAAAACCAATTTCTAGTACCACAGGGTTGTTATTAGAAAATACATCAGAAAAATCGAGTAAACCATCTTGGTAATTTAAGCCCATTTTCGCCCAATGCTCTTCCAGAGCACGGCCTTGTGCATTAGTTAATCGCCCTTCACGTTTAACAAAACTACGAATTTTGCGAATATATTTACCTTCTTGTTCCGCCTGCTCAATAGTTTTGTGAGTACGGTTGTCATTGTCTATATCAGTCATATCTTTTTCTTTTCTGGAGGTCTGATTACTATCATTGTCGATTCGCTATAAAACTACCTGTTCAGGTCATTCACTCTAAATCAATAAACCTTAGGTAACGCGTTTATATTATTTGTTACAGCACTTATTTACCACATGATGAAAAAACAATATAAACAACACGGTATAATGTTCATTGATGACGAGAAAGCGCTATTCAGCCCACCAGACATCGTATAACTCACTAACTGAAACTGCCGTAGCACCGTTATCGTTCAACCACTTCTCTACCATCGAACGATGTTCATCAGTACATTTACCTATTTTTTGTGTACAAATAATACCGTGCCATAGGACATCGCCTTCACCACCAAAGCCTAAACTGTTCGGTTCAATAATGTCATTGAAGAATTTAACGATAAAGTTATCAATACCTTCACTGTTAGTATCGTCAGGTAATTTCCATGCTAGGTCAAAACCTAGTTCTTGGTATTCATCTACGCGGAGTTTTTTTCTTAAGCGACGGTTGCGGTTTTTAGCATTTAATTTCATTTTCAATTCCAACAGTAATTTACATTGTGCGCATTTTACCGTACTAAATTGAATAGTCCAATAGCTATGATTTAGATATCAAAATATCAGTAACTTAGCTAGACTAGTTGGCACTAAAAACTAACAATACTCATTTTATGGCTAATGCTGTTGCACTCGTAAAAATATCCCCCTCGTCGGCCAAAAAATTCAGCCAACACATGCTTAATTGGTATGAAAAGCAAGGCCGTAAGCACTTGCCTTGGCAGCAAGACAAAACCCCTTATCGAGTATGGATTTCTGAGATCATGTTGCAACAAACGCAAGTCGCTACTGTGATCCCCTATTATCAAAAATTCATGGCAAGTTTTCCCACTATAAAGGCATTAGCCAATGCCGATGAAGATAATGTCTTGCATCATTGGACCGGACTTGGCTATTACGCCAGAGCCCGTAATTTACATAAAGCCGCAAAAATTATCGCTAATGATTACAACGGATGTTTCCCTGAAAATATTGAGCAAGTTGTCGCTTTACCAGGTATAGGTCCTTCAACTGCAGGTGCTATATTAAGTTTGGCATTAAATAAACATCACGCAATTTTAGACGGCAACGTCAAACGCGTATTAGCAAGGTGTTACTTGGTTGAAGGCCATAATGCTCAAGCTAAATATGAAAAAGCCTTGTGGCCAATAGCACAGGCATTAACACCAAAGAATAATGTTGGCCATTTCAACCAATCGATGATGGACCTTGGTGCCATGGTCTGTACCCGAAGTAAACCTTTATGTCATCAATGCCCGCTTCAGAGCTCTTGTCTGGCTTTCGCAGGGTGTGAACAAGCCAATTTCCCCCAAAAGAAACCTAAAAAGCTCACACCAGTAAAATCAACCATTATGGTTATTCCTCGAATGCAAACAAAAAATACAAATGAGGTATTAATGGAGAAACGTCCACCTACAGGTATTTGGGGTGGTTTGTGGTGTTTTTTAGAAGTATCAGAAAAAAAAGATATTACCAAACTTCTCACCAAGCTTAACCTTAAAGAAACAACCCAGGTGGAAATGGCTGCCTTTCGCCATACCTTTAGTCATTTTCATCTAGATATCCAACCCATTATTGTTGATTGTCAGTGCTTACCATCGCAAGAAATAAACGAAAACAATAAACAACAATGGTATGATCTCAACATTGAACAATCTGTGGGTCTTGCTGCCTCAACAAAAAAACTGATTAGTCTACTTAAGTAGCCACTAATACCTAACTAATAACGCAAAAAGAGAATATATTATGAGCCGAACTGTATTTTGTCAAAATCTCAAAAAAGAAGGCGATGGTCTAGATTTTCAACTTTACCCAGGTGACATTGGTAAGCGTATCTTTGATAATATATCAAAGGAAGCTTGGGGGATTTGGCAAAAGAAACAAACCATGTTGATCAATGAAAAAAAAATGAACATGATGAATGCTGATGATCGTGTTTTTTTAGAATCCGCTATGGTTGCTTATCTGTTTGAAGGGAAAGAGCCTGTTATTGAAGGTTATGTGCCTCCCGCTAAATAATTTTCAATAATGTCCTAGCGAGCTGAGATAAAAGTAGATAAATTTAAGGGTAAAACAACCCTCTTATGATTAAAATTATCTCAGGCCTTGTCTTGTAATTAAATGATTAACTGACTTTATGCCATCGTAAAAATCAAAAACCAATCGTTTTTTGCACTTAAAAACAGCGAACAGCAGAAAAAAACAGCAAACAAACAATTATTAAAAAATAAGTGTTGACGTAGAAAAGGAAAAACAGTCTAATAGCGCCCGTCTTCAAGGCAAAGCCGAAAAAGACAAATTAAAGATAGCGCCCCGATAGCTCAGTTGGTAGAGCAGAGGATTGAAAATCCTCGTGTCCCTGGTTCAAATCCGGGTCGGGGCACCATTTTTAATTAACCTATATTGAAGAAGTGTTTACTCTATAGTTAATACTTCTTTGGTGCCAAAGTATCACTTGATACTGCACACAGCTTTGTGTGCCGACTTAGCTCAGTTGGTAGAGCAACTGACTTGTAATCAGTAGGTCGCCAGTTCGACTCCGGCAGTCGGCACCATTCCTTCGTAGGAAGCATCAAGCCCTAACCTCGGTTAGGGCTTTTTTGTATCTATCGATTGGTCGAATTCTATAGGTGTTTCATTAGCACCTATAAACTCCCTTACCCCAAAAACTCTGCACCCTATATATAATTTCATCCTGTCATTCAGATAAGTTCATAGGCACGAAATACCCCCTTTTCTAAATCCCACTAACTGGGGCACTAATTTTATCTAGGGTAGGTACATTAAAATTGATCCATTTCTTTTTTAATATGAATTTAATCGATTAGTTATTGATAAATTGGGCGAGTAAAAAAGAACTAATCCATTGTTTAAATATATAGGTTATTGTATAGACCATGAAGACATTAGCTTTGATAGTGGTGTCGAAGGCTGAAGTGATGCATCAGAAACCTTTAATGTCACCTTAGAGCTAGTGAAGCCCGGCTACTCCAATTCTAATATTGAACAAATATAAAGTGGTAACTTATTCAGAGTGCTTGATGATGGGCAAGCAGTAACTAAGGGGTTTCAACAATAATTTTGTTCGCTTGGAATAAATAAGCGGGGACTATTTTTCATAAAGCCTCAAAATAAATTTTGAGGCTTTTTTTATAAGGTACTGATAATAAATAAAGTATTATCTATTGCTGAAACTGATAAACATCCCCCAAAGACAACAGTTGAGAAAGTTCGTCAAGTGCCTCTCGAGATTCAATGAGTAATTGGGGATCTCTTAAATCATCTATCACCAATTGATCTCGATAATATTTATTAACCCAAGTCACTAGTTTCTCATATAATGTGTTGGTCAATAAACAAGAGGGATTCACAGCAAGTAATTCTTGCTCGGTCAGCGCTACTCTTAAACGCAAGCATGCCGGTCCTCCACCATTTTTCATACTTTCATTGACATCAAAAAAGATAACTTTTTTGATGGGATTATTAGTGGCGATTAATGACTGTAAATATTGATTGACCTTAGGGTTATCTCGACAGTGTGTCGGCGCTATAATAGCCATAGAACCATCTTTTAAGGTGATTATTTGCGTATTAAACAAGTAGGTGTTTACAGCATCCTTAATAGAGACTTCTTCAGTAGAAACTTCAACTAAATGAAGGGCCTCACCTTTATATTTTCGTAAAACTTCGTCTTTGAAGGCATCCTTATTTAGATAGGCTTGCTCATGATAAAAAAGAACATTTTGATTACCTACCGCAATAACATCATTGTGAAAAACGCCTTGGTCGATTACTGCCGGGTTTTGCTGAACAAAAATAGTATTTTCACTCGAAATCCCATGTAATCGAGCAATTGCTTGACTCGCCTCTATAGTCTGTCTTGCTGGATATTTTATGGGTGCGGGTTTATTACGATTAAAAGCGAAACGGCCAAAAGTAAATATTTCTAAGCCCGTATCACCATATCCCTCGCATAAACGGGTATGGTTAGCAGCCCCTTCATCACCAAAATGTTCATTGTCATTTAAATGTTGGTGATGCTCAAAATGTCGATTGTCTGCAAACATGGCTTTAAGTATATTGCTCGTGGCTTTTGGCTCCAATGAACGGTGAAATTTATTCGCCAAATTGGCCGCGGTAAAATGAACTTTACCGTTTAAAGTGTCGGCTGATGGCGATATTGTTGCTGCATTAGCCGTCCACATAGTTGAAGCTGAGCAACATGATGCTAATAGCATGGGTGATGTTTGATATGCCGCGGCCAATATTTGAGCATCTGTTCCTTGGAACCCTAATCTTTTTAATGTGTATATGTCAGGTCGCTCTTGTGGCGCGAATACGCCTTGATTTAAGCCCATGTCATACAAAGCTTTCATCTTCTTTAAACCTTGTAATGCTGCTTCCTTAGGGTTTGAACTATTTTGAGCATTTGATACTGACGCTACATTACCTTCGGATAGACCTGCATAATTATGCGTTGGCCCAACTAAGCCATCAAAATTCACTTCAACACTATTCATTGCTATCTCTCAATTTATTTCAACTAGCCAAATATAAAACACAAACTACATCATTAATAATAACGAATGCAAAATTTAATTACTCGATAATTAAAAAAAATGGGGCAAGTAAGCGTTAGCGCAAAGGGCATTGTCCCTCTGATTTAAGGACTTATAGTCGCAACAACCCCTTTAAATTTTACTAACTACTTGATACCCAAATATAAACTATTTGTAATGAAAGTAATCATAACCGTAAGTTTACATATCAAGCTGTCCAACGTTCCAACATACCCAAGATAATAATAGTTGATTCGTTATACTCAATTATACTGATATAACGTTTCTCGCTAAATTTATCAGGTAAATGAATTAAAAAAATTCACCTGATAAATGAATTTAACTCGTTTGCTGTGATGATAAGACAACCGTATGATGAAGGTGTTTTGAATCACCCCTGATTCTTTAAGTAAATATTGTTTAACTTATAGGGTACCTCTCGGTGCCCTTTTTTTTAAATCTGTCTTAAATTCATTAATCACAAGTGCAGCTGCACTAAAGAAGTGCAATTGTAAAAAAGTATCGGAAACCAAAATACAATAAAGTCATTTTTAACAATAAGATAGGTATTGGCTTAACTATTGCTTATTAGTCTTGTCTCCATTAAAAATAGTAATATATGCCCATTCAAACCCCTATTCGTGGCTTACGTTCTTTTTGTGTTGCTTCAAAATGTTTAAGCTTTAAACATGCTGCTGCACAGTTATTTCTTACGCCATCAGCCGTTAGTCATCAAATAAAACAACTTGAAGAACAATTAGGTACCGTTTTATTTAAAAGAAATGTCCGTTCAATAGAGCTAACCTCTGCAGGTAAGCAATTTTATCTGTCAATTCAGCCGTTAATTAACAAGTTAGAATCAACAATTTCAGAGTTTACCCATAACCAACAAAATAAAACAATCGTCATCTCTTTGCCTGAGTTTTTTGCTAACGAGCTCTTTATTCCACGCTTGAGTGAATGGTCGGAAAAAAACCCAGAAATCAATCTGCAACTTGAAACAATAAAAGCGGGTGGCGAATCATCGCAACGAGCTGATTTATCAGTAGTTCTTTCAAGAGGCAAGCCAAATGCCAATGTAATTCATGAGCTATTCCCAATCTATTATGCCCCGGCCTGTAATAAAAAACTCTACCGGAAGCTAAAAAACTTAGGGTTTGATGCGTTAAAAAATACGCCTTTAATACTCCATCAGTCTCGTCCTTGGTCATGGCATCAATGGGCGGACAAAGCAAATGTCATCGATTTTGATCCTAAACAAATCATACAGTTTGATAGTATGTTTGGTGTTGTCCGTGCAGCACAGCAAGGTATGGGTATAGCCTTAGTTCCATTGCCGGCTACTAAGGCGTGGTTTTCAGAACAATCACTCATTAAGTTATTTGACGAAGAGCTAAACACTAATGATAGGTATTATTTAGTTCAACACGAAAATATGGAAAACAATCGTGAACTTACCCTGTTTGCTGACTGGGTTAAAAAAACCTTTGCTGTTTAAGGAAACCCTTTAATTAATCCGAGGTGAAATTTATTCACTCCATGAGTGTATTTATCTCGTTTGTCAGATAACCAATAAATTTTTATAGTAAGGGTGTATCAAATTGATACGTCACTTAAAGAGAAAACACATGAATATTAAACATACTTTATTAACCACGCTAATAGTATCTAGCGCCTTTACAAGTTCTGTATCAGCCCTTGAGAATAGTAGCTCGTTTAAACTCGCTATCGTTAAAGACTATCTAGGTAGCCGCTCAATCGCCTTAGGTAATTATGCTAAAGGTATTAATTACCTAACACGAAACAACACGATTAATTCAACTTTTGAATCAAAAATGGGTTTGTGCACAGCGTATATAAAAACGAGCAATATCGATAAATCAGAGTCAGCCTGTACCTCTGCTATTAATGATTTAAAGACAATAAAGAAAGATAATAAACAAGTAACTTATATTAAATCTGTTAGTTACAGTAATCGTGGTGTATCAAGGTATTTAAACGATGATATCGCTGGTGCAATAGAGGATTTAACCACAGCTGTTTTAATTGATTCAAATCCAATCACTACACACAACTTAAAATTAGCTAAGTATAAATAACTAATTTAACCATACAATAATTTAGTTACACACCTAGACTATTACCATTAAGACAATTTAGGAGTACAAAAATGATTAAAAACATGACCAGTTATTTTCATTTAATGTCTGACTTTATATATGAAATAAAAAATATTTCTATTAGTCAGTGGGATGTTGAAAGTAAAAACGATGAAGTAACAAATGAGACAGTTGATATATAATAATTAAGGTAAATATGGAAAAATTAAGCGTTAGGTGGCAACACTTCCTATGTTAAATATTGATTTAGGAGGGAGTTTAGAAGTCATATTCTTTATGAACATGTGTTGCCATCTACAAAATTTTTTAAAGATACGTTTTTAAAACTTATCCTGTCATTTAAAAAGTATTCATTCCTCACTCTTGATATTTTATACATAACCTCAGATAAACGGCAAACGCCGGCTAAAGCGATTAAATGACATCAAGGTTCAAATTCGCTCATAACTTATACAGGTTAGCAGTTGTATATTATTTGTTCTTCACATATACTAGAAAAATATTGTGAGTAGCCCCTTCCTCTTTACTGACATATTATTTATTACCTATTGTTATGCCTTTCCTTCATCTAGTCAGCCATCTTTAGAAATTTTACTTATTTATTTGGCTTCCAGAAAGTTTACAGATACTCAATCTTTCGATTTGGTCAAAAACAATAATAAGTTGTGTTTATATTCGGCGTTTTAACGCCAACTTTTTAGAGTTTTATTATGTCTTATACATACAATGGTCAACAGATCCCTATAATGCAACCAGTGCATTCAATTTCTGTCAATAATAACCACGTTGTGATTAACCATGCGCTTGGTAAAAGTAATGTTTCTTTTTCAAACTCGTCTGATTTTAAAGCATTCCTTTGTTGGTTGTCTGAACGTTAGATTCAAGCTAAGAAATCTTCTCACCTAACTCGATTTATAACGTTTATATGTTCTCAATTAATGATCTAGACAATATCAATAAAGAATTACAACCACTGAGAATTCTTGCTGACAGAGAACTTAAATCTATTTACGGTCTCTCAGGTCAGATATATACCCCTCATATCGACATTCATACTGAGGTCTGTATCAAAAAAGCCCGTATATTGATTGATCTAAAAAATAATGGGCTTATACCTTTTACTGAAGTAGAAATAATTAGTGAAAAATTGATGATTTTACATCAAAGGGTTAAAAATCATCAAGTAGTTGAATACGATGGTTTTTTTTATAAGTGTCGATACTCCCCATTAAAATTAAGCAAAACAGGAAAAAGCGTGCGAAAATGGGCGAAGTATTGGTTAAGACTATTAATTGATGAAACGCCAGATCAAGAGTGGGAAAGCTCAGTTAAAGAAATTTGGCCAGAGTACTTTGTTATCAAAAATGTAGCACTCTAACGAGAGGGTCTAGTACACGTAATCACATTAAATTTCCTCTTATTATATCGTCCTTACTATTATATTAATAAATCAATTAAAATTATTAATAATCACGTATACTCTGTTTTAATTCATATGGTTACAGTATTCATTCGAGTCTATTAAACTCTTTTTAACTTCAATTTTGGACAATGACATGATTGACTTTCGCTCTGACACCGTTACTAAACCTTGTAAAAAAATGCGTCATGCTATGTCCCAAGCTGAAGTAGGAGATGATGTTTATAACGATGACCCTACAGTAAATGATTTAGAGCAATGGGCAGCAAAGCAACATAATTTTGAAGCCGCATTATTTTGTAGTTCCGGTACTCAAGCTAATTTATTGGCACTGATGGTACATTGTCAGCGCGGTGACGAATATTTATGTGGTCAACAGGCGCATAATTATAAATTTGAAGGCGGTGGTGCTGCAGTACTTGGCTCTATTCAACCACAACCTATTCATAATGAAAAAGATGGCACTATTAGCCTATTAAAACTTAAGCAGGCTATAAAACCAGATGACTCGCATTTTGCCCAGACAAAGTTAGTCAGTATAGAAAACACCATTAATGGCAAAGTACTACCCTTGAATTATTTGGCTGAACTTAGAGAGTTTGTTAATGAACACCAATTAAGTCTCCACTTAGACGGCGCCCGAGTATATAACGCTGCAACCGCATTAGACGTTGAAATAACTGAGATTACCCAATACTTTGATAGTATGACCGTATGTTTATCTAAAGGGCTTGGAGCGCCTATTGGTTCATTGCTATTTGGTTCAGATGCGTTCATCAAAACAGCCCGAAGATGGCGAAAAGTTCTGGGTGGCGGTATGCGGCAAGCTGGCATTCTTTGCGCTGCGGCCAAAATTGCTCTCGAAGATAACATTAGCAAACTAAAAACAGATCATGAAAACGCTCAGTATCTCGCAAAACAGCTTAACAATATCAACGGTTTTTCAGTTGAACTTAAGCAGGTGGAGACTAATATGGTTTTTGTCAAAATTGATAAAACGGTTGATATTTTTTCAATTGCAAATAATCTAAAAGCCCAAAAAATCATGCTGACACCAAGTGAAAACATGCGTTTAGTTACACATCTAGATATTAATAAAGATAAAATAGATCGCTTTATTTCAGTATTAAAAACACATCTATGATGCTAATGCTCATAAGTGAAAATACTTCACCTATTGAGTGAAATATTCTCGTTTGCTGATGGCAATTGATAGCTATAGAATTAACTTGTTTTCGAATCTCCCCGATTCTTGTAACGCAAAGTGTTTTTACTGCTTAAACTGTACATTTTAGGACATCATTTGATGTCCTTTTTTTTTAGCTCATAAAATAAATTTTAAAATACTCATAATTCGAGCAACTAAAGCAAAATAGCTAGTTTTCATTATGCCAAAATTTGAGTGACATACCGCGGGTCAACTTTTATATTTTTTTAGGTAAGTAATTAAAAATTGATCAACAAAGCCTAATTTATGATAAACCAGTCTTCCTGCCTCTGAAGCTTGCAGCACAACATAGTTTGCCTGCCATTTGTCGGCACGTTGAATAAGGAGGCGCATCATTTGCGTCGCGTACCCCTTACCTCGATGATCACCTGGTACTCCAATCTGATGAATACCGACAACATCACCCGTTTTAAACAATAACCCTGTAGCAACAGGCTGTAAGTTTTTGTTATAGGCCAACAATATCTGTATATCTTCGCAATCAAGAAGCGGCACAATAACTTTTGAATCAATGCTATAGCCAAACGCCTTACTCCCAGTGGCTACCCAGGCTGCAATATCTGCCTCGTCACTAAGGCGTTTAATACTTATCGGGAATCGGACCTCTTGAGTGTTAATGTGTTGTTGCTTATCAAGAGGAAGGACCATGGCTGTGTGCTGAAAGGCCCGTTGCCAGTCACAGCTATTATCGACTAACGCATCAACAGTTTCTCGTGGTGAGGCTGAACCATCTTCGCTCATCATCGGCCACAGCGGGAAGAGTGTGCCATTAGGTAACACTTTGCCCGTTTGCTCCAAGCTTTCAACGGATACCGGCCATGCGATATTGGCCCATGCACGGTTAGGCCAACTGATACTTTTTCGTAGCTGACCATTATCATCTTCGTATAATAATCGAGCGCCATAACGTTGCCACAGCGTCTTCAGGTTATTGAGATTAGCGCTATCAATATGCATAATTGTTTCCTCAATAATGAACACATAAAAAAAGTGTGATAAATCTCATTCGCTTTTCCAAACAATCATCCACACTCCTATATGTTCATTTACTCTGTGGCTTGTTGATAAGCCCAAGTCAACCAAGGCAGTAAGGCCAGCAGATCTGATTTTTGTACTGTTGCACCACACCAGATTCTTAAACCAGAAGGTGCATCTTTGTAGGCGCCAATATCAAAAGCGACCTGCTCATCAGCTAATAGTTTAATCATGGTTTCAATTTGTTCATTATTCGCTTTTATTTGAAAACAAACACTGGTATTTGAACGAATTTCTGCGCTTTTAGCTAAGAAGTCGATCCAATCATTCTCTGCAACATATTCCTCTAAAACATTTAAGTTCCCTTGGCTTTTTTCAATAGCCGCTGGTAAACCGCCAATGCTATCAATCCAAGATAAAGCATCAAGGTAGTCTTCAACACATAAAAGTGATGGCGTATTAATAGTGGCTCCTTTAAAGATACCCTCAATTAATTTACCGTTACTTGTTAAACGAAATACTTTAGGTAATGGCCATGCTGGTGTATAAGACTCAAGACGTTCAACTGCTCTTGGACTTAAAATCAGCATGCCGTGAGCGCCCTCACCACCTAGTACTTTTTGCCAACTAAAGGTAGCGACATCAATTTTATGCCAGTCAATATCCATAGCAAAAACAGCACTCGTCGCATCGCAAATGGTTAAGCCACTGCGGTCAGCGCTTATCCAATCTGCATTATCAACTTTCACACCTGAAGTAGTCCCGTTCCAGGTAAAAATAATATCGTGATCAGGATTAGATTTTGTAAAGTCTGGTAGTTGACCATAGTCGGCTACAAAAGGACGTGCATCGTCAAGTTTTAATTGTTTGGCAACATCTGTTACCCAACCAGAGCCAAAAGACTCCCACGCAAAAACATCAACCGGACGTTCACCTAATAAAGACCACATCGCCATTTCCATGGCTCCGGTGTCAGATCCAGGTACTATGCCAACTTTATATCCTGATGGTAAACTTAATAACCGTGAAGTTTCATCAATGGCTTTTTTTAAACGTTCTTTACCTATACTACTTCGATGAGAACGACCTAGGCTGTCAATGTTTAATGAACTAAGATCATAACCAGGACGTTTAGTACAAGGGCCCGAAGAAAAATTTGGATTTGCCGGTTTTACATTAGGTTTCATTTATGTTCCTGTCAGCTCAATAAACACTATGAGCTTTTAATTGTAAATGTTGATATTCAGATCATGGTCATGGTGAAAAAATTCCAAACAAATATTGCCTTAAATGTAGGCGACGCTCAATAGAATTTGAATAGAATTATACCATTAATAAAGAGTCACAATATAAACAACAATGAAAACTCACAAATAATGGAAAATATGCATTAAATGTAAATATAAAAAATAGGTAAGCAATTAGGTTAAAGTGATAATTTTATGAAAAAATACAATTTTTGTTAAAAATTAGGATATTAGAAAAGAGTAAAACTAAAAATTTTAGCTCTAAGGCTTCAACTAAAAAAGAACGATTTACTCTTATTTATTTGCGCTAATATCATTTAAAATCTAAGTTAACTATTGTTTTTTATATGTTTATTTTAAATAGTTAATCTTTAATTTAACCTCTTAATACAGAGAAATAAAAACTAGCTATATAAAATATTTATGATAATACCCACGAATAATAAGATTTCTATTGCTCAATTCACTGTTATTTCTTAGTATGTTGATGACAATAATAAATTAAGGAACAAAAATCATGAACAAAAGTGAATTAGTAGCGAAAATTGCTGAAGGCGCAGACATATCTAAAGCATCAGCTGGCAGTGCTTTAGAGAGTTTAATTGGTGCAGTAACAACTGAATTAGCTAATGGTGGTGATGTCGCATTAGTTGGTTTTGGGACTTATAAAGTAAATGACCGTGCTGCTCGTACGGGTCGTAATCCTCAAACAGGTGCAGAGATTCAAATTTCCGCAGCAAAAGTTCCTGCTTTTAAAGCCGGCAAAGCATTGAAAGACGCAGTTAACGGTTAGTTGTTCTGGTTACATATCCCTTTATATCATCGGCAGAATTTGTAACCATTATTATAATTCGTTTATTGGTCATTATTGCCGAAGGTTGTCTAAAAACTCCTTGCGGCATTTTTTATTCCCCGCCTAACTAAATAGTAATTAACCCAGTGAGTAACCCATACTCAAATTAATTTCAATACAGACTAAAAAATAAAAATCCTCATACTTTACAATATATTATTAAATATATTCTCTTCAATTACTTATTATTTATATCTCATATATCGATATAAAAGCTAATGAATAAACCCGCGCCTATATTCTATAAATCCACTAAAATTAATCCATGACTACAATATAAAATCAAAAGTGACGCCGATTTTATTGCATACATAACCGATTTACTGTTAACACTACACAGAAAAATATCTTTATAGTAAATAGGTAATTTCAGGATAAATGATAATTTAATGATGATATGTCATCTTATTATATTACCAAATAGATGATTAAAAAAAGTTGGGTGGAATGCGTAAAATTAGAATGGGCATGGTTGGTGGTGGCAAAGGGGCTTTTATTGGGGCTATTCATCGTATAGCTGCACAGCTAGATAATCAAATTGAACTGGTTTGTGGCGCCTTTAGTTCTGATCCCCATAATTCAGTGGCATCAGGTGAAGCCCTTTATTTAGATAAAACTAGGTGTTATAGCTCTTATCAAGAAATGTTTGCCCAAGAAGCGAAACTTGGTAATGATAAGCGCATAGACATGGTCGCTATTGTCACACCAAATCACTTACATTTTCCTGTGGCTAAAATGGCGCTTGAACATGGTTTTCATGTCATGTCTGATAAACCGGCAACCGTAGACTTAGCACAAACATTAGCGCTGAAAACTATTATTGAAAAAACAGGCTTATTGTATGGCTTAACCCATACTTACACTGGCTACCCTATGGTTAAAGAAGCCAGGGCTCGTGTCAAGGAAGGACAACTAGGTAAAATCAAAAAGATTGTAGTTGAATATCCACAAGGTTGGTTAGCTAATAAAAGTGATGAAGATAGTAAACAAGCCGCGTGGCGCTTAGATCCTAAAAAGTCAGGTATTAGTTGCTGTATGGCAGATATTGGTGTTCATGCGGCTAACCTTGCTGAATATGTCACCGGTCTTGTTATTACAGAGGTATGCGCTGATTTATCTAGCAGTGTTACAGGCCGATTACTCGACGACGACGGTACCGTATTACTTCGTTTTAATTCTGGTGCAAAAGGCACTTTACAAGCCAGTCAAATATCAGTGGGTGAAGAGAATAGCCTCAAATTACGAGTGTATGGCGAAACAGCAAGTATTGAATGGTCGCAGCTTGAGCCCAACAGTCTGTGGATGAAGTATTCGGATAAAGCGAGTCAATTACTTCGCGCTGGTGTTGGTGAAATGAATGCGATAACCCAAGCAAACATGAGAACACCTGCAGGCCATCCCGAAGGTTACTTAGAAGCGTTTGCCAATATTTACACCCAATTTTCATATCAAATACGCAACAGATTATTTGCTGACACTACTGATACTATTGATACGAATGAAGCGGCAATAAAAGATGTACCCGGTATCGATTCTGCCATCAGAGGTATGGCATTTATTGAGAATGTTGTCGCGGCAAGTCAGTCTGAACTTAAGTGGCATAAATTTTCATTAGAGCCACAAAAAATAACGATTCCCGCGATTAATTCCAATGAACAAAATAAAGTATTAAGAGACATTTCATGATAAAAAAGAGCACCAAACGAATGGAAAAGATTAAAGGCCCTGCTATTTTTCTTGCTCAATTTATGGGAGAAGAAGCACCATTTAATGATCTGCCTTCTTTATGCCATTGGGCGGCTAGTTTGGGTTACAAGGGTATACAATTACCAACAGACCCAAGACTTATTAACTTAGCTAAAGCAGCAAAAAGTCAACGTTATTGTGACGAAATAACGGCGATTGTAGCTGATGCCGGATTAGAGATAACCGAGCTTTCAACTCATCTTCAAGGTCAATTAGTGGCCGTACACCCCGCTTATGATCAAATGTTTGATAGTTTTGCGCCAAAAGAACTCCGTAATAATCCAGCAGCAAGAACCCAGTGGGCAATTGATCAATTAAAGTGTGCGGCGAAAGCTAGTGCTCGTTTGGGCTTAAAAGCTCATGCCACTTTTTCAGGGGCCTTGTTATGGCACACCTTTTATCCTTGGCCACAACGACCACCAGGGTTAGTTGAATTAGGTTTTGAAGAATTAGCTAATCGCTGGTTACCGATATTAGACGCGTTTGATGAAGCAGGTGTTGATGTTTGTTATGAACTGCATCCGGGTGAAGATTTACATGATGGGGCAAGCTTTGAACGTTTTCTTGAAGCGGTAGACAACCATCCGCGGGCTAACATTTTATATGACCCTAGCCACTTTGTGTTACAGCAACTCGATTACCTGGCTTTCATCGATTTATATCACTCACGTATTAAAGCTTTCCATGTCAAAGACGCTGAATTTAATCCTTCAGGTCGCAGTGGCGTTTATGGTGGCTATCAAGCTTGGCAGGATCGCCCTGGACGTTTTCGTTCACTGGGTGATGGACAAATTAATTTTAACGCCATTTTTAGTAAACTCACTCAATATGGTTTTACCGGTTGGGCGGTACTTGAATGGGAATGTTGTATAAAACATCCTGAAGATGGCGCTAAAGAAGGCGCTAAATTTATTGCTGAGCACATCATTAATCCAACAGAGAAAGCGTTTGATGATTTTGCTGCAGTAGCCACAGATGATAATAATAATAAACGCCTTTTAGGGCTGAAATAAGGAAAAAGAAAATGACAGCGATTAAATCCAGTAGCGAAAAAGCATCTTCACGAATATTCATTATTTGTTGTTTAGCGTTGCTCGTTACATCGATGACCTTCGCCATTCGTGCAGGGATTTTAAGTCAATTAGGACAAGAATTTGCTTTGAATGATAGTCAATTAGGCTGGGTTAATGCAATGGCATTTCTTGGTTTCCCTGTTGCTATGATGATCGGTGGCGCTTTATACAACACCCTAGGTGCTAAAAAATTACTGCTTATTGCTTTTATCTTTCATTTAGCGGGGCTATTTTTGACCATGTCAGCTGAAGGATTTTGGGGATTACTTATCTCAACTTTTTTTATTGGTTTTGCTAATGGTGCGGTAGAGGCTGGTTGTAATCCATTAATCGCAGAAACCTATCCCAATAATAAAACGACCATGCTCAACCGTTTTCATGTCTGGTTCCCGGGTGGGATAGTTATTGGTGCTCTTATTTCAAAAGCTATGACTGATGCAGGTTTAGGTTGGCAATTACAAATTGCGGTGATGTTAATTCCTGCCTTTATATATGGTGTGATGACCTTAAAACAAGAATTTCCACAAGCCGTCGCGCGTCAATCGTCAACCCGTGATAATGTTAAAGCCCTGTTTTCACCACTGTTTATTTTTATGGCAATTTGCATGACGCTAACTACTACCGCTGAATTAGGTACTCAGCAATGGATTGAGCGTATTTTAGGCGCATCAGGGGCATCACCAATGTTTATTATGGCTCTCATCACTGGATTAATGGCTGTCGGCCGTTACTTTGCAGGACCGGTGATTCATCGTTTAAACCCTGTGGGGGTATTGTTGTTTTCTGCCGTGGTCGCGACTTTAGGTATCTACGCGATGAGTATTGCAACCGGTTCCATGGTTTATATTGCCGCCATATTATTTGCGATTGGTGTTATGTATTTTTGGCCAACCATGGTTGGTTTTGTCGCTGAAAACATCCCAGAAAGTGGTGCTCTAGGGATGTCAATGATCGGCGGTGCAGGTATGTTTGCGCTAAGTTTATGGAACCCTGTTATTGGTAGTTGGATTGATAGCGCTCGAGAGAAAGCGACTGCTGCAGCAATTACGGGGGTTGATCCAGAATTAGTGGCCGGGCAAAGCGTGCTATCAAATCTGGCGTTATTCCCGGCTACACTCATTATTGCCTTCACATTTTTATATATTTACATGAGTAAAAAAAAGATGAATAAATTGAAATCATCAGCTGAAGCCGTCACAGAGCTTAGTTAATATATCAGTTAGCGCCATAAATAAGACGTTGACAGAAACAGACAAAGATAAGGTAAATTATTATGAAAAATGATCAGACTTCAGCTATTGGACCTATTTCTGTAACGGCAACACCAAAGAAATCAAGGCGCATATTTCTAAAAGGCCTTTCTACCCTGTTTGGTGGTGCCGCAATAAGTTCAATATTAACAGGTAATGCGATTGCAGTTGCCATGGCTTATGTGCCCAATAGTGCCGATATATTAACGGATGGTAAAATTTTTAAGAAAGCTCAATTAATACTTCTTAAACAACTATGTAGCATTGTTATCCCTAATACTGAAACCTTAGGTGCTGCTGAAATTGATACCCATGGTTTTATTGATAATCAACTTTTACATTGCCATACCCAAGCTGAACAAGAAGAAATGTTTAAGTTGCTCGCCTTAATTAATGATACCGCTAAAAAGTCTTTTTCAGCCTTATTTATTGAGTTAAGCGATGAACAACAATTCCAATTATTAACCGAACTGGATCTCGGTAAAAAGCGCTTTAATCAAACTCAACGTCAATCATTTAAAACATTAAAAAAGCTTATTTGTATCGGTTATTACACATCGGAATTCGGAGCGACACAAGAATTACGTTATGAGTCTTTACCAGGGGGCTTTAAAGGTTCTATTCCTTATGAAAAGTCAGATCCTGCATGGGCAACAAAAGGGTTGTTTTATTAATAATAGCTCACTGAACACTTAATTCAGTGCATGGGCATAACACCTTGGTCAGTTTATTGAAGAGAAATAATAATAATGAAACAACAAGTATATATAAATAAAACCAGTGAAATTTATGACGCTATTGTTATAGGCTCCGGCATTTCAGGTGGTTGGGCAGCAAAAGAGTTTTGTGAACGTGGCCATAAAACCTTAATGATAGAGCGCGGCCGAGTTGTTGAACATCGTAAAGATTATTTTGGTGAAAACACCCCAATGTGGCAACAAGAGCATAGGGGGAGAGTTGAAAATATTTTAGTTGACCAACAGTATAATATTCAAAAGCAATGTTATGCTTTTGGTAACACCACCAAACACTTTTTTGGTAATGATAGAGATTTACCTTACACTACAAAAAAAGGGACAGAATTTTCTTGGATCCGGGCTAATCAATTAGGTGGAAAGTCTTTGTTATGGCATAGACAAACCTATCGTTTAGGTGAATACGACTTTAATGCTAATAAACTTGATGGTCATGGTAACGATTGGCCTATTCGCAGTAAAGATATTGAAAAGTGGTATTCTCATGTTGAAATACATGCAGGTATCAGCGGCTCTAAAGAGAACCTGCCCAATTTACCCGACAGTGAATTTTTACCCCCGTTTGAGATGAGCGCACCTGAAAAGGATATCCAAGCAAAATTTGCCAAACTATACCCTGAACGACCGATGATTATGGGACGTACAGCTCATTTAACTCAACCGACAGAATTACATGTTTCACAAGGTCGAGTAAAGTGTCAAGCGCGAAATGAGTGTCATGCGGGTTGCTCTTTTGGTGCTTATTTTTCTACCCAAAGTTCGACCCTACCTGCTGCAGCAAAGACAGGAAACCTTCATATTGCGCCAAATAGCGTTGTTCATAGTCTTATCTATGATGAAGTAAGTAATCGCGTAAAAGGTGTGCGGGTTATCGATAACGATGATTTAAGTGAACGAGAGTACTTTGCTAAAGTGGTCTTTGTTTGTGCATCAACCATTGGTTCAACACAAATATTAATGAATTCAGTGTCTAAAAAATTCCCCAATGGTATTGCCAATAGCTCAGGTGTACTTGGCCACTATTTAATGGATCACAACTACAATTCTGTAGCCTCTGGTGACGTTGACGGTTTTGAAGATGAGTATTATTCAGGGCGTAGGCCATCCGGTATTATGATCCCTAATTTCTATTATAAAGCGGACCCAAAACGTGGGTTTTTGAGGGGTTACGCTTTAGGTGGCGGTGCCTATCGAGAGATGTGGAATGACCAGCAACATCAAGATGGCTTAGGTGTTGAGTATAAAAACAAGTTAAAAAAAGCGGGTAAATGGCGTTTTAATTTATTTGCCCAAGGGGAAATGCTACCAAGATTTGAAAACCAGATGCGCCTTCATCCCACATTAAAAGATAAGTGGGGCATTCCACAAATAGAATTTGATGTCAGGTTTTCAGAAAACGAAAAATTAATGATGGATGATGCCACCGAACAGTCAATGAAAATGTTGAAAGCTGCAGGACTAAAAAATGTTATAGGCCAATCAAAAAATGGTCCACCCGGCTTAGCCATTCATGAACTGGGAACCGCAAGAATGGGACGTGATCCTAAAACATCGGTGCTCAATGGTTTTAATCAAAGCCATGACATCCCCAATTTATTTGTTACTGACGGAGCAAGCTTTTGCTCATCAGCAGTACAAAATCCGAGTTTAACGTTTATGGCATTAACCGCCAGAGCGGTAGACTTTGCTGTGAAAGAATTAGCGGCTAAACGAATATAATTTTAAAAATAAGGAGCAATAATAAAAATGAAACTATTAAAATACCTAACGCTTATAGCTTTTACCTGTGCATCGTTTTTTGTTCAGGCGCACGAAAATTTGCATAAAGAGATTATCAACCAATACGAAAAAAACATAACGATACCTAAAGTAAGCGTACAGTTATGGTCGGTGAAAAATGAACTTAAACGAGACTTTAAAGGTACACTAACCCAAATAGCTGACATGGGCTTTGACGGTGTTGAATTTGCTGGCGACTTTGGCCCTTATAGCAATGATGCTGAAGGACTTAAAGCCTTTTTAGACGGCTTAGGACTAGAAGTAAGTGCGGCGCATGTTAAATTCACCGCTTTCGATGACGAAAATTTTGACCAATCCGTGGCTTATTTCAAAGCACTTAAAACCGATACCTTAATTGTCGCGTGGGATGAAAGAGCTTGGGACTCACAAAAAGTTGATAGCTTAATTACTGATTTAACCGTCCTATTTACTCAGCTTAAAACAGAAGGCTTTCATTTTGGTTTTCATAACCACGACAAAGAATTTAACAGCTATAAAGGGTCAACATTTTGGGATCATATTGCCCAATCAACGCCCAAAGATTTCGTTTTACAAATGGATGTGGGTTGGGTAACACTGGCAGAAAAAGATCCCGTTCAATACATCAATCGGTATCCCGGTCGTACCTTGACCACCCATATTAAAGCTAAATTACCTAAAGCAGTAGCAGCCAAAATGGCAACTAATGGTAAGCGACCTATTATTGGTGATGACGTTACCGATTGGTTAGCGGTATTAAAAGCAGATATTGCTGTTGGTGGAACAAAATGGTTTGTTGTTGAACAAGAAGAATACCCAGACGGATTAACCCCTTTGCAATCAGTTAAATTGTCAAAGAAAGGTTTAGATAAAGTGATGGCCAATTTATAAATTAACAATGTAAGTCATATACTTAACCAAGTACAACACAGTGTTTTTTGTATGACTTTTAAATTGGAAAGTATTTTACAGACTTAAGTTTACGCTAATAAATGCTTAGTTGTACAAAATGTTTTGAATCGCGTTTGACGAAAATCACTGGCGTTATCGACTCTCTTAACTAGCACTGATCAAATAAGTATATATTTTTTATCTGAATTAATGACTAAGTACTAGCGACTCACTAGTTAATAAAATTAATCGAGTTGAGTAATAAGCTCTCAACAGTGTCGTTAACGCTTAACGTTAGTAATTTAATATTTTCAACGGCACTTGCATTAATTGGCTCCATAGCGGCAATTTGACTACTTAATAATTTCGGTGACATAAAATGCTCTCCCCTTCCTGCTAAGCGTTGGGCAATTATGGCTTGATCCGCATCCAGTAGAATTGCCTTTGCACAATTGTATACGCTGAATATTAACTCTCTATGATGCTGTTTTAGTCCAGAATAGGCTAAGACACAGCTTTTATTTTGGTATTCAAAGTGACTTAACTTTTTACAAATACGTGCTATCCATGGTGCTCTTTGCTCATCTGTTAAAGGTATCCCCTCTGACATCTGTTTAATGGCGTCTTTTGTATGAAAAGAATCAGCATCTAAAAAGGTAAAATCAAAATGATTAGCTATGACTTTGCCTAGTGTTGTTTTTCCGCAACCAGATACACCCATGACCACCACCAATATAGGCGGCTGTGTATCTTTAACTTTATTATTTGATAACAATATTTTTTCCTCTATGACAAACATATGATGGCGCAATTAAAAAAGCATAAATTACATTTTTATCGCAACAGCCATTAATATTGAACCGTTATATTGAGCGCTACAAACTCTATCATTACAAAGAATGGTTGCGCTAACAATGATCATTTCAATATTAATACAAAGTGTAAATCAGTTTTAATAGGTCGCTTTGCATATGAATGAGCAATCGACATTTTTTATAAAATATCTATAAGGCAATGATGCAAAATATTACATACACCGCAAGTCCAATCTTTTTACTCAGTGTTGCCGCGCTATCTATTGTTGCGCTACTATTACTGATCATAAAATGTCGAGTTAACGCTTTTGTCGCCTTGATCTTGGTCAGTTTTTGTACCGCTGTAATTGCTGGTATTCCTAGTGAAGAAGTTGTACCAACGTTAATGAGTGGTTTTGGTGGGACGCTTGCCTCGGTAGCCCTGTTGGTTGGACTTGGCGCCATGATAGGGAAACTTTTAGAAGTTTCGGGCGGTGCTCAGGTTCTGGCAGATAACTTGATAGGTAAATTTGGTGCAAAAAAAGCCCCCCTCGCTCTTGGCGTAGCCTCATTGATATTTGGGTTTCCAATATTTTTTGATGCCGGTTTAATTGTAATGATGCCAATAATTTTCAGTGTCGCTAAACGATTCGGTGGTTCGTTACTCATTTACGCACTGCCTGCTGCAGGGGCATTTGCAGTGATGCATGCGTTCGTACCACCTCACCCAGGTCCAGTTGCCGCCGCAGGTTTTCTTGGCGCAGATATTGGGCTTTTGTTGTTGGTGGGATTACTCGTTGCTGTGCCGACATGGTATCTGGGCTCTTATTTATTTGGTCTATATTCAGGCAATAAATTCAACATTCCGTTGTCAAATCTCCTCTACAGTACTGAATCGAATTCACAACCGACAAAGCTACCCAAGTTTACCACCGTAATGGCATTACTCCTGTTACCGATGTTACTCATTTTCCTAGACACTGGTCTCAACACACTCATAGCCTCTGGCATTATCGAGGGCTCAAATCCTCTCACCCAGGCCTTAAGGATGCTGGGTAAAACCCCTATCGCATTACTGATAACGCTGTTGGTATGTTTGCTTGTTTTTGTTAAAGACTATGGCATGAAAGAATTAGATAGATTATGCAGTGAATCGCTTGCCCCCATCTGTGGTGTTATTTTAATTACCGGCGCCGGTGGAATGTATGGTGGGGTATTACGTTCCAGTGGTATTGGCAGTGCGCTTGCTGGCTTGCTGAACGACACAGGCATGCCCGTGATTGTCGCTGCCTTTGTTATTGCTACTTGTCTGAGAGTGGCTCAAGGCTCAGCAACTGTAGCGCTGACCACCACCGCTGCACTCATATCGCCAATGGTAGCCGCAACAGTTGGTCTATCTTCCCTTGATTTGTGCTTCATTGTTATTGCAATTGCAGGGGGTGCAACCGTCTTGTCTCATTTTAACGATTCTGGGTTTTGGCTGGTGAGTCGCTTACTTGGGATGGATGAAAAAACCACGTTAAAGACTTGGACTGTGATGGAAACCTTGTTGGGGAGCATCGCCTTTTTAATTGTCTGGGTATTAAGCTGGGTATTTTAGTATTAGACAACAAATTAGTGTCATATCAAATAATAAGAATTAAGGGGGTGTCTGTCTTCATCCCCTCATTGTCTAAGTCCTATTTAATTAGCTACTTCGTATAATTTACAACATGATAGGAACCGCTAATGATCCGGTATGATTAGCAGAAACTCATTATTTTCTGGAAAAGAAATACCCGTGATTTGTATATTACTTCTGTAATTTCCAGCAAGATTACCTTACTGGAGGTGAACAAACTAAACCAGTCAAAACTATGTTAAAAGTGTTTAACAGTAGAACGTTCAAAACTCAAGATACTAGTTTATCTATTCTAGATAGATGGGTATTTATGTAAAGTCACCTCTGGCCAAGTCCCCTTTATTTATCAATTAAGGTATCACTTGAACAATGCTCTTGACGAAATGCAGACGGACTCTGCTTAAATAATTTAAAAAACTGACGGCTAAAATAACTGTGATCATTAAAACC
>CAWVSL010000009.1:0-87323 GCA_963933115.1 uncultured Colwellia sp.
TTTACGTTTTACGTTTTACGTTTTACGTTTTTTAGTTTTTTAGTTTTTTAGTTTTTTAGTTTTTTAGTTTTTAAAATCTGCCATTATCAATTTTCATTGACACATTTTTGATTCACCACGGGTGAAACAGAAGTTTTTCCATTAAAGCTTTCTACCTTTCTTTGCTTTTCATAAAGGAAAGTGAGTACTTCGGATCGAAGGCGATTGTATTCAAGATTTTTAGCCAGTGATAATCGACTACGAGGTCGCTCTAGCTTTACGTCAAGAATTTCGCCAATGGTGGCTTCAGGTCCATTAGTCATCATCACTATTCGGTCAGAAAGTAATACCGCTTCATCGACATCATGAGTAATCATGATCACCGTATTGTTTAATTCACTTTGAATCTCCATGAGAGAGTCTTGCATATGGGCTCTCGTTAATGCGTCAAGGGCACCAAAAGGTTCGTCCATTAATAAGACTTCTGGCTGCATAGCTAAAGCCCTTGCAATACCAATACGTTGTTTCATACCACCAGAAATTTCATCCGGACGTTTGTGCATTGCATGATCCATATGCACCAACTTTAGGTTGTGTTCAATCCAGTCTTTCATTTCAGCATTTGACATGGTTTTATTAAAAACCTGTTTAACCGCTAACTCGACATTTTGATAGGATGTTAGCCAAGGAAGTAATGAGTGATTTTGAAAAACAACCGCTCTTTCAGGTCCTGGTTCGTTTACTTCTTTATTGTTTAATAGCACACCGCCTTTTGTCGCTTGATAAAGACCTGCGACAATATTAAGTACGGTCGACTTACCACAACCAGAATGGCCAATCAGAGAAATAAATTCGCCTTTGTTTATTTTAAGGTCTACCCCCTTCAGGGCCGTAAAGCCCCCGTTATCGGTAGGGAAAACCATATCAATCTGGCTAATATCTAAAAACGGTTTAATTGCCGCTTTTGTTTTTTGACTTACCGTTGTTACTTCTGCTAACTTCATAATAATTTCCTTAAACGCTTACACTCGACTTATCCCAAGATACTTTCCGTTGAAATTTCAGCATAATACGGTCTAACAAAAAGCCGATAAAACCGATAACAATCACAGCAGCCATTATTCTAGCTAAAGAGTCTGAACTACCATTTTGAAATTCATCCCAAACAAATTTACCTAAACCTGGATTTTGTGCCAGCATTTCAGCGGCTATAAGTACCATCCAAGCGACACCAAAAGATAATCGCATACCAGCAAAAATCATTGGAACCGATGCTGGAATGACTATTTTTTGAATATGGGTGAATGTTGATAAGCGCAAAACTTGGCTGACATTAAGTAAGTCTTTATCAATGGAAGCGACCCCCATGGAGGTGTTAATAACCATCGGCCATAGGCTACACAAACTGACCGTTATCAATGAGGTTACAAATGATTTTGAAACCATGGGATCATCAGACACATAAAGTGCACTCACTACCATAGTAACCAAGGGTAACCATGCTAACGGCGAGACTGGTTTAAATATCTGCACCATAGGATTTACCGCCGCATTAAAATTTTTACTTAATCCCATAGCAATGCCTAAAGGGATAGCAATAATCGCCGCAACTAAAAATCCACTGGTTACCGTGATCAAACTCGTCATTATTTGATCTAAGAATGTTTCCTTACCAGTATAAGATCTAACTTTAGCAACATAGTTTGGGTTACTGGCAAGTTTAGCCATATTACGTTTATCTAACCGTTGATAAAAAGCATCTGCTTTATTCCGCTCTGCCACATGCTCCTGATATAGAATAGAAAATTGTTTAACTACCGCATTAGGTCCAGGAAAATCACCAAGAGAGGTATGAATATTCTGTGCAGTGGTGGACCACAACAATAAAAACATTGTGATGCCAAATACTGGTAATAATATTGCACTAGTGACTTTATTGAGTATGCTTTTAAAAATTTTCATCATTTGCTCTGTGGCATTTAAACTAGTTGTCTTCACGGTAGTTAAACTCATTGCTCACTTCCTTTAGGTGATAAGTTTGTCAGCTCTTGTGCTTAAAGCTTGTCGCCTTGTTTAAGGCCTATATTGAATTTTTCTAGATAAGCGTTCGGCTGATTGCCGTCATAAACAATATCGTCGATAAAGTGTTGTTGAGGTGCTTTAAAGCCAGTTTCATTAGTGAAGTCAGGAAACTCGTTGGCGGGAATTAATTTATCTTCAATAAGTGATTTAGCTGCTTGAACGTAAATATCAGGACGATATACTTTTGCTGCTAGTTCTTTATACCATTGGTCACTTTTATCATTAGAAATTTGTCCCCATCGACGCATCTGTGTTAAATACCAAATCGCATCTGAGTAGTATGGATAAGTCGCGTTATACCTGAAGAACACATTAAAATCAGGCACATCTCGTTTATCACCTTTTTCATATTCAAAAGTACCGGTCATTGAATTCGCAATAACTTCATAATCAGCCCCAACATAGTTAGATTGAGATAATATTTTCACGGCTTCAGGGCGATTAGCGTTGTTGTTTTCGTCTAACCATTTGGCCGCACGAATAAGTGCACGGGTTAGGCGAATCGTAGTATTGGGGTACTTTTCTGCAAACTCTGCGGTAATACCAAAAACTTTTTCAGGGTTGTTTTTCCAAATTTCATAATCAGTAACAACGGGAACACCAATGTTTTTAAATACCGCTTGCTGATTCCAAGGTTCGCCAACACAATATCCGTGGATAGTACCAGCCTCCATAGTAGATGGCATTTGTGGTGGTGGGGTAACAGAAAGTAATGCTTGGGCATCTATCTGGCCTGATGTATCCCCTTTGTGTGGTGCATAATAACCTGGGTGAATACCCCCTGCGGCTAGCCAGTAACGTAGTTCATAATTATGGGTAGATACGGGAAATACCATACCCATTTTAAATGCTTTACCATCAGACTGTAACTTTTCAATCACAGGCTTTAGCGAGTCAGCTTTTATCGGATGAACCGGCCTACCATCTGCCATTTTAGGAATGTTAGGCTTCATTTGTTTCCAAATATCATTGGATACAGTAATCGCATTACCGTTAAGGTCCATTGAAAATGGGGTAATGATATGGGCTTTAGTCCCATAACCCATGGTTGCTGCAATAGGCTGACCGGCAAGCATATGGGCACCATCTAAAGAGCCATCGATAACGCCATTAAGTAAAACCTTCCAGTTCGCTTGAGCTTCAATAGTGACATATAAACCTTCATCTTCGAAATAGCCTTTCTCATAGGCAATAGCAATAGGAGCCATATCCGTTAGTTTAATAAAACCAAACTTTAACTCTTCTTTTTCTGGCTCACCAAGCGGTTTACTCTGAGCAATATTTGTTACTGAAAATAATAAAGCAATACTCAGTGACACAATTTTGAAAGTGGAGGTTGTCGATCTTTTCCTAGTCATTATAAAATCCTTAGCTACATTAATAAAAATTAAAATTTTTCAAAAAAAACGCCCACCAATTACCCGCCCATTCAAGCTAATCATTGGTGAGCGCCATTGCTCATATACTGTTAGGCTATTCGCCTATCATTAGCCTACTGCGTCGTTGCAACTAGGATTTGTTTTTATCGCTGTCGATAAAAATATTTATTTAGAACATTAACTCTACTACTATCTACAAAATAGCAGGTAACGTGCCAAATCATAATTACTTGATATTATTGATTTTTATATAAAGCTTATCTAATCCCCCGCTTTAATTTGCACTATAGGTTATCAAATGCACCATTTATGTTCATGACCGTGTTGTAGATAACACTTCGCAAACATTGATAATGTTTTTTGCTACTATAGCTAATGAGCAACTCTGATTCATCGCCATTTTTCTCAACAATTCATATGCTTGATTTTCACTTATTTGCTTTTGATCCATAATTAATCCCTTTGCCCTTGCGATTAATTTTCTGCTTTCTAATTGGTTTTGTGCTTTTCTTAATTCACTGCGTAATGCTTGCAGTTCCATAAAGCGTTCACTGGCGACAGAAATGATGCTACTTAAGCTTTTAGGCAAAACCTCATGAACAATAAAAGCACTAACACCGGCCTTAATCGCACACTTAATAATATTGGGTGAATCGCTATCAGAAAATATAACGATGGGTAATGGTGATGTCTTATCAATTTCAGCGAGATCTTTAAGGGTTTTATCACTAAGTACTTTGGTAGATAGAATTAAAACAGTAGGATTACACGATTCTACTTGTTCTATAAAGGAGTCCTTAAATGAAATAGTTTTAATTACATGGTAGTTGAGGTCAATCAACCCCTTTTTTAACACTGTTTGGCGAGAAGACTTGTCTTCGACAAGCAGTACTGAGATATTTTTATTATCAATAATTTCTACAGGTTTTTTATAATCACTGTTACTTTTAATAGCTGTTTTTATAAGGTTCATAGTATTCATAACCTATTTCCAATTAGTTTATCTATACGCATTAACGCAAAATACAAGCCAACTAATATTTAATATATATATCAACAGCTTAATAATAAAATCAGTATTGTTAACTATAGATTTTGCACCAAATAATGTATATTAAAATAATGAAGCACCATAGCAGAGCGCACACTATACTGCTTGAACTGTCATCTATTAGAATTTGGCTTTATCGCTATAAGTAGCTTAAGATATGTTACAAATTTATTAGTTGTGATTAAAAAATGAATAAACACCTTACATTAGACATAGTCTCTGATATCTCCTGTCCTTGGTGTATTATTGGCTACCAGTCTTTAAGTCAGGCATTAGCTAGACTTGCACATAATATTTCAGTCGATATCACTTGGCAACCATTTGAGCTAAACCCTGGTATGCAAAAAAAAGGGCAGGACATCACCGAACACCTTACTGAGAAATACGGTATGAGTATTGAGCAAAGTGATAAAAATAGAGAGATGATCAAGCAGCGGGGATTAGCTTTGGGCTATAAATTTGGCAACCGGGGTGGTGGTCGAATTTATAATACTTTTGATGCACATAGGTTGCTGCATTGGGCCAAAAGCTATGATAAACAGACTGAACTTAAACTTGCTTTTTTTGACTTATATTTTAAAAGTAATGGTAATCCCAGTGATCACCAACAATTAATTAATGTAGCGCAAAGTATCGGCTTAAATAGCCAAAAGGCCCAACAAATATTAGGCTCAAATGAATTTGAACAAGACGTACGTCAATTGCAGCGTCATTATCAATCAATGGGTATTAGCTCAGTACCAGCAGTAATTATTAACAATAAGCATTTGATTAGTGGTGGTCAACCGGTGGATGTTTTTGAACAGGCATTGAGGGAAATTGCCAAAGAGAGTTAGCTAAAGATTGAATAACGATTGGCGATATTAACCAGCTAAGTTTAGGTGCCAACGGCCAAGAAAATGCTACCTACAACCATAACCTTTTTCGTGTTTATTTTTTTCTGAAGTCATTCGAGAAAACAACTAGTGATTGTATATTTATCAGCATCAAATCCTAAGTTTTGACGCTGATAAATGACTCTTTAGATGGCAGTTAACGTTTAAGTTAAGCGACTTTCTTTGCTGATACCTGACTCGAAAGATATTCGTCTAATGAACCTTGAAAACTCACAAGCTTTTTATCTTTAATGTCGATAATACGTGTTGCCAAACTTGAAACAAATTCACGGTCATGGCTAACAAATATCAAGGTGCCTTCAAAAGCTTTAAGAGCATTGTTTAATGCATCAATCGCTTCTATATCCATGTGGTTAGTCGGCTCATCCATGATCAATACATTTATATCCGCCATCATTAACATGCCAAACAATAAACGGTTTTTTTCACCACCTGAACAATTACGTGCTTTTTTGTTCGCATCGTCGTCAGTAAACAATAAACGACCTAACATACCACGAACACTTAAATCGTTATGGCATGGTCGACGCCATTGTGACATCCAATCCATTAATGTTAAATCATTATCAAAAAACACACCGCTGTCTTGTGGACAATAGCCGACTGAAGCATTTTCAGACCATTTTACTACACCTTCGTTATGGGCTAACTCACTCATTAAACAGCGCAACAATGTTGTTTTACCAACACCATTTTCGCCAATAATCGCTAACTTAGCACCAGCTTCTAGTAATAGGTCACCTTTTTCAAATAACACTTTGCCATCAAAACCATGGCCAACATTATCAAGTTCTAATGCTTGACGATGCATCTTCTTACCTGGTGCAAAGGTAATCTTTGGCGTAATACGACTTGATGACTTAACGTCATCAAGTTTGATTTTATCCATTTTTTTAGCGCGAGAACTGGCTTGTTTTGCTTTTGATGCATTAGCTCCAAATCGATTAACAAAGTCTTGAAGCTCAGCAATTTCTTCAGATTTTTTTACATTACCTGATAATAACTGTTCACGTAACAAACCAGACTGCTCTAAGAAAAACTCATAATTACCCGGATAAACACGTAATTCACCGTAATCGATATCAGCCATGTGAGTACAAACAGAGTTGAGGAAATACCTATCATGGGAAATAATAATCATGGTGCACTTACGCTTGTTTAATTCACCTTCTAACCAACTGATGGTATGAATGTCCAAGTTATTGGTTGGCTCATCAAGTAATAAAATATCAGGATTAGCGAAAAGAGCTTGCGCCAGTAAAACACGTAACTTCCAACCGGGAGCAACTTGCTGCATTGAGCCATAATGCATTGATTCGTCAATACCGGCTTCTAATAAAATTTCGCCTGCACGACTTTCTGCCGTGTAACCGTCCATTTCAGCAAATTCACTTTCTAAGTCACCAACACGCATACCATCGGCTTCACTCATTTCAGCTTGGGCATAGATAGCGTCACGTTCTTGCTTTACTTGCCATAAAGGTGCATCACCCATGATAACAGTATCAATAACATTGTGTTCTTCAAATGCAAATTGGTCTTGGCCTAACGTACTAACTTTATTACCTGTGGTGACCGATACATTACCTGAACTTGGTATTAGCTCACCACTAAGAATTTTCATGAATGTAGACTTACCACAACCATTAGCGCCGATTAAACCGTAACGATTTCCGTTACCAAATTTAGCCGAAATATTTTCAAATAAAGGCTCTGCGCCAAATTGCATTGTAATGTTCGATGTAGTGATCAAAAGATATCCCTGGATTTTGCTAATGGCTATTAAATGATTGATTGTTAAGTAACACTGAATTAAAAAAGTAACTTAGAAAATAACAAACAGAGTCAAAATATTAAGGTCGCGCATTATACAGCAAGAGTGGCGTGAAAAAAATCTAATCTTTGATATAAAGTGATGTTTTTTTCATCAGTATCGTTAAGTACCCGAAAAGGAGTGCTAATTGATGAAAAATCAACTCGCCTAATAGAGTCATATAAACGACCACTGCCATCTTATCTCGGTAAAATAAGACAGAGAAAAATACCTATATATTATTAATGAAGAGTTAAATATGATTTTATATTTAATAAGGATACTAGGAATTGCTTTTATTGTTTTTTAATGCCCATTGCGCTTCGGTTTTTATCCCTATCGCTTTAAAAAAAATCGTTGCTGGGCAAAAACCAGTAAAAGATGATTGAAATAAGTTAGCGCCAACAAATACAGTTAGCCAAACAAAGTTAGGATGAAGCCAATGGGTTAATGCCACAGATACCAGCACCATAAAACCAGCAAAACGAATGAGTAAAGTTTCTACAGACATAATTAAATCCTCGAGTAATAAAAAACATTGATTAGCTGGTATTTTGCTTAAATACCGTCAAAAGGTTCTGACATGGATAATGGGGTTAGTATTTATATCACCGTCATCTGCAACAGTTGTACAATAGCCATCTTTAATTAGTACGGCAAAACTTCTGCCTTTAGAACTGCGTATAAAGGAAAGATGATAACCAAAATTAGTCAGACTACTCGCTGAAAACCGTTGTGATAAGGTTAAGTGCGACCACAATTTTTTATTTGACTTTAATTTCCTGCGTTCAATAAGTATATCTCTAGTCACAATGGCACACATACCCTTATCTGCTATTAAGTTACAGTCGTAAAATCAATGAAACTTTTGTCAGTAGTATTAAGCATAAAACATACCCCAAAAACAAAAAGCACTAAAATTCAGTAGCCTAATAAAAAAAACAAAAAAAACAAATAAGTAAAAAGCTAAACTGTAAAAAGTTCTGACAATAAAGTTAGTTTATAAATATACGAACACAATCTGTTCAAGAAATGTTGGGCTACTATCATCATACAGGCCCTCAGCTACTTAAAAAGATAATATTATAACGATATAGAGTAAAACCGAGTATCTGTGTGCTCCATAGACGCGGGAGAACTGTTTTTTTTGAAGTAAAAATGAGTCCTACTCCGCCAAGCTTGACCAAATAAAAGCATTAAAGCGAATAACAAGGCTAGCAAAAACCTTATTGACACTGGTAGAATCGGAGAATAGATTAATATTTATTCATGAGAAGATTCTTAGATGGGCAGAGCATACCAAAACCGCAAATTATCAATGGCTAAAACAGCTGGTGCAAAAACTAAAGTTTATTCTAAATACGGTAAAGCCATTTATGTTAGTGCTAAAGAAAGCGGCGTAGACCCTGACGGTAATTTAACGTTACGTGGTTTAATTGAGAGAGCAAAAAAAGACCAAGTACCAACACATGTCATCGAAAATGCGATCAAGAAAGCCTCGGGTGCGGGTGGTGAAGATTTTGTTGCAGCTCGATACGAAGGTTTTGGCCCAGGTAACTGCATGGTAATTATTGATTGTTTAACAGACAATGGTAATCGCACCATTAAAGACGTCCGTCAATGTTTTTCTAAATCACAATCCAAAGTTGGCTCATCTGGCAGTGTTTCTCATATGTTTGACCATCAAGCGGTCTTTGCCTTTAAAGGTGAAGATGATGAAGTGATACTAGAAAATCTGATGATGGCCGATATTGACGTAACTGACGTTGAGCTTGAAGACGGTATCATCACAGTTTATGCACCTCACACTGAGTACTTTAAAATTAAAACTGAGTTTGCTAACTCTATGCCTGAATTTGATTTAGAAGTAGAAGAAATAACTTGGGTGCCACAGACCTATGTTGATATTGAAGGCGAGGAAGATACCGCTAATTTTGAAAAGTTTATGATGATGCTTGACGAATGTGATGACGTTCAAAATGTTTATCATAATGCAGAACTGAAAGATTAACTTTTTTTAAAGATTAACCTGCAGAAAATGGCAACTAACAGGAAGATAATTATGTTCCTGTTAGTTTCGATATCATCATTCTCATTCACCACTAATATCTTTTCTGCATGATTACCCAGAACTAACGGGTTAATAAGTGACTCCCCCCTGCAGTATTATTTTATTTAAATGAACAATATATCTTGGTCTATTTCAAATATATGAGATAATTGAAGTTGGCAAAACATACCAATGGCTCATTATGAAACTTTTAGTTCGCAATCTTTCACGTTCAACAACCGAACAAGAAATCCGTATATTATTTTCTGCTCATGGCTCTGTTACTGAATGTAGCTTAGTTTTAGACAACGAAACAGCTAAATCAAAAGGCTTTGCTTTTATTATAATGCCTAATGAAAGTGAAGCAAAAGCTGCAATGAATAATTTGCACGAAACAAGGGTTGCTAAAAATAAAATCCGAGTAAAAATAGCGCAGTAATCTTTTTTGTAAAAAGTAAAAAGCCAGCTAATTGACTGCTGGCTTTTTGCTAATTACTTTAGTCTGTAATTTTATCCCTTTATCGCTATCGACACACCTGGAGTTTCAATCACCGAACTGGCATTGGATCGTTCAATAATTTTAACCAGAGTGGTTTGGATAACCTCACTTTCCCTCGCATCAGTGTTACTAACAAATCGCTCTTCCTGTGCTACTGCCCCTTCTTCTAAAGTAAACAGAACAACCACTTCTGTTGCACAATCACTATGTTCACCAAAATACTCTACCGATATTTGAGGATAACCTTTAAACCCTTTCTTAACTTGTTTAGCAATACGTTTTTTTGCTTTATCTATATGCATAACAAAAACCTTATCCTTTTGATTAACGAAGTAATGCAACCCTTAGCTGTTGCTATAGCAAGACTATCTTGTACCAATGTTTAATAATTCAGTGACTAAATTATCAAACCTTACACCCTATTATTTTGTCAACCGCTGTATTATCGACACAACAATGAAAATTCACGGCGACTTAACGAAGTTATTACCACCAATATACGTTATTTTAACGACAGACTCTAAGGTGGCTACTCTATCACTTAACATATAAATATTTATATAAAAGGAAATCAATTTAGAGACTTAGTATCTGTACCTTATAATATCATTCCACTCAAAGATGCCTTACTAAAATATTAAAGGAAAAAACAGCTCATTGATTTTGTCTTTTACGCTTGATCATTCTCAATAAGATAAGGATTGAATAGCATCTGACACAGTCAAAAAATGAATTTTGGTGAGGCAGAGTGTTGCCTTTGTAAACTCATGAGCGCGGATTAAATTTGTTACTTCCTCTGCAAAAACTATCTGCTCGGTTTTAATTAATTCAACTTTTCCTGGAATTGATTTTATTAGATACCTATAGCCGGCTGAGTCGATAACATTGTCCTCATCACTTAACAGTAATTCTTGACATTCAGAGATTAAATCCAGGTCAGAGCCTAAATAAATCAGCTCATCATCGCCGTCTAACTTTAGTATACATGGCCACGAAATCATATGATTTGCCTATTAAAATAAAATAACATCAACGGGTTCCATTAATTATCGGGATACAAAAAAGGCTTACCTTTACTTAAATGAAAAATAAATTTAATGCGCATTTGAACTAAGTAACTAAAACACACTAATTTTCCATCGAAAGCTTTGCTATAAGGTAATAACGACTAGATATTAATGGTACCTTCTAAATATTGGACCGCTTTACCTGAAATATAAACCTTATCACCTTCTACACTGCATATTAATTTACCTCCACGTTTGGAGGCTTGATAGCCAACGAGTTGGCATTTATTTAACTGATCAGCCCAATAAGGGGCTAATCCAGCATGAATAGATCCCGTTACAGGGTCCTCATCACCGCCATTGGCTGGCCAAAAATAACGAGAAACAAAGTCATAGTCGTTTGATTGAGCCGTGACGACAACATCATATGGCGCAAGTTGCTTTAATAAGTCACTATTTGGTTTAACGCTAAGGACATCGTTTTCTTTTTCATAGATCACAAAATAGGCTTGGTTATTCAATAAAACATTTTCAGGGGTGATTGATAATCCCTTTAATAACGCCAGCGGTATATGCTCAACCTTTTGAGGTAGCTTGTTAGGAAAGCACATTTGGATATAACCATTATCAGTTTTTATCACAGATAAATGACCAACAGCTTTGGCAAAGAAGTTAATGGCTTTTAAACCCTCTTCTCTTGAAAAAATGACAAATGAAGCAGCTAAAGTGGCATGACCACAAAAGTCAATTTCTGTTATCGGTGAAAACCACCGTATTTGATAATCTTGCTGTCTTATTTTTTTAACAAAAGCCGTTTCAGAAAGATTATTTTCTGTCGCAATCGATTGCATAAGTGCTTCATCAAGCCAGTTTTCTGTGATGATTACCGCGGCAGGATTACCTTTAAAAGTTGAATCGGTGAAAGCATCAACCACATTAATTTTTAATTCCATTTGAGTATAATACCCCAGAGTTGATGGTTACTGAATAACACCTAAATGCAGGTAAATATGATTACTGGCATCTAAGGCACTGATACGTTAATTATTGCCGCTATCTGAATAAATTATAAGGTTTTCTTGATTGTCAATTCCCACCCTAGTAGTTAAATCTAATGTTTCACCTTTAACAGGATAACTAAAATTGGTAGTACCCAGAGAAATAACTACATTATTTTCTCAGATTTATTGCAATATAATCGACCCTTTTTATTAAATTGACGATTATTATCAAACATTAATGTTAGCTAACCTTTTTAGAAGACTCTAGTGGTTGAGTATTGCTTCAAGGAGTTATTAGCGGCTACCGGTATTGAGCCGCGGTAATAAACTCACCAAAGGTTTCACACCAGACCACAACCGTATTAAAAGTGGTCAAGTCAATGCCAGCATCTACCCCAACAATAAAGTTATCGAAGGTTTTTACATTACCGATAAGTATCATAGATAACTTCAACTGCTCAAATTCTGATTCTGTTTCAACAAATTTTGGCGAAAGGTAGAGCTTATAATCTGGACCGGGAGCAAGTTGGCCCATAAGCGTAATATAGTCATTACCAATAGAAAGACGACCCTCACCCCAATGCAATAAATCACTGCCTTTAAGATCTCTGGTGAATTCGGCTAAATAGACATAATTTGAGGACTTTGCCTGAATATCAAGTTTACTTGGTGCAGGAGGCGCAGTCAGTATTGGTAATGCATAAATGCCCAAAGCGAAGCCGACAACCAAGACAATAATATGGCTAAAAGTAAAAATAGCCAAAACTTTTTTCTTCATTATTAATAACCTTTTTTTATAAAGCGAGCTTACACGTTATTATATCGCTCACTAAAATATGGTACAAAGTAAGAAAACTCCTCATTATATTTGCGCTCACTTAAATAACCTGAGATGAATTGACTGCTTGGCAATTCCAACATATTTCGAAAGAAGGGTCATTCTCTTCAGAGCAATGCTTACAAGTCCAATCAAGAGTATTATTGCTAACCTCAGATAATTTAACAATTTCAACTGCGCGATCAAAATCTAAGTCATCAAAAACCCAAACTTCAGGCCATGAATCAAAAGCTGAGGTCTCACCAACCGCACCTTGTGCAAATTCATTTTTGATGAAAGTATTTATATCTTGTGCCTCAATGAGATTTTTTACATTAGTCACAAGAAAATGACTTTCATTAGTATATACCCTCTTCATAATTGAATGCCTTTAGCGCTATCTCAAGCGCAGAAAAAAGTTAAAAGTGCAAAAAGGTTTCTTTCACATCTCAGTAAATATAGATACGCTGGCAACATGATAGAAAAGACAAAAACTTGTCGTTTATCTTAGTCTATCAAGCCGTTGGAAAAAAGCTTGATTTGGTCGATAACATCGTTTAATTGTACAATTACTTGCATAAAAAAACCGAACAATCATGTTCGGTTTTTTTATTAGACCTAATAGCGATGTTAATTAAGGCATCATAGCTTCTTGGTCTTCACCTTCTTTTAAAATGACTTCTGGCATTAAATCTTCTTTCGAAATACCTAAAGCTAAAGCCACTAAACTAGCGACATAAATTGAAGAGTAAGTACCGACAAACACGCCAAACAACAATGCGGTTGCAAAACCATGAATGAGTTCACCACCTCTAAAAAACAGTGCCGCAAGTACCAGCAGTGTCGTGATTGAAGTGATAAAGGTACGACTCAATGTTTGTGTTAATGAAATATTAATGATTTCTTCAGCGTTACCTTCTCTAATTTTTCTAAAGTTCTCTCTGATCCGATCAGAAACAACAATAGTATCATTAAGCGAATAGCCAATAACTGCTAATATTGCCGCTAAAACCGTCAAGTCAAAGGCTAGTCCTAAAATCGAAAATAAACCTAATGTCAGTAAAACATCATGGAACAAGGCTATTACTGAACCGACAGCGAAGCGCCATTCAAAACGAAAAGCGACATAAAACAATATACAGATAAGGGCGGTTAACATTGCTAAGCCACCTTGCTCGGCTAGTTCGTCACCGACACTTGCACCAACAAACTCTATACGGCGCATATCAACTTTTTGACCTGTACCTTCTTGTAATACGGCTAAGACTTCGTTACCCAGCATCTCAACTTTTACGTCTTCACGTAACGCTAAGCGAATAACAACATCACGACTACTACCATAAAGTTGAACGACAGCATCGCTATAACCATTATTATCCATAACGGCTCTTAACTTAGTTAAGTCAGCAGCTTCTTCAAAGCCTATTTCAATTAAGGTGCCTCCTGTAAAATCGAGACCAAAATTGAGTTTATTGGTAGCTAATGAATATATAGCAGTAATCATAAGTATTGCACTAAATATCATCGCGATTTTGCGATAACTCATAAAGGCAACTGTTTCTTTTAATTGTAAAATTTGCATAATTATTTCAACTTATCCCTTAACGTTATATTGGTAGTTTCTTTAGGGTTTTTCCACCCCAAATCATATTAACGACTGCTCGAGTACCGACTACTGAGGTAAACATAGAGGTGATAATACCGATTGATAATGTCACGGCAAACCCTTTAATTGGGCCTGTACCGATGGCAAACAGCACAACAGCAGCAATTAAGGTCGTAATGTTGGCATCAATAATGGTTGAAAATGCGGCTTCATAACCTTGATGGATAGCTTGTTGGATGGTCTTGCCTTCACGAATTTCTTCACGAATACGTTCAAAAATAAGGACATTGGCATCAACAGCCATGCCAACCGTGAGTACAATACCAGCCATACCCGGGAGTGTTAATGTTGCGCCAGGGATTAATGACATCACACCAATAATTAACACTAAGTTTGCACCCAATGCTAAGTTAGCAACTACACCAAAAGCGCGATAATAAATAATCATAAAGATAAAAACCAAACCAAAGCCCAACATAATGGCTTGAAAACCTAGTTGTACATTTTCAGCACCTAATGTTGGTCCAACGGTCCGTTCTTCAACAATTTGAATGGGTGCAATTAAGGCACCTGCACGCAATAACAACGCTAAGTTGTGTGCTTCAGCAGGACTACCGGCACCGGTGATCCGGAAGCTTTTACCCAAGCGAGATTGAATGGTAGCAACACTGATAACTTCTTGATGTTTTTCAAAAACCAAGTTGCCTTTGGCATCTTTTTTATCAGTCGCTTTATATTCAATAAATACCGTAGCCATTGGCTTACCAATGTTACTTTTGGTGCCACTTGACATTTTACTACCACCGGCAGAGTCAAGGGAGATATTAACTTGTGGGCGAGAGAACTCGTCAAAGCCAGATTTAGCATCAACAATATGGTCACCCGTTAGCATAATACGTTTTTTCAATAATACCGGACGACCATCACGCTCATATAATAAAATAGAGCTTGCCGGAACTCGACCTTTTAAAGCTTGGCCAATATCGCCAGTTTGATCAACTAATCTAAACTCAATGGTTGCGGTCGCATTTAAAATTTCTTTGGCTTTTGCCGTATCTTGAACACCTGGGAGTTCGATAATAATATGCTTTTTACCCTGGCGCTGTACTAAAGGTTCAGCTACACCTAATTCGTTAACACGGTTGCGGATGATAGTGATATTTTGTTGGAGGGCGTAGTCACGAATTTCTTTGATTTTAAGCTCAGTCATCGACACTTTCAGTGTTAATGCATCGTCATTATCAAGCCATTCCATGCCGTTATAGCTTTTTTTAAGTGTCGATTGGCCTAGCTCAAGATCTTCCACATTGCGAAAGAGCACAATGACATTATCGTTTTCTTGTTTGACACTACGGTAACGAATTTTTTCACCACGTAAATCAGTCCGGAAATCGTCAACCATAGCATCTACGGCTTTGTCGATTGCCGCCTGCATATTGACTTCCATTAAGAAGCTCACACCACCAGATAAATCTAAACCAAGTTTCATTGGTGTACCACCAACTGAAGCAAGCCAATCAGGTGTTGCTGGTGTTAAATTTAAAGCAACAGAGTATTTGTCACCTAAATTATCATCTAATAAGTCGCGAGCACGTAATTGTTGCTCAGTATCATTAAAACGAACGAGTACCTGACCTTTTTCAAGGACAACACTACGAACATCAATATTTTTTTCAGATAACTGAGTTTGAATTCTATCAACCGTGGCAAGGTCAACTTCAACACCGCGTAGTCCAGAAATTTGAACGGCTGGGTCTTCACCATATAAATTAGGTAAAGCATAGAGCGCACCAAAAGCGACAATAAACATCACCATCAGTGTCTTCCATAATGGATATTTATTTAACACACGTTATCCTTTTAAAATTTGATTTAAAACATCAATGTATCGGTTTCAACTAAATCAATAGCTTAACTATAAAGAAAAAGTACACCATTGAAAAAAATCAATGGGTACTTTAAGCCATAATAAAGTCACTTAGAACGATTATAGAGTTTTCATGGTGCCTTTTGGCAATACCGCATTAATGGCTGATTTTTGTAGAACAACTTCCACTGCTTCAGCAACACTAATAACAAGAAAATCTTTCTCATCAGATACTTTAACTATTTTACCAACAATGCCGCCTTGTGTTAATACTTCATCACCTTTTGAAAGTGTTGACATTAATCCTTTATGCTCTTTTACACGTTTAGCTTGTGGGCGATAAATCATAAAATAAAAGACTAAACCAAAAACCGCTAACATAACCAACATTTCCATACCGCCACCTGCTGGTGCTGGTCCTGCTGCTGCGTGTGCTGTACTAATAAATAAACTCATAACTTCCTCTTGTTTTTCTTATTGATAATATAATTAATAAAACTTTTCATTTGTTTAATGTGAACAGCTTTACGATGTTAACTCTGGCACAGGCAAACCGCGTAATGCATAGAATTCTTCGACAAAGGCGTCTAATTTACCCTGCTCAATGGCATGACGCAAACCTTGCATTACTTTTTGATAAAAATGTAGGTTATGTAACGTATTTAATTGTGAGCCTAAAATCTCTTTACACTTGTCTAAATGATGCAAATAAGCGCGAGAATAATTTTTACAGGTGTAACAATCGCAAGTTGGATCAAGTGACCCAGTATCTGTTTTATGAACAGCATTACGAATTTTTATCACGCCATTATTAACAAATAAATGGCCATTACGGGCATTACGGGTTGGCATAACACAATCAAACATATCAATACCGCGACGCACACCTTCAACTAAGTCTTCTGGTTTCCCTACACCCATAAGATATCGGGGTTTATTTTCAGGTATCAAGGGGGCGGTATGATCTAAAATTCTGATCATATCCTCTTTTGGTTCACCTACCGATAATCCACCAATGGCATAACCATCAAATTCAATGTCTTTAAGACCATTAACTGAGACTTCGCGCAAGTCTTCATGCATGCCACCTTGTATGATACCAAATAATGCCGAAGGATTATCACCGTGGGCATCTTTAGAGCGCTGTGCCCAACGTAAAGATAACTCCATTGATTTTTTTGCAACATCATGGTCTGCTGGGTAAGGAGTGCATTCGTCAAAAATCATCACGACATCAGCGCCTAGGCTGCGCTGAACTTCCATAGAACGCTCAGGCGTTAACATGATTTTTTCACCATTAACCGGCGAACTAAAACGAACACCTTCTTCGGTGATTTTACGCATTTTACCTAAGCTAAATACTTGGAAACCACCTGAGTCAGTAAGAATAGGTTTTTGCCAATTCATAAAATCGTGTAAACCACCATGCTGATCAATAATGTCAGTACCCGGGCGCAACATTAAATGAAAGGTATTACCTAAGATGATATCAGCACCTGTTGCTTCAACCTCTTCTGTTTTCATACCTTTTACTGTGCCGTATGTGCCTACTGGCATAAAGGCAGGTGTTTCTACTACACCACGATCAAAGGTTAAACGGCCACGACGTGCTTTGCCATCAGTATTGATCAAGTCATATTTCATTTTGCTTTTTTCAGCATTGTTCATCTTTTTCTCCTTGCCAACTAGCAAAACAGGCTAGCGGCGTTTTAACAGTGTCGATTGCAGTAATAACACATTGAAATAAAAACTAAGTTGTTTTCTTTGTCAAAAACATCGCATCACCGTAACTGAAAAATCGATATTTCTCTTCAACGGCGTGTTGATACGCTGCCATGATATTGTCATAGCCTGAAAAAGCACTAACAAGCATTAATAATGTCGACTCAGATAAATGAAAGTTAGTTATTAAGGCATCAATGAGTTGAAACTGGTAACCGGGGGTTATAAAAATATCAGTATCTTGATAAAACGGTGCGAGTGCCATACCGTTTTCTTGTGCTTTTTTGGCGGCACTTTCTAACGAGCGAACAGACGTTGTGCCAACAGCGATAACACGACCACCACTTGCTTTAGTTTTATTAATTTGTTCAACAACTTCTTTTGAAACTTCAACATATTCGGCATGCATAATATGATCGGCAATTTGTTCGACCTTTACTGGTTGAAAAGTACCCGCGCCGACGTGTAAAGTCACAAAAGCAAAGTCGACACCTTTATCTTTGAGTGTTGATAACATCGCATCATCAAAATGTAATCCTGCGGTAGGTGCCGCAACTGCACCTGGTTTTTCATTATAAACCGTTTGATAACGCTCGCGATCACTGTCTTCATCAGGACGGTCAATGTAAGGGGGTAATGGCATATGGCCAATATCATCTAATACTTCAAGAACTGATTGCTCACCATGAATTTTCAATTCAAAAAGGGCATTATGTCGGGCAACCATGGTCGCTTGAACTTTACCTTCAAGTAATAATTCACTGCCTACTTTAGGTGATTTACTCGCACGAATATGCGCTAAAACGCTGTGTTCATCAATTAAACGCTCAACTAAGACTTCAACTTTACCACCTGTGGATTTTTGGCCAAACATACGGGCAGGGATAACACGAGTGTTGTTAAAAACCAATAGATCACCCGGTTGAATATGTTCAATTAAATTCAAAAAAGTACTATCGATTAGCTCGCCCGAGTTACCATTTAGGGTGAGTAAACGACTTGCCGTGCGTTCTGGTTTGGGATAACGAGCAATAAGCTCTTCAGGTAAATCAAAAGAAAAATCATCAACACGCATGGCTTATATCGTCTATTTGGTTATATTTAATTAGGTAATCAGTAGAATAAAAAACGCGTTATTTTAGTGCTCTGCCAATGTAATAGCAAGTTAAAAACCACCTCAAGATTAATCGACATAAAATTGAGGATAATTAATACTGTTTATAATCAAAATTCAGCGAAGTTTGTCTGTTAAAAGTAAGTTTTTGCCGTATGCTCAGTAATCGAGCGTTTATTGTATCTTAAAGAGAAAACCATATGAAAAACCTTGCCTTTGCTATCGCAAAAACTATTCTAAATGGTTTTGACCGTCACATTTATTTATTCAGTGAAATAACCCAATCGGCCCAACAACGATTTGAGCAGTGCCAATGGGCAGAGGTACAACTTGCTGCAAAAGCCAGAAACGACTTTTATGACTTACGTGTTGCTGAGACACTAGATGTCATTAAACAAGACTTTTTCATTACTGAACTTAATGATGAATTATGGCAGGCAGTCAAAATAGCTTATATCGAGTTAATATCAAGCCATTTTCAACCCGAATTAGCTGAGAGTTTTTATAATTCTGTTTTTTGTCATTTGTTTGAGCGTAAGTATTACCATAACGCCTATATCTTTGTTGAAACTAGTTGCCACTTATCCCAAAGAACGCCTCCAAAAATATTTAAGCGCTACCAACCGTCAGTAAAAGGCTTGTATCAAACCATAGTCGACATTATTAATCACGACAAATTTAGCCTGCCTTATGAAGATATCAAACGTGACATTAATACCCTTATCAAAGCCTTTCGTCAGCAAGCCCAGAAAACACGACATCAGGTAGATGACTTACAATTTGAGATGCTTAATTTTGTTTTCTACCGCAACAAAGGCGCTTATATTATTGGTCAAGTAATTTCGCCTACCGGTATAACCCCTTTCATCGTTACCGTGCTTAACAATGAAAAAGGCGGCCTATATATTGATGCGCTATTGACGGAAGGTGAGTCAATGGCGGTTGTTTTTGGTTTTGCCCGAGCCTACTTTTTTGTTGATTGTCAGCATCCCCATGCGCTAGTCGATTTTTTGAAGGGGTTAGTCCCTAATAAAACCCGTGCCGACTTATATTCAGCCATTGGTTTTCATAAGCAAGGAAAAACCCAGTTTTATCGTGATTTCCTTCATCATTTAGACACAAGTCATGATCAATTTATTTTAGCGGCTGGCATTAAAGGCATGGTGATGTCAGTTTTCACTTTGCCTTCTTACCCTTATGTATTTAAGATCATTAAAGATAAATTTTCCCCTAGTAAAAATATGACTAAAAAGGATGTAAAGGGAAAATATCGTTTGGTTAAGTTACACGACAGGGTCGGAAGAATGGCTGATACGATGGAATACTCAGAGGTGGCTTTTCCTAAAAACAGGTTTTCTGAAGAGTTACTCAAAGAGCTTACTCAAGTTGCCAGCTCAATTATACGTTATGAAAATGACTTAATCATTATTCAACATTTATACATTGAACGCCGCATGGTGCCATTAAACCTTTACCTTGCCGATGCGAGTGATGAACAACTTGATGAAGCTATTTACGGTTATGGCAAAGCCATTAAACAATTGATTTCTGCCAATATATTCCCTGGGGATATGTTATTAAAAAACTTTGGTGTTACCCGCCATGCTAGGGTCATTTTTTATGATTACGATGAAATAACTTATATGAACGAGGTTAATTTCAGGGTCAAACCTATTGCCATAACAGAAGAGCAGATATATGCAGCTGAACCTTGGTATTCTGTTGATCCCGGCGATATGTTCCCTGAAGAACTGTCCACTTTTGCTTTAGCAAACCCTAGATATAAAGCGGCATTTATTAAGCATCACCCTGAATTACTCGAAGCGGCTTTTTGGCAACAATGTCAAAAAAATGTAGCCAACGGTATCGTAGAAGATGTTTTCCCCTACCCTGATAATATGAGGTTTTGTCATTTACGAAAGGATAGCAATAATACTCAGTAGATATAAAGTCCTCTAAAGCAGTGATACTGCTCTAGAAAATGGTGGATTGTCGAATATTCGAGCAAACAAACATTATTTTGCAAATTCCACTTTACCTTTTTACTGCCATGAGTATAATGCTTCACCTGTTGCAGGGGTGTAGTTCCAATTGGTAGAACAGCGGTCTCCAAAACCGACGGTTGGGAGTTCGAATCTCTCCACCCCTGCCAGTTTTTTTATTCCAATATTATCTTCTCATTTTATTCTATGCGTTATTCTTTAATTCTGTCATCATGTCAATGACAAACACACCAACACTTAATAAAAATTTTTAGCTCATTATGACCATCAGCAAACGACAATTTGAATTACTTCATGCTATGAATATTCCATTATGGGTTTCAAAGCCGTCTAATACTGTGCCGCTAGCAAAAACGAATAATGAAAAAGCAAACGGAAATGGTGTCATAGATTTAGCTACACTTGTTGGTCATCAGTTATTTAATGACATTTTAATTACCATGGGTTTATCATCAACTCATGCTGTTCTAGATGCTAATCATAAGAATAGTGTGCAGGTCGGTGAAATATATTGGCAGTTTTCTGATAAAGACATAATAGATTTTAACAATAACCAGTTAATTATCCCTAGCCTTCAACAGTTAGAAACGTCACCACGACTTAAACGTCAATTGTGGCAACTAATAATCGATAAAGAATTAATATGTCCTTAAATATTCACCCAATAAACATCGCTGATGTTGAAAGCCTTATGCCAATAGAAACGGCATGTCACTCTCATCCCTGGAGTGAAAAAACTTTTATCAGTTGTATTGGTGGTCGTTATTTTGGTCAATATATTAAAAATCATAAAGCTGAAGTTACTGGTTTTTATATTGGCGAACATATCGCTGGTGAAGGAACATTAATGGATATTTGTGTCATACCAGATGAGCAAGGGAATGGCTTTGGTAAAACTTTATTGCTTGAGTTTTTTAAACAATGTCATCAATTACAGTTAACCAAAATTCATTTAGAAGTTCGTGCAAAAAACATCAGTGCTCAAATGCTTTATATCAACCAGGGTTTCACTGAAACGGCACGTCGCACTGGCTATTATCCTAGTGCTAGTGGCTTTGGTTATGAAGATGCTATTGTGATGATTAAAAAACTATAAAACGTTGACAAAGTCGACGACAAAATCAAACACAAACGTCTAATACCCTAACAATCAATATTCACCTGTCGCTAAAGTTATTTTTTATGATTGAATTTAATCTCTTCAATCTCAAAATTATTGCTTTTAGGTACTTAGCTATCGGACGATGACTCTTAACCAATAACGAATTTAAAACTATTTTATTTTTTAACTTTTAATTATCCCCTATTACATTACTTTTACTTCGAAATTTCGCTATAATATCGCGCACTTAAATATCTCAATATCCTTTATTTTTTTTTAGCAGGTAACTTGCATGTCTGTACAACAGCAGGAAGTCAACTTACGTCGAACTTTCGCCATCATTTCGCATCCCGATGCGGGTAAAACCACGATCACAGAAAAAGTATTACTTTTTGGTCAAGCTTTACAAAAAGCCGGTACAGTAAAAGGTAAAAAATCTGGCCAACACGCCAAGTCTGACTGGATGGAGATGGAAAAAGAACGTGGCATTTCTATTACCACTTCAGTTATGCAATTTCCTTACGATGGTTGTTTGGTTAATTTACTTGATACACCTGGCCATGAAGACTTCTCAGAAGATACTTATCGCACATTAACAGCAGTAGACTCTTGTTTGATGGTCATTGATGTTGCTAAAGGGGTCGAAGCTCGTACCGTTAAGTTAATGGAAGTTACCCGTTTGCGGGATACGCCTATTATTACTTTTATGAATAAAATGGATCGTGATGTTCGCAACCCTATTGAAGTAATGGATGAAGTAGAGGATGTCTTAAACATAAAGTGCGCGCCCATTACCTGGCCCATAGGTATGGGTAAAGAATTCAAGGGTGTTTATAATATTTTAACTGATGAAATATATTTATATCAATCAGGCTTAGGACACACCATTCAAGAAAAGCGTGTTATTAAAGGGTTAGACAATCCTGCTCTTGATGAAGCGATTGGCCCTTTTGCAGAAGATTTTCGTGAAGAAATGGAGTTAGTGATTGGCGCTGCTCATGAATTTGATTTAGAAGACTTTTTAAAGGGTGACCTGACCCCAGTATTTTTTGGTACCGCTTTAGGAAATTTTGGTGTCGATCATATGCTTAATGGCTTAACAAAATGGGCACCAAAACCTTTACCTAGATTAACTGATACCCGCAATGTTGATGCGAATGAAGAAAAGTTCTCTGGTTTTATTTTTAAAATTCAAGCCAACATGGACCCTAAACATAGGGATAGAATTGCCTTTATGCGTATTTGCTCAGGTAAATATGAAAAAGGCATGAAAATGCGCCAAGTACGTATTAAAAAAGATGTCAGAATTGCTGATGCTGTTACCTTTATGGCTGGCGATCGAGCCCAAGTTGAAGAAGCTTATGCTGGTGATATTATTGGTTTACATAACCATGGTAGCATTCAAATCGGTGATACTTTCACCGCTGGCGAAATGATGAAATTTAGTGGCATTCCTAACTTTGCACCAGAAATGTTCCGTCGTATTCGACTACGCGATCCATTAAAAGCGAAACAGTTACAAAAAGGCTTAATACAATTATCTGAAGAAGGTGCCGTACAAGTATTCCGGCCACTGATTAACAACGATATGATCGTTGGCGCCGTCGGCGTGCTTCAATTTGAAGTTGTGGTACAACGATTAAAGTCTGAGTACAAAGTTGATGCGATTTATGAACCCATTAGTGTTGCCACCGCGAGATGGTGTACATGTGATGATGAACGAACGTTAGAACAGTTCAGAAAAAAAGCAGGCGATAATTTAGCCTTAGATGGTGGCAATAATTTAACCTATATAGCACCCACTATGGTGAATTTATCCTTAGCGTTAGAACGTTATCCTGATATTGAGTTTCGTTCTACCCGAGAACACTAATTTTAATGCCCATAGGGCTTTTTACCTAAGCAGCATTAATAAAACTGACATTGAATTAGCAGCACAGTAATAATTTCTATTAAGAAATAACCAAGAGATTGAAATGAATATTAAACAGATTTTAAGTGACAAAGTAAGTGCAGCTATGGTTGCTGCAGGTTTACCCGAAGGGACTAACCCTGCAGTTAGCCTTGCTACCCGCACAGGTTTTGGCGATTACCAGGCCAACGGTGTCATGGGCGCAGCTAAAAAACTTAAAACTAACCCAAGAGAATTAGCAACTAAAGTAGTTGATAATCTACAGTTAGCCGGTATTGCTAGCCATGTTGAACTTGCTGGCCCTGGTTTTATTAATATTCATTTAAATGAACAATGGTTGAGTAGCCAACTTAATAACATTACCAATGATGCCCGTATTGGCGTCTCTCAACGTGAAACACCTCAAACCGTTGTCGTTGATTATTCAGCGCCCAACCTAGCAAAAGAAATGCATGTAGGTCATCTGCGTTCAACCATTATTGGTGATGCCGTTGTCCGAGCACTTGAATTTAGAGGTGATAAGGTTATTCGTCAAAATCACATGGGTGATTGGGGCACACAATTTGGTATGTTAATCGCGCATTTAAGCGATAAACTTGCCAGTGATGAAGTGGCTGAAACAGCGCTAAGTGATTTAGAAAATTTTTATCGTGAAGCTAAAATTCGTTTCGATAATGAAGAAGGCTTTGCTGATAGAGCCCGTGCCGACGTAGTAAAACTACAAAGTGGTGATGCAGATTCTGCTAAATTATGGCAGCAGTTTATTGATATTTCGATCACCCACAGTGAAGAGATTTATCAAAAACTCAATGTATCACTCACTCGCAACGATATTATGGGTGAAAGTGCTTACAATACCGATTTATCAAACGTGATTGATGAGTTAATGGCTAAAGAAATTGCTGTTGAAGATCAAGGCGCAAAAGTTGTTTTTATTGACGAAATGGCCAATAAAGAGGGTGAGCCTTCGGTATTTATCGTTCAAAAATCAGGTGGTGGTTTTTTATATGCCACCACTGACTTATCGGCATGTCGCTATCGTAGTAATGAATTAAAGGCCGATCGCATCATTATATTTACCGATGCTCGTCAATCGTTACACTTTAAACAAGTAGAGGTTGTTTCACGTAATGCTGGTTTTTTGCCTGACAATGTTGCTTATCAGCACTGTCCTTTTGGCATGATGATGGGTAATGATGGCAAACCTTTTAAAACCCGTACCGGTGGCACCATTAAATTAGCCGCATTACTCGATGAAGCCATTATTAGAGCTAGTGATGTTATTCGCGAAAAAAACCCTGATTACAACGAAGAAAAATTGGCAGAGATTGCCAGCAAAGTTGGTATTGGTGCTGTTAAGTTTGCTGACTTATCAAAAAACAGAACGAGTGACTACATTTTCAATTGGAAAACCATGTTGAGCTTTGAGGGCGCTACTGCCCCTTATTTACAATATGCTTATTCACGCATTCAATCGATATCTAGCAAAGCGCTTGTTGATGAATCAGCGGTAAAAGCAATAATAAAAATTATTGAACCACAAGAAAAAGCCTTAGCCTTAAAGATATTGCAACTTGAAGATGTCATTGATGCGGTCATCAGTGAATGTACACCCAACCTGTTATGTAATTATCTTTATGAATTAGCGAGCCTTTATATGAGCTTTTATGAAGCCTGTCCTATTCTTAAAGAAGGGATTGACGTGGAAGTAAAAAATTCACGTTTGGCGTTAGGGCAAATAATTGCTAAGACCTTAAAACAAGGCTTGGATGTATTAGGCATTGAGGTTATGGACCGTATGTAGAACCTCTACATAGCTTTTTACTCAGGCCACTGCCAACTGATTTTCATCAGTAGTGGTTTGGGTTTTGTCTAAATATCTCGAGAAGGAGGCTTAATGAATTTTACTGATAGTCATTGCCATTTAGACTTTGATGCGTTTTCCAACGAGCGTCCTCAACTAATAAGTCAATGTGCAAGTGCAAATATCCACCAAATCATTATCCCTGCTACCCATCCAGCTAATTGGCAAACAGTGCTCAATTTAGCGAGCAAAGAAAACTATCACGGCTGTAATCTATTTGCTTGTTTAGGTATTCATCCTTGGTTTTTAGAAGGTTTAACGATCGCGCATCTTGATGATTTAGCTCGCGCTGTTGAGCAAAGCACAGGGCCGAGTATTGAAAATAAAAGTAAAAAAATCATTGCCATTGGCGAAGCAGGAATAGATGGCGGTATTGCTAAACAGCAGGATAACCTTAACCAGCAAATCATGTTCTTTAATTATCAATTAGCGCTTGCTAAGCAATATCAATTACCTGTGATTGTCCATCATCGTCAATCTCATCACTATATTATTCCATTACTTAAAAAGGCAAAATTAACAGCGGGTGGCGTAATACATGCTTTTTCAGGCAGTTACCAGCAGGCAAAAGAATATATTGATTTAGGCTTTAAACTAGGGGTGGGTGGGACGATCACATACCCAAGAGCGAAAAAAACTATTAATACAATCAGCCGCTTACCATTATCAAGTTTAGTTTTAGAAACGGATGCGCCATCAATGCCGTTATACGGCAAACAAGGAAAAATAAATTCACCATTGGCATTAATCGCTGTATTTGAAACATTGGTTGAAATACGCAAAGAAGAAAGAGAAATAATTGCTCAGCAAGTAGAGGCTAATGTCAGTCAGCTATTTCATTTACCTTAACTATTTAGCTTACCCTTTAACTTTTTTTTTGTGGAATGCGATAACCCTGTCGACTAAAACGATTAAAACCTCGAGTTAAAAGAAAACCAACTAAACCCGCTAAAACCAACATTAACCGTAACAATTGCTGACGTTGATTACTGGCTTCATTAAGCGCTTCACTCAACTGGCCTTTTTCGATAGTAAATCGCAAGTAGCCTAATAAATTATCTGATCTAATTTCTTGCACAAAAGGGACAAACTTAGCACTACTATTGCCTTTATAAGGCGAAATACCGTAGAGATCATTAATGGAATCAGATTCGAAGTTTTCTGATGAAGAAAAAAATAACACTTGGCCTGTGTCATCGTATAAATGCACCGACTTAACAAATTTCATTTTAGCGAGTTCATCAACCGTTTGTTGAATTAATTCATTTTCAGAATTATCCATCAGAATTTGTAAACCACTGCTCGCTTGATTGAGATATTGATTACTAACATCATTAAAATGATCAGTAATTAACGCTCTATCATTAACGCCACCTGCTATCCACATATTCATTAGTAAAATAATAAAGACAATCGCTATAGCTAATTGCATTATTTTATTATAAATGGATGATGTTTTAAGGTATAAAGAGGTTTCAGATTGCTTCATAAACACTTTATAATATCGTAAAAATGATATTATACTATAGATTGCTTGAAATGTGTGATGAGTAAATTGTTGCTTTAATTCACTTATCAATACTAAATACAACTAAGAACAGAGGCTTACATTGTCAATTTCAGTTCAGACTTTACCTATTGAAAATAATGAAAATCAATCTATTGAATTTTTTATCACTAGTAAACAAGCAACCAACAGCTTACCTAGTTTATGCCAACTTACCCCATCAAAAATAATTATTTCTCCTGATGTTTTATTGACAGATGAAATTAAGCCAAGCATTGAAGTTATTTCAAATATATCGTTCACTTATAATGAAGCTCAGCCTGAATTAGTGGTATTTAGTGATATTTCTTACTCTTTGTTACTAGCGCTAATCAAAAAGTGTCAATTATCTGTAGTGGCTCTAAATGCGGTTAACCACAGAAATAATTTAATCAGTTATCGTTTTTCTGTAATGAGCGATAGCGTAAAAAAATCTACACAGCTTGTCGCCCAGTTTGCTTTAGAGCACAAAATTGAGGCCGCTTTATTAGTTAATACCCCGCAATTAGATATTCCAGGTTTACTGGTTATGGACATGGATTCCACCACCATTGAAATTGAATGTATTGATGAAATAGCAATTTTAGCGGGTGTTGGTGAACAAGTGGCAGCGGTCACTGAGCTCGCTATGCAAGGACAACTCGATTTTGCTCAAAGTTTACATCAAAGAGTAGCCGCGCTTGAAGGCGCACCAGAAAGCATACTCGAAGAAGTCGCTAGAGACATACCGCTTATGTCTGGCCTTAAAACGTTAATTAAACAATTGAAGCACTATCATTGGCGTATTGCGATTGCTTCAGGTGGTTTTACTTATTTTGCTGATCATTTGGAAAAGTCACTGGGATTGGATGCGAGTTTTGCTAATCAGTTAGAAATTAAGGAAGGTAAATTAACCGGCAAAATTTTAGGTGATGTTTTTGATGCCAAGGCTAAAGCAGATTCTCTAGCGATACTGAGCGAAAAGTATACTATAGCAAAAGAGCAAACAGTTGCCATGGGTGATGGAGCAAATGATTTAGTCATGATGGCCGCGGCCCATTTAGGGGTTGCTTTTCATGCAAAACCTATTGTACTTGCCCAAGCCGATGTCAGTATTAACCATAGTGGCTTAGATTGTTTATTGCATTGGCTAAAATAACAAAAGGTAGGCAGGTTTATTAAGAAAACCTGATTACCATTTAAAATAACTTGGTCACAAGCTAACTATTTCATTAATAAATCAATGTGCTTTCCTAACATGGTTCAAAATAAATATTAATGGAATTATTTAAAGTAATCACCTTTTAACAGTTAGTTGAAATTTTATAAAGGAAACCAAATGGCAAAGCCATCAAAATTAGAATTTGTCTGTACAGATTGTGGCATGAATTACCCACGTTGGCAGGGACAGTGTCGATGTGGGGCATGGAATACGTTGGCTGAAATGCGAATTTCAAATAATCCCATTAAAAAATCAGCTGGTCGGGCTGCATCCTCAGCTGGATATGCTGGTGGAGTAAGTGGTGGTTCCAAAAAAATTCATGAAATACATACCACTGAATCAGAAAAAAAAATAACAGGCATAGGCGAACTTGACCGCGTTTTATGTGGTGGCATTACTACTGGCTCGGTTAATATTATTTCAGGGGACCCTGGTGCCGGCAAAACCACCCTGCTTTCAGACCTTGTCGCCCGTATGTCTAAAACAACCACTGCACTATACTGCACGGCTGAAGAGTCACTCTCTCAATTTAAAAACAGGGTAGATCGCTTAAAACTTGACTACAACCAAGAGTCACTTTATTTGTTGTCAGAAACAAGTGTTGAGGCAATCATTGAAGAGCTGGATACGCATCAAATAAAGTTTGCTGTTATTGATTCTATTCAAGCGGTTGTTACAGAAAATGCCAATGGTAGCCCAGGTTCGCCCTCTCAAGTTAAGAGTGCTGCCCAGTCTTTAACGCAATATTGTAAACAAAACGATGTCACTATGTTCATTATTGCGCACGTTAATAAAAACAATGAAATAGCAGGCCCCCAAACCTTGGTTCATATTGTTGATGCCTTGCTCCATATAGATACTAATGATGGACAGATACGGACGTTAAGAGCCAATAAAAATCGTTTTGGTGATATTGATACGGTTGGTATTTTTAAGATGAACGAACGGGGCATGATCAGTGTAGACAACCCCAGCGAAATATTTTTATCTGGCTCCACCACCCAATCGCCAGGCTCGGCAATCACTTGTATTCGAAAAGGTAACAGAAATTTATTGTTAGAAATACAGTGTTTAACCACAGAAACCGAAGCAGAATTCCCACAAAGAGTTTGTGTTGGCTTAAATATGAACCGCATTAAAATGTTAACAGGCATTTTACGAAAACATACAAAAACAAAAATCTACCACGACACTTTTTTCAATATTATTGGCGGATTGAAAATAGACGAATCAGAAACCTGCATTGATTTGGCATTGGTTACCGCTATGCTTAGTAGCCTCAACGACTTTATTATTCCAAGAGAAACTTGCATTATGGGCGAGTTAAGTTTAAATGGTGATGTAAGGCCAATAGACAGTGGAGTGCCTAGGGTTAAAGAAGCGGCGCAACATGGTTTTAATCAAATATTTATCCCATATCGTAATTATCATAAATCTATGGAAGGCTTAGGGGCAAAAATTGTCCCTATTAAAACGATTCATGAATTGATTGAATTGATCAAGTAATTGACAGCCAAGCTGAATAAACAAAAAGTAATTAATGATGATATACACTAAATATTACTGTTCTCCTTTTATTAATATTTTGTCGAACCGTAATCAATAACCTTATTCTGATGTAAAAAAAGGCTAGTGATATTCAATTCACTAGCCTTTTTGGTCATTGAAAATTTATGAGCCTATTCTGGCTCATAATCCAAGTTAGCAGATAACCAGCGTTCTGCTTGAGGTAATGTCATCTCTTTTCGAGCCGCATAATCAATCAGTTGATCTTTAGCTAACTTTGCTACGGCAAAATACTTGGCATCAGGGTGAGCAAAATACCAGCCACTGACCGCAGCACTTGGCCACATCGCAAAACTTGAGGTTAGTTCCATACCAATATTTTCATCAACCTTAAGCAGTTTCCATAGTAGTCCTTTTTCGGTATGTTCAGGACAAGCTGGATAACCAGGTGCTGGACGAATACCTTGATATTGCTCACGAATTAACGCTTCATTGTCTAGGCTTTCATTCTTAGCAAAGCCCCAATATTCACAACGGATTTTCTGATGTAAGTATTCTGCACTCGCTTCCGCTAATCTATCAGTAACCGCTTTGACTAAAATACTGTTATAGGCATCGTGATCAGCATCGAATAGTTTAACTAATTTATCTGCACCAAAACCTGCTGAAACAGCAAAAGCACCAATGTAATCATCAATACCTGAGCCTTTGGGTGCAACATAATCAGCCAAACATCGATTATACTGGCCCGCTGGTTTTTTACTTTGTTGGCGAAGTTGATGCAGTGTCATTAATAACTCATCACGGTCTTCATCACCCGTTTGACCATCACAGGCATAAACTTCTATATCATCGTCGGTTCGGGCAGCAGGAAATAAACCAAAAACAGCTTTTGCGCTAATTTTTTTATTATTAATAATATCATCGAGCATATCATTGGCATCTTTAAATAAGCTAGTGGCCTCTGTACCAATTAATTCGTGCTCTAAAATTTTGGGGTATTTACCTGATAATTGCCAAGTCATAAAAAATGGCGTCCAGTCGATGTATTTTCTTACCTCGTTTAAATCCAATTCATCAAGCACCGTAACACCTAATTTATCAGGTTTGGTTGGCTGATAATGTTCAAAACTTAACGGCGTAGCATTTTCTCTGGCTTGCTCTAATGAAATTAACGTAGAGCGTGGACCTTTCTTATAATGGCGTTCCCGAACTCTTACATACTCATCTTTGGTTTTAGCAACAAAGTCACTTCTATTTTCATCGGACAATAAATTACTAACCACAGACACTGAACGCGAGGCATTAGAAACATAAACAACGGGGTGTTCATATTGAGGTTCAATTTTGACGGCCGTATGAGCTTTAGAAGTCGTCGCGCCACCAATCATGAGTGGCAAAGTAAAGTTTTGTCGTTTCATCTCTTTAGCCACATGTACCATTTCATCAAGTGACGGGGTGATTAAACCAGACAGGCCAATAATATCGACCTTTTTCTCTTTGGCAACACGCAAAATATCTTCGCAAGAAACCATCACGCCAAGATCAATGATTTCATAGTTATTACATTGCAACACTACGCCAACAATATTTTTACCAATATCATGAACATCACCTTTAACGGTCGCTAATAAAATTTTACCGTTTGATTTTATTTCTGTTTTTTCAGCTTCAATAAAAGGGTTTAAATGAGCCACGGCTTGTTTCATTACCCGCGCAGATTTAACCACTTGCGGCAAAAACATTTCTCCAGCACCAAATAAGTCACCAACGGTATTCATACCGTCCATGAGTGGTCCTTCAATGACATCTAAGGGACGAACAGCAATAAGCCTTGCTGCTTCAGTATCTTCAACAATAAACTCATTAATACCTTTAACCAACGCATAGGATAAACGTTCATTGATGGGTAATTCACGCCAAGTTAAATCAGTTTTTGAATTTTTAGTGCCCCCTTGCCCTCGATATTCTTCAGCAACTTCTAATAACCGCTCGGTTGCTCCGTCGTCACTATTTTGAATAACATCTTCTACTGCTAATCGAAGGTTATCGGCAATACTAGAATAAATAGCCAATTGCCCTGCGTTGACAATCCCCATATCCATACCATTTTTTATCGCATGATATAAAAACACCGCGTGGATCGCTTCGCGCACAGGATTATTGCCACGAAATGAGAAAGAAACATTCGAGACGCCACCAGAGATCATCGCATAAGGTAGATTTTTTTTGATATCACCTACCGCTTCAATAAAATCAACGGCGTAATTATTATGTTCCTCTATGCCGGTAGCTACAGCAAAGATATTAGGGTCAAAAATAATATCTTCTGCTGGGTAACCAATTTCATCAACTAGAATGGTGTAGGCACGTTTACATATCTGATATTTACGGACACGGGTGTCGGCTTGACCATCTTCATCAAAGGCCATAACAATTACGGCAGCGCCATATCGGCGAAGAAGTTCAGCTTGATACCTAAAGTTATCTTCACCCTCTTTTAAGCTTATTGAGTTAACAATACCTTTACCTTGAATACATTTTAAACCTTCTTCTAAAATATCCCATTTAGAGGAGTCGATCATAATTGGTACTTTAGAAATATCAGGCTCACCGGCAATCAGATTCAAAAAGCGAATCATTGCCGCTTTGGAATCAAGCATACCTTCATCCATGTTGATATCAATAATTTGGGCGCCATTCTCAACTTGTTGCAAAGCTACCGCTATAGCTTGGTCGTAATTTTCTTCCGTAATTAAACGTTTAAATACAGCTGAACCCGTAACGTTAGTCCGTTCTCCCACATTAACAAATAAACTATCACTATCAATCGTTAATGCTTCTAAACCCGATAATCGGCAAGCAATTTTTCGCGGTGTTACCTGACGAGGAGCAATATGAGCAACACTGTCTGCCATACCTTTAATATGGTCTGGCGTGGTGCCACAACAACCACCAATAATATTTAAAAAACCTGAATCTGCCCATTCGCTAACATGAGTATTCATATCATCAACAGTGAAATCATATTCACCAAAGGCATTGGGTAAACCTGCATTAGGATGCGCAGAAACAGCGGCATCAGAAATACGGCTCAATTCTTCAACATATTGTCGTAATTCAACCGGGCCTAAAGCACAGTTAAGACCAAATGATATCGGTTTAGCATGGCGTAATGAATTATAAAAAGCTTCGGTCGTCTGCCCTGAAAGTGTTCGCCCTGAAGCATCAGTGATGGTGCCAGAAATCATAACAGGCAGTCTAAGCTGCAGCTCATCAAAAACTGTTTCAACCGCAAAAATTGCGGCCTTAGCATTTAAGGTATCAAAAATGGTTTCAATTAAAATAATATCTGAACCACCTTTAATCAATGCTTTGGTTGACTCAATGTAAGCATCTTTTAATTCATCAAAGGTGACGTTTCGAAAAGCAGGGTCGTTAACATCAGGGGAAATAGAACAAGTCCGATTCGTTGGCCCTAATACTCCGGCGACAAAACGAGGTTTGTCTGGATTTTTTGCGGTGAATTCATCTGCTGCTGCCCGAGCAATTTGTGCTGCGACTAAGTTAATTTCAGCACTCAAGTCTTCCATGTCGTAATCAGCCATGGCAATGGTAGTCGCATTAAAGGTATTAGTTTCTAAAATATCTGCGCCTGCATCAAGATATTCAATATGAATAGCTTTAATGATATCCGGCTGAGTTAATACTAATAAGTCGTTATTACCCTTAACATCACTGTGCCAATCAGCAAAACGATCACCACGATAGTCTTGCTCTTCAAACTTATACGCTTGAATCATCGTGCCCATAGCACCATCAAGAATTAAAATTCGTTTAGCGATTTGTTTCTCTAATAATTGATAAGAGGCTGATTTTTGTATACCGTTTTCTTTATGACTACTTTTCAAGAGGTGCTCCAGACTTTGATACTTGTATCGCCTGAATATTATTGGCATCAAGTTTATAAGGGGTTATTTGGTAAACATAATAATTAAGCCAGTTAGTAAATAGTAGGCTACCGTGGCTGCGCCATGAGTTTACCGGTAAATTGTTTTTATCATTATCAGGGTAATAATTAACAGGCATGACTGCACTTTTATTCACGGTAATATCACGTAAAAATTCTTCATGTAGGGTAGTCGCATCATATTCTGAATGACCCGTGACATAAACTTGTTGTTTATTTTCTGTCGCCACTAAATAGACGCCAGCTTCTGACGACTCTGCTATTATTTTTAATTGTTTAATCGATTGATAATCTTTTTTATCGATAAAGCCAAAGCGAGAGTGTGGCACATTAAAACATTCGTCAAAGCCTCTCGTTAATGGCTCTTTTGCGTTACAAACATGATGTTGGTATAACCCTGAAAGTTTTTCTTTGCGTAAATGGCGATTCAAGCCATAGTGATAATAAAGCGCAGCATGAGCCGCCCAGCAGGAAAACATGGTTGATGTGACATTTTTTTCTGCCCAATCGAATACTTCACAAATTTTATCCCAGAAACTCACCTCGGTATAATCAAGTAAAGCCAGTGGCGCACCCGTGATAATTAAACCATCGTATTGTTTGTCTTTAATATCATCAAACAAATAATAAAAGTTATCTAAATGCTCTGTTGGTGTATGTTTAGATTCATTGGCGTGAATACGAATAAACTCAACATTAATTTGTAAGGGGGTATTAGCCAACATCCGCAGAATTTGAATTTCAGTTTCAATTTTATTAGGCATTAAATTTAAAATAGCGACTTGCATCGGTCTAATTTCTTGACTTGCCGCTCTATGCTCTGACATAACGAAAATATTTTCTTTGTCTAAAACAGATAATGCAGGTAGTTGATCGGGTATTTTAATTGGCATAAAAGAAAACCTAAACAGAGGCAAAATTAATTAATACTAGTATACCCCTTAATGTGACTTAGATTGCTAGCTATGTCAACATCTAAACGTTTAGACGTCTAAAATTATGGTTAATTAAAAATAACTGTCTTTAATTTTACCATAATGAAAGTAACCCCATTGCCCTACTCGTCTTAATGGTGCAAATGGAAATTTAGGTAGGGCTTTTTGATAAAGGGGTAAGTCCGGCGAAGAAATACCCGCCACTTTTTCTGCCAATCTTTTACCGGCTTGTACTGAGAATGATACGCCGCTTCCACAATAGCCCATGCTATAGAAAATAGTGTTTTTTTCATTTTGATGGATATGTGGTAAATCATCTAAAGCCATGCAAATCCAACCTGACCAAGCATAACTGTATCTGATATTAGTCAGTGGTGGAAAACTGGTTTTTAAAACCTCAAGTAAACGGTTGGCATAAAAAGGATCCTCTGCCCCTTTTCCCGTAATTGCGCCTCGACCACCAAACAGTATTCTATTGTCTGGCAATTTACGGTAATAATATTTTAGTGCTCGGGTATCCATAACAACATTACTGGTGAGAAAATTACAGGCAGCTAGCTGCTGCTCTGTTAATGGTTCAGTCACAATGATTTGTGACAACACCGGCAAAGTTCTGTTGGTCACTAAATCATGAAAACCTTTAGGTGTATAACCATTAGTCGCAATCACCACTTTTTGTGCAGTAACTTGCCCTTTAGGGGTTTGTAGTACCTGTTGGCCATTTTCTTCTTGCCAACTTATTACCGGTGATGAGGTATGCACTTTAGCGCCAGCGCTGCGAGCAAGTTTTTGGTAGCCCCAAGCTAACTTTAATGGATTAACACCAAAACCGTCTCTGTAACGTATTGCGCCATAAGCATTTTTATCATCCATGTAGTGCTGTCGAACTTCTGCCTGAGTAAGAATTTGCACATCGTAACCAAACATTTTTTGCTGCAATTTGGCTTGGCTAATCAATGCTTTAAACATTTTAGGTTTGTGGGCTACTTTAATAAAGCCAGCCTCTTGTTGATCACAATCTATCCCCTGTGCGATTAAATGGTTGACCGTTTCAACTCCTTGACACATTTCATTATAAATACCACGCATCACTTCTTCACCCCATTGGTGTTGCATGGTGGCATAAGATTTACGACCTGAAGATTTTAAAATAAAGCCAGCATTGCGGCCACTGCAGCCCCAAGCTGTTTGATTCGCTTCTAAAACATGCGCTTTAATGCCATGTTCACTGGCTAGATGTAAAGCAGTCGACAAACCAGTATAACCAGCGCCTATAATGGCAACATCAACGTCTATGTCTTGATTTATTTGACCATCATCATCGGGCTGGTCACTACTCCCCTCACTCAAACCTGAGCTGGTGGCTAACCTCTTCCCTGAAACAGCAGCCCAATAACTTTTGGGGTATTTTTCACCACAACCGGGGGATTTATCATGAAGGGGATCGTACATTTTAACTCCGCTATTTACTGCAAAAATTTTTAATTAACAAGCTGGCAAACTATGCCATTAAAGAGGTAAACTTGCATTAGGCAAGAGCAATTAAAGTCAATTATGACCAATAACTTCAGTTACCAACCTTTAACGCCAGCAGACTTTTCCAAAGTCATTGTCCTCGGCAATTTTGTTCACGGTGAGGGGTATTTAAACCCTGAGTCATTACTCACTTGGTACAATAAAGGTAATGTTAATGGCATAAATGCCAGTTTTGTTGTTTATAATGATAATCAACTCATTGGTTTTCGTATTACTTATGCCGTTGAAAATTGGTATGTCGATGAATGGTGTAGTCCTGACTTTTGGCAGCTGCCCACCAAAAAAGTTTGTTACTTTAAATGCAATACTGTTGATGAAAACCACCGAGGTCACGGTATTGGTGGTAAGTTATTAAAACTTTCTATCGAGGCAGCTAAAAAACAAGGGGCCTTAGCAGGTGTCAGTCATTTATGGAAACAAAGCCCGGGTAACAGTGCAGTAAAATATTTCACCAAATGTGGTGGCGAGTTGGTTGCTGCTCATCCTGATAAATGGAATATAGAAAGTAAACAAGGATATGATTGTATTTTATGTGGTTTAGACTGCCATTGTGAAGCAGCAGAAATGATTATTTATTTTAGTTAACATCTAATGTTAGTTGCTAGAAATTATAGACCTTTCATCATTGCCGCCAAACGCTCAATCTTAATATTTGATAACTGCCGATAATCAAAATAAGGGCAAACGATAACTCGATGCTGAGTGTTTATAGCAAATTCGTTATCTAACCAAGTAAGCTCGCATTCTAGTTGAGTAGCCTTAACGAGTGACTTGGCGTAAGTTTTACCGATAATAAGATGAATAATTTTTCTAGTGTTATTACTTTTATTATCAAGATAGGGGGCATTAAACAATAAAGCTGTTTTTGACGCCGTTTGCAGTAAAACGCAGTCTCGGTATTGCTGCCATGACGGTGCACATTTAGTAAAACTAAACCGTTCAATGTCTAAAGCATAAAGTAATTTTGCATAGACATTAAAGACTTTTCGCCAACCGTTACCACATTGTTGACCAATGGCATTAATTTCTCCTGAGCATACGCCAATAAATTGATCTAGCGTTTGGTATTGATAAAGAGGGGGTCGATTACCAATATAAACAGCAACCTGATAATCAGGACAACCTAAGCCCACTATTGTTTTTTCAGTGTTAACCATCAGTTAAACGCCATTCAATCGGGGATAAGCCTTTTGACGCTAACCATGTGTTAGTTTGTGAAAAAGGTTTGCTACCAAAAAAACCACGATAAGCAGACAAAGGTGAAGGATGCGGTCCAGCGAGCACTAAATGTTTACCGTTATTGATATTGCGACCTTTTTTTTGAGCATGTGCGCCCCATAAAATAAAGACACAATGATCGTTTTGCTCATTGAGCTCAGTAATAACCGCATCAGTGAAGGTTTCCCAGCCTAATTTTGCATGCGAGTGAGCATTAGCCTGTTGAACTGTTAGCACGGTATTTAATAACAGCACCCCTTGTTTTGCCCAAGGTTGAAGAAAGCCATGGTTAGGTGTAACAAAATCATCAATATCAGTGCAGAGCTCTTTATAAATATTGGTTAAGGATGGTGGGATCTTTATATTAGGCAAAACTGAAAAAGCTAGGCCGTGGGCTTGCCCCTCGCCATGGTAGGGATCTTGGCCCAAAATAACCACTTTCACCTCAGAGATATCAACATTTTCAAAAGCATTAAAAACATTATTTTCTGATGGGAAAATTGTTAGTCCATCGGCTCGTTGTTGTTGAATATTCGTGAGTAATGATTGAAAGTAGGGTTTGGCTTGTTCTTGACTGATTAATGTTTGCCAATAAGGTTTTAACAAGGGAAGTCCTTTGCAGTTGTTGACACCAAATTAGGCTGTAGAGTCTCACTGTCGATAGTTTTAATCATTAAATAATTCGCCCCCAAGATGTAGAGCAACCAAAGAGTAAATAAGGATGACCTTATTTACTCTTTGGTTTTTTTTCTGTAATAAACAATTTATTAAGCGAGTAAATAAGCCCGTAACGCACTAAAGTCTGCAGCCAAGTCCTTAGATAAAATAGGTTCTCCAGCACAATCAGCCAACTCTTTAGGTAAGCCAATGGGATGACCTAAGATACTTTCCACTACTTCTTTAAACTTAGCGGGATGGGCAGTACCTAAAAGTACACCAAATTCACCTGCATTGGCATTATATTGTAAAGCTTTATAGGCGACAGCGGCGTGAGGCTCACTGATATAACCTAATTTACTTAAACCAATAACCGTTGATTGAGTTTGCTCTTCGCCAATAGATACCGAGCTTACACAATCTTTATCAACGATATCCGATTTAAGCATGTGCTCAACCCGAGGCCAATTATTGGGGTTACTGACATCCATAGCATTTGAAATTGTAGCAACCGTTTGAGATGGCGACCATTCACCCGTTGCTAAATAACGTGGTACGGTATCATTAGCATTGGTTGCTGCAATAAAACGCTTGATCGGCAGCCCCATAGCTTTAGCAAATAAACCAGCCGTTAAATTACCAAAGTTACCACTGGGTATTGAAAACACTACATCACCTAAGGCTGTTTTAGCACGAGAAAGCTGAGCCATCGCTTCAAAATAATAACAAATTTGAGCTAGTAAACGACTGATATTAATTGAATTAGCGGAATTTAAGCCAATAGTATTGGCAAGTTCTTTATCGCTAAAGGATTGCTTAACTAATGTTTGGCAATCATCAAAATCGCCATCAACCGCAAGGGTTTCAATGTTGCCACCCAGTGTGGTGAACATTTTTTCTTGCAGTAGGCTAATTTTTCCTTTTGGATACATGATAACGACACGAATATTGTCAATACCATGAAAGGCATGAGCAACAGCCGCTCCGGTATCACCAGAGGTTGCCGTTAATATCGTCAGTTTCTTCTCTTTACCAGAGGCTTGGTAATCTTTGGCGCAGAAAACTTGTAAACATTTCGCCATAAAACGGGCACCAAAGTCTTTAAAGGCTAATGTTGGACCGTGAAAAAGTTCCAAAATAGCTCGTTCATTACTGATGGGTTGTAATAATGCTGGGAAATTAAACGCATCGGTAACAATTTCAGTCAATTCTTGTAATGATAAATCATCTTCTACAAATGGATGTAAAATTTTGACACTACGTTCAACAAATGGCATCGCAAGCAGTTCATCCATATCATCAAATTTAGGGATGGTTTCTGGAAAGAATAACCCTTGATTTTTACCTAACCCTTGTTTGACTGCACCAGAGAAACTAACGACTTCATCATTTTCTTTTAAATTATAAAATTTCACGGAATTTCCTATCGATTAATTATTTTTTTTTAACTGTTGCGTTTACAACTTTATTACACCGTTAATATCAGCTTGGCAAACATGAACAAAACCATTGTTTTCTCCGTTTACCGTTTGTAAATAATTTGCCTGTAACCACTCTGCATTTTTTTGAGCGAGTGACAAATCGTCACAGACACAAAACAAGGTAGGTCCTGAACCTGATATACCGACAGCTAAACTGCCCTGCGCCATTAAATAGGCTTTTGCTTCTTGGTAGCCAGGTAATAAATGTTGACGATATGATTCTGCAACCACGTCTTCTAATACACTAAATGCCTGTTGTTTATCTTGACGATGACAGGCATCAACGAAGGTGGCTAAATTTTGACCAAAAGAGATCAAGTCAGCACGAGAGTAACTTTGGGGTAACACGTCTCGAGCTGCCTTAGTTGATACTTCAATACCTGGGTAAGCCATCACGAAGAAGCAATCATCAAAAGTAGGTATAGAACGAGCGATTACTTTCCCGTCGGGTACCATTAATAGTAACCCCCCTAAATAGCAGGGTGCAACATTATCATAATGCAGGCTACCACTAATATGTGCTTCCATTTGCCCCATCATTAACAACATCGATTTTTCATCGATGCTTATACCTCTTGCTTGCTGGTAATAAGTATTTAAGCCTTCAAGTGCAGCAACAACGGAACAAGCACTAGAGCCCAAACCGCTACCAACAGGCATTCTTTTATCGAGAGTGATTTTAACCGTCTCAATTTTTTTATCACGTTCGGTTAATGCTTTATTAAATAACACTAAACAATGCCAGACGATATTATCTTTTGGATCGCTAGGCAATTTATGAGCAAATCTGCCAACAACTTCTAAACTATCAGTATCAGCACTTTCAACCGAAACCACATCACCCAAAAGTGTTCCATCAATAGGTTTTACCGCTAAGCCTAAAACATCAAAACCGACATTAACATTACCAATAGAAGCAGGCGCAAATACCGATATTTTATTTGACTCCGTCATTAGTGCTGCTGCTCCCATGCTAGTGTTCTTAATAAATCACCAAATACTCCTGCAGCAGTTACTGCAGCACCCGCTCCATAGCCACGTAAGACAAAGGGAAGCGGTTGGTAGTAACGACTATGAATAGCTAAAGCATTCTCACCATCTTTGATACTATATAATGGGTGAGCCTGAGCAACAGCTTCGATCGATACTTGACACTTACCATCAACAATATTGCCAATGTAACGTAATACTTTACCTTCGGCTTTAGCGTCATTGACTCGTTTGGTAAAGTCTTGATCAATTTTTGATAGATTTTTCATAAAAGTGGCAACATCACCGCTAGCATCAAAGTCATTAGGCAGTACCGACTCAATAGTAATATCAGTAAGCTCTAACTGCAAACCAGACTCTCGCGCCATAATTAAAAGCTTGCGAGCAACATCTAAACCACTTAAATCATCGCGGGGATCAGGCTCAGTAAAACCATTCTCTTTGGCAATGGCGGTTGCCACAGAAAGTGCCATACCTTCATCTAATTTACCAAAAATATAAGAGAGAGAACCCGATAGAACCCCCTCAAAACGTTGTAATTCATCACCCGCTTTAATCAAGCTTTGCAATGTATCAATAACAGGTAAACCTGCACCGACCGTCGTTTCATATAAAAAACGACGGTTAGTTTTTTGTGCCGCACTGCGCAAGGCTTGATAATACTGCCAAGAATCGGTATTTGCTTTTTTGTTTGGGGTAACGACATGGAAACCTTCTTCAAGAAAGCCAACATAACTCATCGCCAATTCTTCATTGGATGTTGAGTCAACAAGCACGGGGTTAATTAAATGGTTATCACGAACAAAAGCCTTTATGTTTTCAACTGTCACCGCCACTGGCTCTTTTTGCTGAGCTTGTTGCCAGTTTTCTAAGTCAATACCGTTCGCATCAAAAACCATGCCCTTTGAATTCGCTAAGCCATAAATTTTCAAATCGATATTCTGTGCTTTTAAGCTAGGTTGTTGACGAGCGATTTGTGCAATAAGCTCACTCCCTACTACACCACAGCCCACTAAAAAAACATCAATGGTTGGTTTGTGAGAGAAGAAGTTTTGATGACTCACTTTTAAAGCGTCAGTACATTTTCTTTGCTCAACAACAACAGAAATACTTCGCTCTGAGGAGTCCTGAGCAATAGCTATTACATTAACCCGAGCTTGCGCTAGTGAACTAAAGAATTTGGCCGCCACACCACGTTGATGGTGCATACCATCACCAACTAGGGAGACAATTGACAGTTCTTTTTTAAGCACTATTGGCTCTAATAAACTATTAAGTAATTCTAATTCAAATTCATCTTTTAAACTTTGCTCCGCACGAGCTGCATCGGCAGAGTAAATACAAAAACTGATACAATATTCACTTGAAGATTGACTGATAAGCACTAAAGAGACATTTTCACGACTCATGGTCGCAAATACACGGCTTGCCATGCCCACCATACCCTTCATGCCTGGCCCTGAAACATTGACCATAGTTAAATCGTCAAGATTTGAAATAGCCTTCACTCGTTTTTGCTGATCGTTTTCATTATCAATTAGCGTACCCGGTGCCAAAGGATTTCCGGTATTTTTGATTAAACAAGGGATATGGTATTGAGCAATCGGACCAATAGTTTTAGGATGCAAGACACTTGCACCAAAATAAGAAAGCTCCATGGCTTCTTGATAGGATAAATAATCAAGCAAGGTCGCATCTTTAATCACACGAGGATCCGCATTATAAATACCGTCAACGTCTGTCCAAATTTCACAACACTCAGCTTGAGTACACACGGCCAAAACTGCTGCTGAGTAATCAGAGCCATTTCGACCTAAGGTCGTGATTTGACCGTCACAGTTAATACCAATAAATCCTGGCATAATAGAGATACGCTCAAGTTCACTGTATACATCTTGGAAAGTTTCTTTACATAAAACCAAGTCAGCAACAGCATTTAACCAATCATCACTGGTACGTAAAAACTTTTCTGGTTCGAGTTCAGTAACCGTTTCTCCTTTGCTAGCTAAGGCTGAAGAAAGAATCGCCACACTTAATCTCTCTCCCATGCTGATAATACGAGCACGGATATGTTCAGGGCAAAAAGACAACATCGTTGCCCCTTGCATATATCTACTTAGCTGATTTTCACAATGGGCAAGTACTTGCTGACAGTGTTGACGATTAAAGTCTGAAGAGGTTGCTGATAAGTCATCAATAATGGTTTCAATAGCCTGTTTAAAATGGCCTAAGTCTGCCTGCAATTTCACATCATCACTTATGTTTTCTGCCATAGCCACAAGATGATTTGTCACACCTTGTGGTGCGGAAACAACAACAGCGACTTGAGCTATTTTACTTTGCTCTTTGATGATATTAGCCACAGCTAAAAAGCGGTCTGCTGAAGCTAATGATGAACCACCAAATTTTAATACACGCATCTTCTCTTCCTTTTATAACCTATCATTTAAACTCAAAAAAAAAGCCCGTGAGGTTCAGTCACGGGCTTTTATAAAATTAATTTTCACATATTCAGCCAGCGACAACCATCCCGGTCAGGGTGGTAATGGTAATAATAATTTCGGTACGACAGTTTAATATGTTCATGTGATGTAAAATGCCTGATGTCAGTTTAACTGTCAACAGTTAACTTACCTACGTTAACGACTAAAAAGTTATAGACTATGCATTAAAGTTTCAAATCCAAGATTAAAAATTATTTCCTCGCCAATTTTGACTTCATTTGTAATGACAAAAACAAGTTTAATTCCTATCGACTTAGCTTAATAATACAGGGCTAAACCGATACAACTGTTTTATTACCTAATTATCAATCCATTGTAGACGATGAAAACTTCCATCACCCTTGTGATATTTAACTTTTATTAGAACAGTTAAACTGCCGAGATAAGATCTAATTAACGCGTTTAGTATGTGAAATTCTTACTAGATAATAAGAGCTTTTAGAGACAAAACGTTGAAGGAACGATATACCTACGGATTTATACACTTCAAAAGCCATTTCTAACAATATAACAGTAATTCGTCAATTCTCTAATACAGGAGTACAGGAGAGAGTAGAGGTCAAATTAGTACCAAGTGAGTTGTCTTTGGTGGGTTTTCAGCCAGTCTTGCGCTTGCTGATAATTAGGAGAGTGTTGTGCGACTAATTTCCAGAATTCTCTCGAGTGATTTAAATGGGTCAAATGGCAAAGCTCATGAATAATAACATAGTCAACAACCCAAAATGGCGCCATCATTAATAGATAATTAAAACTGAGTTCTCCTCGATTATTACAACTTCCCCATCGAGCTTTATACTGTCTAACTTTAAAGGACTTAGGAAGTAGTTGTGTTTGTTTACTGAGCTCAACTAGGCGAGTCGTAAAATAACCTATCGCTTTTTCTTTAAACCATTTTTCAAGCTGCTTTTTAACTTTTGTCTGACTTATTTCTACCGATAATAATTGACCATTTATAATTCGATGCCGAGTTGGCAAAATCACACAAAATTCATTGCTCAGATTCAGTATTTGAGCTTTTGGCTGATAAGAAATCGTCAGTTGTTTTTGTTCACCGTGTATCAATAACGAACAGCCGTCAATAAAAGAAGGGGGGGGTAATGCAGGTTGGCGTTTTTGCAGATCAACTTTAGCTTTTAACCAAGCAGATTTTTCATTGATAAAACTATGGATTTGTTGGTCAGTTAAAAAATTAGGTGCTCTAACAAAAATTTCTCCTTGTTTAACTTGTAAACCAAGGGTTTTGCGTCGAGCACTGCGGATTATTTGGTATTCAAGCATTAATATTAACTGTTAGCTCTAATAAATGACATGCTAAGCACTAACCTAGTTCGCTAATAATTTCATCTGCTTTATTTTTTTTTACTTTTGTTTTTATTGGTTTAGCTTTAGGTACTTTAGTATTTTCTTTATCGATTTCAGAAATTTCAGTTGTTTTTTCTTCAGCGACTTCATTAACATCAACTAACTTAGCTGATTTTTTCTCTGCAGGCTTGGATGCTTTTTTAGCAAGAAGTGCGACTAAAACCTCCTCTCTATTTTGAGCTAAATAAATACTCAACTCTTCAGATAGGCTCTCTGTTAATTTTATTGTTGATTGAGCAAAAACTTCGGCCAAGTTGTCAGCCATGTCCAACATTTTGTCATATTCATCTGCTGATTTCTTGTCCATAAATGTATTTGCCTCCACCCCATGCCTAATTACGACAAATCGACTTTCAACTGCCATTGGTTTTCCTTAATTTATCTTAATAAGTGTTCAAAAAAATCATTTGAAATTTCATTACTGCCGACGATATTTTTTACAATTCATCGCCTTTATCCATAGTAACACAAGGCCAAGATAGCTGTATATAAAAACAGGTTAACAACAGTTAATGCTTATCTTATGTAATCATCAAAAATTTCTACCGTGACTAACTCACCGGCACTGACTTTTCCTTGCTTAGCGGGCAAAATAATATAACAATTCGCTGTGGCTAAACTCGATAAAATGCCTGAGCCTTGTGAACCCGTCGAAGTGACAATATTATCACCTTGCTCATTTAACGATAACACACCTCGTTGAAAATCCATACGGCCTGGCGATTTACGTAATTCGGTTGTCGTTCTTACCTTGAGAACAGTGCGATTGATCGGTTCAGCGTTTTGTAACTTAATTAAGGCTAATAGTGCAAGTTGATGGAAGGTGACCAATGCAGACACCGGGTTACCTGGCAAACCAAAAAACAAACTGTTAGGCAATCGACCAAAAGCAAAGGGCTTACCCGGTTTTATCGCAACTTTCCAAAAGCCAATTTCCCCCAGTTCATCTAAAACATCCTTAGTGTAATCAGCATCGCCTACCGAAACACCCCCACTAGAAATAATTGCATCAGCTTGTTTGTCAGCCTCAACAAAAGCTTTTTTAATCGCATCAAAATCATCGTTAACAACACCAAAATCAATCACATTAACGTTAAGTTTCTTCAATATTGCAGCTAAAAAATAACTATTGCTGGCAAAAATATCACCGTCATTAAGTATTTGACCCGGTAATTTCAATTCATCACCCGTGGCAATTAGGGCAATATTGAGTGGTCGATATACTTGAATTTCAGCAATACCTAGTGAAGCCAAAATACCAATATCGATTGTTGACAAACGGTGGCCTTTGGTCAGGACTCTTTGATTTTTTTGAATATCTTCACCAACGTTTCTTACATGTGACCCCTTTGTTTTTTCTTGTAAAAATGTGGCTTGTTGTTTGTTTAGTTGAACATTTTCTTGCATTTCAACACTGTCACAATTATCAGGAAGTTTAGCACCTGTCATAATCCGAATACATTCACCAAGTTTACATTTTCCCTGATAGGGAGCACCCGCCATAGCAGAGCCAACGACAGTTAAAGTGCGGCTATTTAAAAAGCTGTTGATAGCAAAAGCATAGCCATCCATTGCTGAATTATCATGGGGCGGTACATTAAGTGGGCTATAAATGTCTTGGCATAAAACATAGCTAAGCGCTTGGTCAATAGGTAAGCTAATCACATCAGATATTGGCGTAACTTGAGCAAGCATATCTGCTAACGCTTGTTCGTAAGGTAATAATCCGGGAACAGAACAACAATCAGGCATAATAATTTTCACTTGAAATAGACGAAGTTAATAGTGATTATTATCACTCAATTTATTGACATAATAACAGTACTTTTACTATCAATCAGTTGATTTTACTAAAAAGGATGGTCAATAAATTTAATTATAATACTTTAGGTAAACTACGGTATACTTATTTATAGTAAGCTATATAAATAAGCTACTTACATAAATTAAACACCGAGCTACTTCAACTAACTCACTTAAATAAATTTTAAGCTGACATGTTGTTTTAAGCCGTAACTAACCCACTAAATGACTATTTAGGTTTTAGTTACCAGGGTTAACAAGGAAACGCGTTAGCCTCCCTACATTTGGAAAGGTGACATGTTAACTGACAACTTTGGCCGACGGTTTTATTATCTTCGCCTATCTATTACCGACGTTTGCAATTTTCGTTGCGACTACTGTTTGCCTGATGGTTATCAGTGTGATCATGATCGTGCTTTTTTATCTTTGCCTGAAATTAAGCGGGTTGCTAATGCTTTTGCACAATTAGGGACCGAAAAGATTCGTATTACCGGTGGTGAACCCTCATTAAGAAAAGACCTTCCTGAGATTATTGCTGCCTGTAAAGAGACTTCAGGTATAAAGAAAGTCGCGATAACCACCAATGGTTATAAACTCCCTCAGCACTTACCTAGTTGGTTAGATGCCGGTATTGATGCACTTAACATTAGTATTGACAGTCTTGATCCCAGACAATTTCAGTCGATCACTGGCCATAATAAACTTGATACCATATTAAAAGGCATCGATATGGCATTGGCTCATGGTGGGCCTCAAATTAAAGTCAATACAGTATTAATGCGTGACTACAATGCTTACGATATTCGGTCTTACCTTGATTGGTTAAAAGATACCCCCATTACGCTCCGTTTTATTGAGTTGATGCAGACAGGTGATAATAAGGCTTTTTTTGATGCTCAACATGTGCAGGGTTCACGCATCAAACAAAACTTAATTCTTGATGGTTGGTTACCTGTTATTCAAAATAAATCAGCAGGTCCTGCTCAAGAATTTTATCATCCTGATTACCAAGGTAAAGTTGGTCTGATTATGCCGTATTCAAATGATTTTTGTTCTACGTGCAATCGTTTGCGAGTTAGCTCGCTCGGTAAATTACATTTATGTTTATTTGGCGAACAAGGTTTATCGCTCAAAGAACAATTACAATGTGATGATGTTGAACCATTAAAAAAACAGATAATATCTTTACTTGGCGATAAACAAGCCACTCACTATTTACATGAAAAGTTAAGTGGTGCAACGACTAACCTTTCAATGCTTGGCGGTTAGTGATGAACCCCAATAATAGTCAATGCTTAGGTGTTGTGCTCGCTGGTGGTTTATCTTCTCGTATGGGGCAAGACAAAGCAAAACTGCCTCATAAAAATACTGACATGCTAAGTTTTAGCAAACAGTTACTTGTAGACTCTGGTATTGATCAAGTTGTTGTCAGTGGTAATCAACACCAAGTAACTGACTTGGTAGCAAATGCAGGTCCCGTTGGCGGAATTTATAGTGTGATTCAACGCTACCAACCCAAAGCATTAATGATCTTACCGGTTGATTTACCTTTAATGACGAGCGAAGCTTTAATGCAACTAAGACTTAAAGGTGAATTAAGTCATAAAGCCTGCTTTTTTAAAGATAGCCACTTACCCCTTTATCTGCCTAATAATGGTTATCTCGAACTTTTTTTCACCACCATATTTAAAAATCATCAGCAACATAAAATATTTGGGACTAAGTCAGTTAAAAAAGGTCCTTCAGTTAGATCATTATTAGAGCAAGTACCGCATACAATATTTGCACTTGATACACCAAAAATTTTATTTAATACTAATACACCTGCGCAATGGCAGCAGGCAAAGTTGATGGACTAGCATTAATATACTGAGCTAATTTGTCATGAGCATTTATTAAGGAAAAAACATGTCTTCTCACGGCGGAAAAATATTCACCCCTTTAAATATCGCTGTTTTAACAGTGTCCGATACTCGCGATGAGTCAAATGATACATCAGGTCAAGCATTAGTAGAGCGATTAACGGACTCTGGTCATAACTTAGCAGCAAAAAAAATTGTTAAAGACGATGTTTACCAATTGCGTGCAATAGTTTCACAGTGGATTGCCGATGAAAATATCCACGCTATTATTTCTACAGGGGGCACAGGCTTCACTGCTCGGGATAATACTCCTGAAGCGTTGATGCCATTATTTGATAAAGCCATTGAAGGTTTTGGCGAAATTTTTCGTCATGTTTCACTACACGAAATTGGCACATCAACGATCCAGTCGCGTGCTCTTGGTGGTCTTGCTAATAATACCGTTGTACTTTGTGTACCCGGCTCAACCAATGCCTGTAAGACAGCTTGGGATAAAGTGATTAAAGAACAACTTGATGCGAGCCATCGACCTTGCAACTTTGTTCCTCACTTAAATATTACCGCAGAACAATGTGAGAGCCGCAACTAATGGCTGAACAATCAAATAATAACTTACAAAATACGGCATCACAAAAGAGTCCCAAAAACTTAAGTCATCTTAATAAGTACGGTGAAGCCAATATGGTTGATGTGACTGAAAAGGTAATGACATCGCGCACAGCAACAGCTCAGGGTTATATTAAAATGACCAAAGAGACATTAGCCTTGATTACTACAGGTGAGCACAAAAAGGGCGATGTTTTTGCTGTAGCTCGTATTGCCGGCATTCAAGCGGCAAAAAAGTGTAGTGATCTCATACCTCTATGCCACCCATTAATGCTAAGTAAAGTACAGGTTGACTTTGAAGTTGATAGTCAAAACAGTCAGGTAAAGGTCATCAGTTTATGTCGATTAACCGGACAAACGGGTGTTGAAATGGAAGCATTAACAGCCGTCTCTATCGCTTGTTTAACCCTGTTTGATATGTGTAAAGCAGCTGACCCTGGGATGGAGATTTTTGGTATTAAAGTACTGACTAAAGAAGGCGGTAAGTCGGGACATTGGTCGGCAGTATAGAAATGGGTGTTTCAATGACTAGTAATGTTATAAAAGGAGAGTCGTTATGATTAAAGTTGTTTTTTTTGCTGCTCTTCGTGAACAGCTCGACTGCAGCGATTTATCTTTGCCTGCGGCAGGTATTACCACGATAAATCAGTTAAAAACCGCATTGATTAACCATCAGGCGGGTTGGCAACCTTATATTGAAAACCATTCACTGCTCAGTGCGGTTAATCATGAAATGGTTCATGGCGAACATATGATTAAATCAGGTGACGAAGTCGCTTTTTTCCCTCCTGTGTCAGGTGGATAAAGGTATGTCTAAAGATCTCATCGCCAATAAAGAAATACTTACAGAAGTTTCCATCCAAGAAATAGATTTTAATCTAGCGGAAGAAGTGGCCCTACTCGAAAAAAATAATGATCTCGATGGTGCCATAGTCACTTTTACTGGCCGTGTTCGAAATAAAAACGAAGGATTAGCTGTTACCGCTCTAACATTAGAGCACTACCCCGGTATGACAGAAAAGTCATTAGAGAAAATAATCAAGAAGGCAAAAGAACGCTGGAATATTGGCCGAGTAAAAATAATCCATCGTATCGGGCGATTAACGATTGGTGAGCAAATTGTCTTTGTTGGTGTCACTAGCCAACACCGCCAAGACGCCTTTGCCGCTAACGAATTTATAATGGACTTTTTAAAGGTCAAAGCGCCCTTCTGGAAAAAGGAATTAACTGAAGAAGGTGATAAATGGTTGAAGGCTAAAAATAGTGACTGTCATAAAGCTGAGCAGTGGAGTTAATTCAACCATGGTTTTGATACGATCATTTTTAATTATTGTATTCTGGCTATCAATCCCTGTCTATGCCAGCTTACCAACCACACCATTGCGTGTCGCCGTTGCTGCTAATTTCGCTCCAGTACTAGAAAAGTTACTTCCACAATTTACTCAGCAAAGTCAAATACCGGTACAAATAATCAGTGGTGCATCGGGCACCTTATATTTACAGATAAACCATGGTGCCCCTTTTGATGTTTTTCTTAGCGCTGATGATAGCAGACCTAAAAAACTTCAAGCAGATAACTTAACGCTAACAAATACTTTGGAAACTTATGCTTATGGGCAATTAGCTCTTTGGTCAGCAGTAGATAAACTTTCATTGGCGCAACTTTCAAAGATAATAAAAAACAATCGTTTAGCCATTTCAAATCCTAATACGGCCCCCTACGGTAAAGCGGCTAAAGAAACCTTAGAAACGCTCAAACTTTGGCAACACGTTCAGAATAAGCTCATTACCGGTATTAATATCAATCAAACTTTTCAACAGGTTCGCTCACAAGCGGTAAATTTTGGCCTTGTCGCTAATAGCCAATTAGTATTAAACCAGTTAACAGGTACGGTTATTCCGAGTGAATACCACCAACCAATTAGACAACAGTTGGTTATTCTAAAATCGAGTAAACAACAAACAAACGCCATAAAGTTTAGCCAGTTCTTATTAAGTGACAAGATACAGCAGCAAATTCAACAATTAGGTTATGCCCTTAACCTAGATAAGAAAAAAAATAACAACGAGCAACTAAAATGATCAATGACAACCCCGATCTATTAGCACTATTTACTACCTTAAAAATGGCAGGTTTAACCACAGTTATATTATTAATTATTGGCACACCCCTGGCTTGGTATTTAGCCAAAATGCAGAGTAAATTCAAAGTGGTGATTGAAGCCTTTGTCGCCCTCCCCTTAATATTACCGCCAACTGTTTTGGGTTTTTATCTACTTATTGCTTTTTCACCACAGCATTTACCCGGCCAATTATGGCAGCAAACGACAGGTCAACAATTAGCCTTTAGTTTTAGCGCTATTGTCATAGGATCAGTGCTTTATTCTCTGCCCTTTGTTGTACAACCTTTGCAAAAGGCCTTTGAACAATTAGGTGATAACTTAATTGAAGCCGGGGCAATGCTAGGTGCAGGCCCTATAGATCGATTCTTTACTATTGTTATGCCACTGACCAAGGCAAGTTTTATAACCGCTGCTAGCTTGGGCTTTGCCCATACCGTTGGCGAATTTGGTGTGATACTGATGATAGGTGGTAATATTCCTGGAGAAACTCGAGTATTATCCATCGCGCTTTTTGATCATGTTGAAGCCTTTGATTACGCTAAGGCGCATTTATTAGCAGGCAGTTTATTGCTTGCTTCAATGGTTTTATTGTCGTTAATTTATTTACTCAATCATCCGGCAAAATCAAAAATGAATAAAGTTAAGGTGGTAGAAGCATGACCCAATTAACACTTGATATGAATTGCCAACTAGACACCTTCTCACTCTCTATCAAACAAGCATTACCTTTGAAAGGTATAACCGGTATTTACGGACATTCAGGCTCAGGAAAATCGACCTTATTAAGAATTATTGCCGGCCTTAATGATCAAGCTTCTGGGCAAATTAGCTTTGATCAAGAAAAATTATTAGATACTAACAATAACTGTTTTATAAAAGCTGAAAATCGACAAATTTCAATGGTTTTTCAAGACAGTAGGCTGTTCCCGCACTTAACCGTATTAGCTAATTTAAATTTTGCCGTTAAGCGCTCTACAGGCAAGAAATTAGATATAAATGAGATCATTGAGCTTACTGAAATTAAACCCCTATTAAATACTCCTGTCACTAAACTATCAGGTGGAGAGCAACAAAGAGTTGCACTCGCTCGAGCTATTTTAGTAGAGCCTAAATTATTACTACTAGATGAACCGTTAAGTGCGCTTGATCACGCCAGTAAAAACACCCTATTGTCACTTTTGCTTAAAATTGAAAAGCAGTTAAATTTACCAATGTTTTATATCAGCCATAGTTTGCCAGAGCTCCAACAAGTCGCAGATAACTTGTTAGTTCTCTCAAGTGGTAAAGTCCAAGCATACGGAGATATTCACCAAGTTATTCATCAGCTCAATCATTTTGACTTAACCGCAAGCGGGCAAAGTTATCAACAAACAAGTTTATCTTTGCCCGTCAAATCAATAGATGTTTACCATCAACTAGTGACGTTAGCCTTAGGTGATCATCAAGAAATACATTTACCGCATAGCAACTACTTAAAAAAACAACTAACCGCATCACACGATGTCCAAAAAATCCGCTGTTTCATTCTCGCCAGTGATATCAGCATCTGTTTATCTGAGCCTATAAATAGCTCTATTGTCAATCAACTCTTTGGCAAGATCATCGATATTGAACAAGAAAAAAACCAAGTATTAGTAGCGGTAGAGTGTACAAACCAAATGTTTTTCATCAATATTTCATCATACTCGTTGGAAAAATTAGCCCTTAAGAAAAACTTATCTGTTTACCTGCAATTTAAAGCTAGCGCTGTGCGTAGCCAAATAAATCAATAATTTCAGTAGGAATATTTATATGCTTACCAATAAAGAACAACTTAGATATAGTCGACAAATCATCCTCAATGATATTGGTGAGCAAGGCCAAATATCACTGAGCAATGCCAACGTTCTTATTGTTGGCATTGGTGGTTTAGGCAACCCAGTAAGTATGTATTTGGCCGCGGCAGGTGTTGGTCGGCTTTTTTTGGCTGATGGCGACAAGATTGAAATAACTAATTTACAGCGCCAAGTATTATTCAATGAAAATGATATTGATCAAAATAAAGCCGATGTTGCTGCTGAAAAATTACAACAACAAAACCCGGAAGTCATCATTGAAGTGATTGATGAAATGCTCGATAAAGAGTTGTGCGATTACTACGTTAGCCAAGTTGATTGCGTACTTGACTGCTCTGACAACATCAAAACACGCTATTTAATTAACCAAAGTTGTGTTGATCAAAAAGTACCACTAATTATTGGAGCCGCAACCGGGTTTGATGGTCAACAACTCGTTGTAGACTCAAGAGATAATAGCAGTGCTTGTTACCAATGTTTGTTTCCTGCTAGTGAAAAAGCACCCGAAAACAATTGCCAGACAGTAGGAATTGTTGGCCCTGTTTTGGCAATAATCGCGGGGATGCAAGCATTACAAACTATTAAGCTATTAACCGGTAATAAAGTACATATTAACCAACTTAATTTATTTGATGGCTTATCAAATCAGTGGCAACAATTTACTTTAAAAAAACATGAAAAATGTCCTATTTGTTCGTCTTAGCTAAGATTTAAAGCGAATGCAGATTAGCGCCAATAGAATACCCCCACTGTTGTGAGCTTATGATTAAACGATTAAAGAAATAAATTTCTACGGTCTAAATCATTAAGCTCCCTTAAGTAAAATTAAGTCGTCTTTACTTTTACTTAGCTTTATTATCACGTTAAGCTCGAGTAAACATATTAATAAAAAGAGGAACTTCATTGCATAGCTTTCAAAGGTTTCAAAACAAGGTCGTTATTATTACAGGTGCTTCTGCGGGTGTAGGTGCAGAAACAGCTAGAGCCTTTGCTGCGCAGGGGGCAAAACTGGTGTTACTTGCTCGTGGTCAACAGGCATTAACCGATATGACCAATGAATTAAAAACTATTACCGACGTGTTAAATTTTTCTTTAGATGTTTGTGATACCGAGGGTTATAAAAAAATACTTGAGGCAGTTGAGCAACATTTTGGCGCTATCCATATATTAGTTAATAATGCCGGCTATCATAAACGCGGTAATGTAGAAAAAAACGACGCGACTGAACTAGCTAAAATGGTTAATGTTAATTTAAGTGCCCCTATCGCTTTATCTGCTTTAACATTGCCCTATATTCAAAAGCAACAAACAGGTGCTATTGTCAATGTTGGATCTTTAGCTGGAAGAACCCCACTGCAAGGTGCGGCAACATATGCAGCAACAAAAGCCGGTTTACGCGCGTTTACCTATTCATTAGCTGATGAAGTGAGTCAACCAAATATTCATATTGGCTTGGTTTCTCCTGGGCCTATCGATACCGGTTTTATTATGTCTGAAATAGCGCAAGTTGAAGATATTGTTTTCTCACAACCGATGAGCTCGGCAAATCAGGTAGCACAAGCAATACTTAATGTCGCAGCAGGAAAGTCGATTGAAATTTCATTACCTAAAAATAGTGGCCGTTTAACAATGATCTCGTATTTGTTTCCCTGGCTCCGTCGTAAACTGCGTCCCGCGCTTTATGAAAAAGGCAAAAAAGCGAAAGAGAAATATATTCAACGTGATCTTAATAAGTGAGTGTCGCTCTCATTTTTCGTTATAGACAACTAGACAGTTAGACAACTAAAAAAAATAAAGAAGCCTATTAATTAAAAATTACCAAAGCGAACCTTTTACTCTTCGATAACCATAGGCATAAAAGTGGGTTGAAATAAATGAAGATTAGCTTACATCAGTGGCTAAAAAGACAATGACTGCATTCAACTCATACGATTAGATTTTGAGTCAACTGCTGGCGACGTCAACCTCTTAAGGAAATTGCTCTGGATTATCTAATGGTTAACCTTCAATGTTTCTTTTCAGTAATCTAGGGCACAGAAACACCATTTCGAGCTTCCAATAATCGATACCAGTCCTCTCGACTATAATTTAGCTCTAGGGATTTTTTAGCGGCAATAATACGCTCAGGTGATGTTGAACCTATAATCGGACAGATATTAGCGGGGTGTTTTAATAGCCAGGCTAAAACAACTTGCCATGGTGCACATTGATACTCCTCAGCTTGTTGTGCTAATTCGAGCTCTATTCGTTGCTCATCATCAGCAGTAAAGGTATTTCCCCAAGCTGAATAGGCAACCCCACCAAGGGGACACCAAGCTAGTGGAGTTATCCCTAGCTCTTTACATTGATCGAGTGTGCCATCAAGCAAGGTATCAATATTATGAATATTAATTTCTACTTGATTAACCACAAGTGGCATTGGTAATACTGATTGCAATAACGATACTTGTGACGGTTTGAAGTTACTGACACCAAAATTCTTGACTTTACCACTCGCTTTTAATAAAGCAAAAGTTTCAGCCACTTCATCAGGATCAAATAAATAGTCTGGCCGATGTAATAAAAACATATCCAAGCTTTCTATATTTAAGCGTTTTAAAATACCGTCAACACTATTGAGTAAATACCCCTCGCTAAAATCATAACGGGTCGGTGCGTAAGGATTGTTATTATTAGTAGGTCTAATACCCGCTTTTGATGTGATTAATAGCTGCTCTCTTAATTGCGGTGACTCTTTTAAAACTTCAGCAAATAAAGTTTCACAATGGCCCCCACCATAAATATCGGCATGATCAAAATGTGTATACCCTGAATCTATAGCTGTTCTAATCGCCACCTTACCTTTCTCACGATCAGGATAACTGTTATTACCGGAGATACGCATACAACCATAAATTAGGCGTGAGCTTATTAACCCAGGATGTTTCAGATCTATCATTTCCATAATATGTTCCCAAAGATTAGTCTGTATACGTCATTATAATGTTACTAAGATTATAGATATTTTTCATAAAATCATACTAGCTAGTAAAACTAACTGCATTTTTTATTATGCAAAAAAAACTTGAAAAGTATTGCATCTATTAAATTATTTTCATAACAGTAAAGATAAAAAGTGAGCCATTACAGCACAGATGACCGATTTTATCGGTATGGTGTTTTAGAACTTTAGCGAGTGACACAGTGATACCCTAATTATAGAGTTATCGTTGGATTTGATTAGACAAATCAAAAATCACCTTGATATTAGTACCTGACTGTTTAAACTCTAACGACCGTTAATAATAGTAAAAAGTTAGGTTAAAGTAATGGATTTAGCGCAAGGTTTAATCATTATCACTACTGTCCATTTATTAGCGGCCGCCTCGCCTGGCCCTGATTTTGTTTTAGTTTCTCAACAAACATTAACGCATGGCAAAAAAGCAGGATTACTGTGTAGTTTTGGTATTGCCTTAGGCCTATCTGTCCATATTATATATTCTGCTTTTGGCTTAGCTGTTGTTATCGCCAACTCATCAACAGCGCTATGGATCATTAAAATTTTAGGTGGTAGCTATTTATTCTATCTTGGCTATAAAGGGTTAAGAAGTACAAAAGCAGTCTCAGTGAAAGAGGAAGATACAAAAAGCGAAGTTAAAAAATACTCAGATAAAAGGAGTATTGCCGTTGGTTTCATTTGTAATGCACTAAACCCCAAAGCCCCTATTTATTTTGTCGCTCTGTTCACTGTCGTATTAACACCTAATATGCCACTCTATCAAATTGCAATTTATGGGATATGGATGATGTGTATTCAGCTTGCTTGGTTTTCAACCGTGGTATTCCTCCTATCTCACCCAGTGGTTAATGCAAAATTCAAACAAATGGGCCATTGGATTGATCGAGTCTTGGGAGTCGCTATGATTGCCTTGGGTATTAAAATCATTATGACAAAAATCTAATAACTCATAGAACAGTAAAACTAACTATCTCACAACAATAAAATAAAAGATTGACATGTATTCCTTCGGGTATATAATGCACTCGCTTGAAAGTAAGTTTTAATATTTATGTACACAATTTCGAAGTTTCATTTGTACCTCGTCCTGTTTTATAAGTAATTAGTAACACTTTTAGCTCAACGGCTTACTTAACTTAATCTTAAGTTAAGGGGTTTAAATTACTCAATATATTAATAGGATACATTATGTCTACAACTACTGGTACAGTAAAATGGTTTAACGAAGCTAAAGGTTTTGGTTTCATCGAGCAGCAAAACGGTCCAGACGTTTTTGCTCATTTCAACGCTATCGTTGGTGACGGTTTTAAAACTCTTGCTGAAGGTCAAAAAGTTGAATTTACAGTAACTGACGGCCAGAAAGGTCCTCAAGCTGAAAACATCGTTGCTCTTTAATTGATGATGTAGATTCTTTATTACTAAACTCTACGAGTTTATTGGTAATGAAATAAAAAAGGCTATACCGAAAGGTTAGCCTTTTTTTTTGTTTGAAATTTAATCTTTTATTACTAAATTAGGCTCTAAGTTAATGGTGGGTTAACTTTTTAGCGCTAACCCACATGTACACTATCACCTATTTTATTTTTTTAACTGCCATACAGATAACTGACATTGACTTACTTTAAAATTACGTTTGTTCTCTTTTAATACCCGTGTGAGATCTTGTTGTTCAACCAAATTAAAATCATCAGCTAACAGTGGTAATAAACCGTCTAAGCCACAAACATTTTCCCCATTAACTTTTATACCACTCAGCCACTTAGATTTTTCACTAATTTGGTCGGTAAATTGGTAATCAGAAACAATTATCAAAAGGCCTTTATCATTTAGCCTTTCAGCGACACTTTTTAAAAACTGAGCAGGGTTATAAGTTTTCTCTAAAACATGCTGTACTAAAATCACATCATAACCTTTGAAAACATCTTTAAGATTACTAGCATCGCCTTGATAAAATCTCACTTTAGATGAGTGCTGATCTAGATTAAAGAGATTTAAATTAATCTCTTTAAAATCAACAATATCGCCTTCATTTTCAACTACATACTTTACTTGATGGCCAGTTTTTAATTGAACGCCATGTTGGATAACCCCAGCAGAAAAATCAACAGCTTCCACCTTATCAAAATGCTTAGCAAGTTCAAAGGAAGCTCTGCCAACACTACAGCCTAAATCCAGGACTTTTGATGCCGATATTTGATATATATCAAGGTACTCTTTAACCTTTTTACTGATTTGTAGGGGGTAATTCTCTGCATTCAAATAGTCTTGTCCGTAGTGACTTTCCAATTGTTGACAGATGTCATCATTGGTTTCATATCGGTTAACATCGATGGTTGGAATAACAGGATTATCAGTGACGATTGTTCTGAAACCAGCATGTTGAGTGAAGTGACGACGAAAGGCATATCGTGCGTGCTTAATAGCCTCATTTCCTGTTGAGATCCATGAACCACCTTTTATCAGGTTATGCCTGCCATCAAAAGTTGGCGTTGAAAAATCATCATATAAAGGATGAACTTCAAAACCCTGATAACCATCAATAGCCGACTCTGTCCATTGCCAGACATTACCAATAACATCAAAAAAACCATCGCTATCAAAGCGGTTAACCGGGCATGAAGAGGCAAAGTACTCTAAATTAATATTACCCGGCGCTTCTTGCCAAGTCACTAGGTCGGTACCAACTTTGTTTCTTAAACAATACCACTCAGCTTCAGTTGGCAATCTAATAAAGCAAGAATTAACTTCACTTTGCCAATTACAATAAGCTTTAGCTTCAAGATAATTAACCTCTACTGGCCAGTTTAACGGAAGGGGAATTTCATCAACTAAATTACGTTGAAAGTATTGTTCCCCTTCCCCATGATTATTACTTGTTTTAACAGACCAAAATCTAGGCATACTCGCTTTTGTAAAAGCTAGCCATTGTTGGCCCTCTTCGCTCCAATATTTAGATGTCTGATAACCGCCCTGTTTTACAAAAGACAGGTAATCATTATTTGAAATAAGGTATTTTGATGCACTAAAGCTTTTTACATCTACGTCAGTACTGCCATATTCATTATCCCAACCAAACGTTTTATCACTCTCTGGTTTACCTAAGGTCAATGACTGCTGAGCTATTTTGATAAACTGATTAACCGGGGCTTGTCCGATAGATGAACAAGATGGCCAATCAGTATTTTGAGTTAAATAAGATAATGGCAACATACGCATAATAACTGATGAGGTTTCAAGGTGAATACGTTCATGCTCACAGCCCATCAGAATAACCCAAGCTAGCGAATCTTGTTTTATAGGTAAAGAAAGCTCCATATTATCGATTAATTGTTCTACGGTTTCAGCAACTTTTAAACGATAAGTACGTAATTCATCAACAGTAGGCCAATCATAATGTTCAGAATTTAAGTCGTCCCAACTCATTTCATCAACACCAACGGCACAAATAGCTTCAATTCTATTATCAAGTCGTTTATTAATAAATTTACCTAATATTAACTTATTAATAAAGAATGTCGCCGTGTGACCGAAGTAGAAAATTAGCGGATGGCGTAACGGCTCTGGCCTTAAATAATAGGCTTCATCAGAATCAATCATAGAAAATAATGATTCATAAGTTGCCCATGTCTGTTGAAAATAGGCTTTAAGCTCACTGCGCTTTTCACTTACCGATTTACCGGTAAGTAATGGTGTTTTTAGTTGATTTCTTGTCATTGTCATAATTTTTGTATGAAGTATTTATTATTGGTAATTAAAGTCATCGTACTTATAAATAATATTATCTGGTTAATGATATATCTCTAAAATACATTTTTAATATTTGTAGCCAAAATTACTGGCTGCTAACTTACGATTATTTCATTGTGAATGATTAAATTAATACGGCTAAAATTATCCTTTAATATATTATTAATTCCGTTATTAAGCCCGTTAATTACTTCAAGTATCCTAATGCTTCCAGTGTTTTTTTGTATATAATTCATTTAAGTAAAACCTTGAATTAATTTATCATCTTATAATTAAAAGAATAAACGGACATTAATTTCAAAGGTAGTTTAAAAATTTGAACGGTCAAACTTCTTGAATAAAATTGTTGATATAAAAAACATCAGGGTATCCTTGATGATTATGCAGAAAGTTATACCTCTAGGTGACAATATATTGTCTCTAATTGTATTGATTACTTCTTTGACGAAGCAACATAATCGACAAACACCTATAAAGATTACTGGGGCCGATATTGAAAAATATTTTCATATACAGGCGTTTAAATAACCATCTTTCTATATTATGTTTGGAATCACTTTAGTTATTGTTTTACTAAGCACTTATACGAAATTATCAGTATAATAGATCACTTACTATTTTTAATAAAATAATATAATTACTGATATTGTTATTGTTAGGCATATCCTATTAAGTTGGAAGGACATTAACGATATTGGGAGGCGCTATACTAATCATTTCAGTACTTATTATTGCTAATTAACATAGAAAATAACTATACGTAAAAGATTTTATTCATTTGCTGATATCTATCTAGGATAGATTTTTTTAATTTGTCGCCAATGTTTTCTGGTAAGTTATTATTGAGTTTTTCAAGAGTAAGTGCTTTGTTGATTTCACCTACAAATATACGTTGTATAGTATTAATACTGTTGTTAAACCAATTACTAGCTTCAAACATAGCAATAGCACCAATATCTTGCTCTGTAGGTTTCAACGATTTTGGTAACTTTGTCGTAGGATGCTCTACAAGCGGTGCCTGTGGATTTTGATAGGAATGTATTGCATCAATAACATTTAGTAAGGCAAAAACAACATTAACATGTGGGCAGTAGTCTAAACTTGAAGCACCTAGCCTGTGTTCTATTCTTGCAGTTTCTTGCCAATTTGATTCACTCAGTAATGTATTATTATACAAATCAACTAATAGTGTTTTCACCCCCATAGCTTGATTGTGTTTCCCCACTTCTTTATACAAAGCTATACTACCTTGGTGCCCACCAGAGATGTCATCGGGAGAACATAGTTCTTGAGCTAAGCCATAACGTGTTTTTAATGCTAATCGTTCAAAAGCCTCTTCTTCTGGTAGGTACAACAAACTACAGGATAAACTTGTTTGTAAAAAGGCTTGTTGCAGATTAATACCAAAGGATGTATTGGCAACAATATTTTCATTCGCACTATTCAATACACTAACATTAATTTGAACAGCATTGGGGATATGGACCGCTCGATTATCTGCAATAAAAACATTGTGACAATCAACACCTAATTTCCCTTGGTCTCCTGACCAAATGACAGGTTTAATTAAGGTATGCTGTACACCTTGTCGAGAAAATATTTCAGGTAAATTTTCAATAGCAAAAGCTAAATTATCAGCTTCTTTTAAAGGGGATTGACCGTTAAACTTAGAGACATATTCCCACTGATTTTTCCAATACTCAGGGACTAACTCCCCATCAATATTAAGTGACTTTAAAGTACGGTTTACTGCATCAAAATTTAGTTTTTTGTTAATAGCTTGCTTTGGGAAAGAATAACAACCTTCTAATTCAAAGTGGATAACCGCTTTAAATCCTAATGATTGGATATAATTTTCCAGTAAGACAATCGTTTGTTTTGCTATGAGGTTTTGCATAGGAAAAGGTAGTTTCTCAAATTAGTTATTCAAATTAGTTATACAAATCTATTTCTTTAATGATTGATTCAAAACTAATTAAATCATTTGACTGTATTCACTCACATTTTTTGCATAAACTTAAATATGTACATGTGTTTTTGGCTAACCTCATTGGCTATTAAAGGGGCTAAATTAACGGTTTTTAGGTTTCTACCTATAGCCTCTAGGTCGATATTTTTAAGTATTAATAAGATCTTATCATAAAATTTTGCGCTTCGTCATCTTCTATTCTTATAAATTAATTACAATATTAATGATAATATTCGGTTTATAAACCCCATCTATTGACTGTAAATAGCTCAAAGTATTTTAGAGTAATTGATTAAATTTCAGCACTGAAAAACCGTTCAAAATCTGGTCACCAACTTTTAATACCGGAAGTCCGCGCAAGTGTAATTTAGCAAATTCCTTTTGTCCTTTTGGAGTTTGTACATTACACAAACGATAAACAATATTTTGTTTGTCTAAATATTTTTTTGCAGTCTCACAATGTGGACATTTGTTAATGGTGTAGAGTACAATTTTTTTCATGGGCTAATTCTATTCTTAAATTGGATATAATTGAATACCTTAATGGCAGTAAAAAGTATAACTTGGCTAGCTATTTTTAATAAAAGCTCATCTACAAAGCGACAAAGTACCGTTCACTTTACTAGCTCTTTTTATTGTCGCGCTTTCAATACGTCAATAATTTTGTTATTAGCCGCAGGAAAATCCAAGGTTTTTAGCTCTTTTAAAGTAAACCAGGCTTGCTCTTGTCCCTCTTGTGCTGATGGCTCATTTAAAAAATTATCAACTAAAAACACCTCTAAACAGACTGTTTTATCACCATAATTATGATCAATAATAATTAAAGGCTGGCAAGACAATACATCAATAGCCACCTCTTCTTTAAGCTCTCTTGATAGGGCTTCATGCACTGTTTCATCAGTTTCCACCTTACCACCAGGAAACTCCCATTTACCGCCTTGGTGAGCTTCAGCAGCACGTTTAGTCAGAAAGAATTGCTCTTGTCGACAAATCACACCAACGGCAACATGAACAATTTGACTCATTTATATTCCTATGCGTTTATATTAATATGAAAATGTAAGAAAAAAAAAGCGGCTAAGCCGCTTTGTATAACATCAAGGTCAAATTACGTTAACTTACCATGACACTGCTTGTATTTTTTACCTGATCCACAAGGGCACGGTTCATTTCGACCAACGCGAGGCAATGCAGGTTTTTCGGCTCCTGCTGCTGCACTTTGATGGGTATATTCTTTGGCCACATCTTCAGTTTTACGACGTTGCTCTTCAACGGCCTCTACATCTGACTCTGCACGTATTTTAACTTTACTTAAAATTCCAACCACATCATATTTTAAGTTTTCCAACATTTCACTAAACAATTCAAACGATTCACGCTTGTATTCTTGTTTAGGATTTTTCTGAGCGTACCCACGTAAATGAATGCCTTGACGAAGATGATCCATTGCCGCTAAATGTTCTTTCCAATGAGAATCTAGGCTTTGTAACATAACCGCTTTTTCAAATTGACGAATAACTTCTACGCCTACTTGCTCTTCTTTATCACTATAAGCTTTACCAAACTCAGCAACAATTCTTTCACGTAGAGTATCTTCATATAATTTACTATCATCATCTAACCACTGCTGTAATGGTAGTTGAATATTAAACTCACCTTTTAATCGGTCTTCAAGTCCATTTACATCCCACATTTCAGCTAAAGATTGTACCGGAATATGTTGGTCAATAACGCCATTAATAACGTCACCACGAATAGCTTGAACTACATCACCAATTTCTTCCTCATCGAGTAATTCATTGCGCTGTTCATAGATAACTTTACGTTGATCATTTGCTACGTCATCAAATTCTAATAGTTGCTTACGCATATCAAAATTTCTGCCTTCAACTTTACGTTGAGCATTTTCAATACTGCGAGTCACCCAAGGATGTTCGATGGCTTCACCTTGTTCCATCCCTAATTTTCGCATCATATTTGAAATACGTTCTGAGGCAAAAATTCGCATCAATGAATCTTCCATTGAAAGATAGAAACGTGTAGACCCCGCATCACCTTGACGACCAGAACGTCCACGTAATTGGTTATCGATACGACGAGACTCGTGGCGTTCAGTAGCAATAATATGTAAACCACCTAAAGCAAGAACTTTCTCATGTTCGACTTGCCAATCGGCTTTTATTTTTTCAATTTTTTCTTCACTAGCATTCTTCAACGCGTCTAGAGCGGCATTTAAGTTACCTCCCAAAACGATATCGGTGCCACGACCTGCCATGTTAGTTGCAATAGTTATTGCGCCAACTTTACCAGCATTTGAAACAATTTCTGCCTCTTGTTGGTGGAATTTAGCATTTAATACTTTATGTTTTATTTTAGCTTTCTTAAGCATACTTGAGAGAAACTCTGAGTTCTCAATACTAATTGTACCGACTAAAGCAGGTTGACCTCGCTCAGCACAGTCTTTAATGTCATCTAATATAGCTTGGTATTTTTCTTCAGCCGTTAAATAAATCAAATCTGACTTATCATCACGTACCATAGGCTGATTAGTGGGTATAATAACCGTTTCTAAGCCATAAATATGTGAAAATTCAAATGCTTCAGTATCGGCTGTCCCTGTCATACCTGATAAACGATTATACAAACGAAAGTAGTTTTGGAAGGTAATAGAAGCAAGTGTTTGGTTTTCATTTTGAACGTTTACTCCCTCTTTAGCTTCAACTGCTTGGTGTAAACCTTCAGACCAACGTCGACCTTCCATTGTTCGACCAGTGTGTTCATCAACAATGATAATTTCATCATCTTTTACAATGTAATCAATATCTTTTTGAAATAGCTTATGAGCACGAAGAGCTGCCATAACATGATGAAGTAACGTTATATTTCCCGCAGAAAACAATGAATCACCATCTTGGATTAACGCTTTTTCAAGCATGATTTCTTCAACACGAATTTGACCACGTTCAGTTAAATAAATCTGTTTAGCCTTTTCATCTATAGTGAAATCACCCGTACTCTCTTCATCTTCTTTATCTTCTTCTGCTTGCTGTTCTAAGGTAGGCACTATCGTATTAATTAAGCGATACATTTCAGAGCTATCTTCAGCTTGACCAGAGATGATTAACGGGGTACGTGCTTCATCAATTAATATTGAATCAACTTCATCGATAATAGCGAAATTAAGAGATTTTTGTGAACGTTCATCGGGTGAGAAGGCCATGTTATCGCGTAAATAATCAAAACCGAATTCATTATTTGTACCGTAGGTAATGTCTGCAAGGTATGCAGCCTGCTTAGCTTCAGGAGATAAACCGGCAATATTACAGCCTACCGTTAAACCTAAAAAGTCAAACAATGGTCTACACCAGTCAGAATCACGTGTTGCTAAGTAATCATTGACCGTAATGACGTGAACACCTTGACCTGTTAGGCCATGTAAATAAGAAGGTAAAGTTGCGGTTAAAGTTTTACCTTCACCTGTACGCATCTCAGCAATTTTACCATCATTAAGTACCATACCACCAAGCATCTGGACGTCAAAATGACGCATACCAAATACGCGCTTACTTGCTTCACGAACAACAGCGAAAGCTTCAGGCAAGAGTGATTCTAACGTTTCACCTTGCTCAAAGCGATCTTTAAATATGCCTGTTTTCGCTTTTATCTCGTCATCGCTAAGTGCTTCAATAATAGGTTCTAGCGCGTTTATTTTATTAACTTCTTTGCTCATTTGCTTTAATAGTCGGTCATTACGACTACCAAAAAACTTTGTTATTAATTTTACGAACATCTTAATTTAACCATTTATTGAAGAAAATCTTCTGTCTAAAGATAAAGTGACCGACGAAAGCCAATCAAAGAAATTTACTAAATTGTCAAGCTATTTTGCCTTACGATATACATATTTCAGTGGGTTAATTTGTTTATTATTACGTAAAATTTCATAATGAACATGTGGCCCAGTTGAACGCCCTGTACTTCCCATTTGTGCAATAACTTGCCCTTTATTGACAACCTCACCTACTTTTACCAATAAGGTTTTGTTGTGACCATAGCGTGTTTTGAAACCCTCGCCATGATTGATTTCAATCAAATTCCCATAACCATATCGCTTGTCAGACCAACTTACAACGCCCGAAGCTGTCGCAATAATGTCTGCATCTTCTTTACCCGCAAAATCAACACCTTTGTGCATAGCTGGACGACCATTAAAAGGGTCTTTCCTAATACCAAAATATGAGGACAACCATCCTTTACTGATAGGGCGACCAGATAAATACCGCATGTTTTGTATATGGTGTCCCAATGTTAAAGATTCAAGTAATTTTAATTGTTTTTCTTCATTAACAAGTTGCCCCTCAAGCTCCAAAACTTCAACCAGCATAGCTGCCAGTGACTTTTGTTGGATTATTTCAGCATTATCAGTATGCTGTAACCCTGGTCCACCGCTTGGTGGTAAACTATTGAAATTATATTCCTTTTCTGGAATATTAGCTTCATCAGCAAGTCGATTTCCTAAGGCATTTAATCGTAGAACATGGCTCTGCAACTCAGCTACCTTTATTGTTAAGGCATTGACCTCAACATCAGATTGCTGGTTAATTATTGGTTCATTAAATTCAGGGCTAATTAAGCCGTATTGGCTTTTATCTGGTATTGCATTAGAGGAAAATAATAAATGAATAACTACACCGGATAGCAAGGCAAATGCCAGCAATGCCGATAACCAATGTAACTTATTAAGCTTCATTGAAAATCTAACGTTTTTTCCACGGTATAGTAATGTTAAACTCATAGTTAAGTACTTTATCTATCTTTCTGGTTAGAATTTATGGCACGTAAATCTAAAAAACCTATTGATATGTCTAACCTGCTAAATTCTTCGTCTGGCACTTTGGCACATATCCAAGCAAAAACCAACTCTTTGGCACAATTAGCTGACATTGTGAGGCATATTTGCCCTGATCTACCAGTCGACTCTTGGAAAATTGTTAATTTTGAGAATAACACCCTAGTAATCGAAGTAAAGTCACCCGTTTGGGGGCAGCGTTTACAGTTTGAACGTAATCAAATTTGTCAGCGTTTAGTCTCAGAAACTGATGGGTTATTTAATAAAATAGAGATAAAGGTTAATCCGTTTACCCATAAGAAACCCGTTGATTCTAAAACGTCAAAGACTGATTCAATTAACTACGCCAGCTTAATATCAACCAAGACTGCTAGCCATTTAAAAGAAATTGCACTTAATGCACCCAAAGGATTAAAAGAAAAGTTATTAAAATTAGCGAGTCACGGAAAGAAAAGCTAAATAGTTTAAAGTTAAAAAATGGCCGTTGATGAGTGTGAGCGATCAAATAAATCTAAAAAGCACTCGAACTTAATTCTTGATATTCAATGGGTGATTTACCTTCATCTTCAAAAGTAATATATTCCCAAGATTCTTTTTGTTTAAACACTTCCCTTAGTAATAGATTATTAAGAGCATGACCTGATTTAAATGCGTTAAGTTCACCTAAAATACTTACACCACCCATATACAAATCACCGATAGCGTCTAAAATCTTGTGCTTAACAAATTCGTCTTCATAGCGGAGTTCGTTTTTGTTAAGCATACGATATTCATCAAGTACAATCGCGTTTTCTAAACTTCCACCAAGTGCAAGATCCTGAGATCTTAAATACTCGATATCTTTCATGAATCCGAAAGTTCGAGCTCGGCTGATTTCTTTAATAAATGAACAAGTAGAAAAATCCATTTGCATGGTTTGGCAAGTGTCTGTAATTACAGGATGATTAAACTCGATGGCAAAGTTGACTCTAAAACCTTCATAAGGTAACAGTTCAGCCCATTTGTCCCCTTCTTCTACTCTAATAGGTTTCTTAATACGTAAAAAACGTTTAGCAACATTTAATGTTTCAATTCCAACGGATTGAATAAGGTAGACAAAGGGTAACGCACTCCCATCCATAATAGGGATTTCAAAGGAATCTACATCTATTATTAGGTTATCAATACCCAGTGCAGCGATCGCTGACAGTAAATGCTCGACAGTAGATATTTTCACATTTTGTTCGTTAACTAAACAAGTACACAAAGTTGTTTCACCAACAGCTTCTGGAGTTGCTTTAATATCAACTACCGGATCGAGATCGACACGTCGGAATACAATACCGGTGTTAGCTGGAGCAGGACGGAGAGTAACCTGCACCTTTTCACCTTTATGTAAACCTACGCCCATCGCTGAAACGCTTTGTTTGAGTGTACGTTGTTTAATCATGACGAACCTTCTTGTTTATTTTGCCACTTAACTCATTATTTAGTCACTAATATCGTCTAAATAAGTGATAAGTTAGTTAACTTTACGCAACAATAGTAATTTTATGTTTGTTTAGCCATTTACACAAATTTACCATCATTATGTTGCTGAAAGTTAGTCTTGCAGCACGTCATAGTCCGATATAAAAATGTCCACCACCGAAATCAACGTCGCATAATATAACAAAAATAACCAATAAAATCAAAATATCAACATTTTATTCTAAGCTTAATCTGCTTGTTTACGCAAAAATGCAGGAATATCAAGGTAATTATCTAAATCCAATGCTGTAGTTTTCATTGCTGCTGTTTGAGCTTGAGTATTAACTTCAGGCATCGCAGACGATATAACTGCAGTATCTACTTGTGCATTAGGGATGTAATCGCCACCCACAACTTGTTGCTCAACTTGTGGAATAGGATTAACTAACGTGATATCAGGCTTCACTTCTGCGCCGATACCTGTAGCAACAACTGTGACACGTAAATATTCAGTCATTTCATGATCAATAACCGCACCAACAACCACTGTAGCATTCTCAGAAGCAAAAGCTTTAACCGCATTACCAACGGTTTCAAATTCGTCAATACTAATATCCATACCCGCAGTAATATTAACTAAAATACCACGTGCTCCGGCTAAGTCGACGTCCTCAAGTAATGGGCTAGATATAGCTGCTTCAGCAGCTTCTTCAGCTCGGTCTGGCCCTGATGCCATACCAGAACCCATCATTGCCGTTCCCATTTCTGACATAACTGTTCGAACATCAGCAAAATCGACATTGATTAAACCCGGACGAGTAATAAGTTCAGCTATTCCCTGAACAGCACCTAGCAATACATTATTTGCGGCTTTAAATGCATCTAATAAGCTAGTACCTGGACCTAAAACCTTTAATAGTTTTTCATTAGGGATAGTGATCAATGAATCAACGCTTTTTGATAAAAACTCTATACCTTGATCTGCGTAGTTCATCCGTTTTTTGCCTTCAAAAGGAAATGGTTTAGTAACAACTGCTACTGTTAAAATACCCATTTCTTTTGCTACTTCAGCAACAACGGGTGCAGCACCTGTACCGGTTCCACCACCCATACCTGCAGCAATAAAGACCATATCAGCACCTTGAAGTGTCTGCTTGATCGTTTCACGGTCTTCTTCTGCTGCACGACGGCCAATTTCAGGGTTAGCTCCAGCTCCCAATCCTTTGGTAACATCAGCACCTAATTGCAAAGTCACTGTGGCAGACGAATTACGCAATGCCTGTGAATCAGTATTAGCGGTGATAAATTCCACACCTTCAATAGTTTGGCACACCATGTGTTCAACAGCGTTACCGCCGCCACCACCGACACCAATGACTTTAATTATTGCTTCTTCTTTATGGTCTTCCATTAATTCAAACATTTTTCTCTCTCCGTTTTATTAAAACGTTATTACACTTTATTAATTTGCACTAAAATCACTAATCAACATTTAAGGTTTACTCAAAAATTGACACTAAAATTCACCCTTAAACCAGGCATGAACGCGTGACCATAAGTCTTTAACGCCTTCACGATTTTTTTCCCCACTACTACCCTGTTCACTAACTTGCATACCATAATGTAATAAACCAACGACTGTCGCATAAGTTGGATCATTAACATATTCTTTCAGACCTTCGACATTTAAAGGATTTGCTATACGCACGGGCATTTGAAATACCTCTTCAGCAAATTCTACAACACCTTCCATTTTAGCGGTGCCACCGGTTAAGACAAAACCTGCTGCAATTTGGTCAGACAAACCACTTTCTCTTATCTCTTCTTGAATCAGTTCAAATAGCTCATGATATCTTGGTTCAACAACTTCAGATAGCGTGTGACGAGACATCGAACGGTCAGGACGACCGCCAACACTTGGTACATCAATATTCTCTTCCATACTAACCAATTGCTTTAATGCACAAGCATATTGCACTTTAATATCTTCTGCGTGACTGAGTGGCGTTCTAAAAATTTTAGCAATATCACTCGTCACTTGATTACCTGCCACAGGAATTACCGCAGTGTGGCGAAGTGCTCCGCCTGTAAATACCGCTATATCCATTGTACCCGCACCCATGTCAACAACACAAATACCTAGCTCTTTTTCATCTTCAGTTAATACTGCATAACTTGAAGCTAAGGCAGAAAAAATCAATTGGTCGGCAGTGAGGTCACAGCGTTCAACACATTTAACAATATTTTTTGCCATATCATTTGCACAAGTAACAATATGTACCTTGGCTTCCATGCGAACACCCGACATACCTATCGGACTTTTAATACCGTCTTGACAATCAATTCTGTATTCTTGAGGAAGTATATGTAGCATACGACGCTCTGCGGAAAGAGGTACTGAGCGAGCCGTATGAATAACATTATCGACATCCTCTTGAATCACTTCATTGTCATTTATTGGCACCATACCATTTTCATTTTGACAGCTAATGTGTTTACCTGATATCCCTAAATAAATCGAACTAATACGACAATCAGCCATTAATTCAGCTTCATTAACAGCACGTTGAATAGATTGGATAACTAAATTTAAGTCATTAACCCCACCTTTATCCATCCCTCTAGCTGGCTGATTACCGACACCTATAATACTAAGCTTATTGTCAGGTGTGATCTCACCAACGGCAACTGATATTTTAGAGGTACCAATATCTAAGCCAACAACCAGGTTTCTTTCTGTTATTTTTGACATATTATTTTAATTAACCACTTGTCATCATCGCGTTAAGCTCTTAATTTTGCTTCTATGGTTTTCCAGCCAACAGCAATACCTGTATCATATCGCAAATCAATATAATTAACTTGCTGATTATCTTCTTTTTTCTTTTTAATTATGGGATATACATCCATAAACCTTTGTATTCTTTTAACGCGGTCTTCGCGCCCTAAATTTAACAGCACACCATCGCTTAAAGTCAACTGCCATGCAAATCGCTCAGATAACACCAACTCGTCTATGGATAACTCGCTATATTCGAGTAAACGGTTCAGGTTAGTAAAATTTTCCAATGCCAAAACCTCCGTTCCTTCTGGACCATAAAATTGTGGCAACTTTGACTTTATTCTTGAAAGGTCGGCTTGAAAGGCTTTCCCTTCGTTGTTAATTAAAAAGTCACCATTCCACTGCGCTACTGGTAATTGGTCAACCACATATATTTTTAATTCGTTAGGCCACTTTTTACGCACTGATACTGAATATATCCAGGGTAATTGCGATATCTGGTGTTGAACATCATTGACATCGACTTGAAAAAAATTACTTAAATCAATTGATTCTACCACCATCAATATATCTTCTCTGACCGTAAAAGGCATTTCACCGGTGATCACCAGCGACGTTACTGGGGTACCCTCTTCAGCAATAACTTTCTCAGTAATTAACCAACTTCCTGCTAACATGACAATGACCACAATAATAAAAAAACTTAAACCAAGCCAAAATACCCAATGAACTTTTAGTTTTTTATGCTCTGATTTTTTAATATTCATTTGATATATCCATCAGTTAAGTAGGCTTAGTTCAACGATTTTTGTCACTAACTGACTAAAGTTCAAACCATAAACCTTTGCTGCTTTGGGTACTAATGATGTTTCTGTCATTCCTGGTACTGTGTTGACTTCTAATAGTTGCCACTGGCCTTGCTGATTACGCATCACATCTACTCGCCCCCAACCTTTTGCTCCCGTCGCCTTAAAAGCTTGTAACGCTAATGCTTGTATCTCTTTAGTCTCTTGAGTAGTCAAATGACAAGGACAATGATATTGAGTACTGGTTGACTGATACTTTGCCTCATAATCGTAAAATTCTCTAGGTGTCACCATATGGACAACGGGTAATGCTTCAGTTCCCAAAATAGCAACCGTGTATTCAGGGCCATTAATCCAAGCTTCTACCAATACTTCATCATCAAAACCAAAAGCTTCAGTTAATGCATCCGATAATTGCTCTTCTGACTCAGCCACTGCCATTCCAATACTCGAACCTTCATTCGCCGGTTTAACCATCACCTTACCATTAAGTTCATTAAGTACACGTTGCAAAACTGAATGGTTAAAATTATCTTTTCTAACAATAGCAAATGGTGCGGTGGGTAAGTTAAGGGCTTTAAAAATTTGTTTACTACGTATTTTATCCATAGATAAAGCTGAACCCAAAACACCTGAACCTGTGTATGGGATACCCAGATACTCTAATGCTCCTTGTACACAACCGTCTTCACCTCCTCGGCCATGCAAAGCAATAAAGACGAGATCGATATTTTCAGACTTTAATGTTGAAAGTGCTAACTCTTTTGTATCAAATAACACCACGTCAAAACCAGCAGTAGTTAGTCCTTGAGCAATAGCTTTGCCAGAATTTAATGACACATCACGCTCAGCCGAATTACCACCGTAAATCACAGCTATTTTCTTTATTTGCTCAGAAGAAGTTAATACTTGCTTACTCATTTATCCTTCCCATTAAAACCACTATGCTTATTTTTCACATTAAGTAATTCGTTATCAACTAGTGAGCGAGATACCGCACCTATGTTGCCTGCACCTTGGGTAATAATCATGTCATTGTCTTTTAACTGAGCAGCCAATAATTCTGGTAATTGTCCTGCTTTACTGACATAAATAGGTTCGACTTGACCTCTTTGACGAATTGAACGGGCTAAACTTTTACTATCTGCAGAAACAATCGCAACTTCGCCTGCAGCATAAACATCAAGTAAAAATAAACAATCCACTTGAGAGAGTACTTCAACAAAATCCTCATAAAGGTCACGGGTACGAGAATACCTGTGTGGTTGAAAGATCATCACTAGACGTTTTTCTGGCCAACCATTTCGCATTGCGGTAATAGTCGCTTTGACTTCACTAGGATGATGGCCATAATCGTCAACTAAAACCATACCTCCTGCATCAGTTGACAAATTTGCTAGATGTTCAAAACGTCGGCCAATACCCGCAAACTCTTTTAATGATTGTACAATAGCTTTATCACTAACACCTTCATCTTTTGCTACGGCAATACCGGCTAGCGCATTTAATACATTATGCTGCCCAGGTAGGTTCAAACTCAACTCAAGTGGTGCTTCACCATTAATCTCAACAGTAAAAGAACTAATGGCACCTGTTTGTTTAAAATGTGTGGCACGGACATCGGCATCTTTAGAGAAACCGTAGGTGATCACGTGACGAGAAATACGCGGTAAAATTTCTCTAACCACAGAGTTATCGATACATATAACTGCGATACCATAAAATGGCAAATTATGTAAAAATTCAATATAGGTATCTTTGAGCTTTTCAAAGTCACCTTGGTAAGTCTCCATATGATCTTCATCAATATTGGTAATTACTGCAACCATGGGTTGCAAGTGAAGAAATGAAGCATCACTTTCATCTGCCTCAGCAATTAAATAACGACTTGTCCCTAAACGGGCGTTAGTACCTGCACTATTTAATAAACCGCCAATAACGAAAGTAGGATCTAAATTATCTTCCGCAAAAATACTCGCCATCAAACTCGTTGTTGTTGTTTTACCATGAGTACCCGCGATAGCGATACCATGTCTAAAGCGCATTAGCTCAGCCAACATTTCAGCTCGACGTACTACTGGGATTCTACTTGCTTTTGCAGCAACAAGTTCAGGATTATTAGTACTTATCGCCGTAGAAACGACGATGACACTTGCCCCATTAATATTTTCATTGTGATGGCCAATAAAAATTTCAGCGCCTAAGTTTTTTAAACGTTTAACTACTTGATTTTCGCCAATGTCAGAGCCTGATATTTCGTAGCCTTCATTTAATAACACTTCGGCAATGCCACCCATACCAGCGCCACCAATACCAACAAAGTGAATACGCTTAACTCGGCGCATTTCTGGTATTTTAATCTGGGCAGTATTATTACTGCGAATGTTATTACTAAAAATTGACATTACTTTACTCATTTTTGCACTAGGCTTTGACATATTTGTGCAACCTTCGAGGTTGCATCTGCATGGGCAGCGTCATGTGCCGCCTTTGACATTGATTGAATTACTTTGTCAGTTCTAAACAAGCTGTTAAGCATTTGGCCTAATGTTGTTCCATTAAAATCTTTTTGTAATATTAATTTGGCCGCGCCACAGGAAACTAGATACATCGCATTTTTTGTTTGATGATCATCAACGGCATGTGGCAAAGGGATAAAAACAGCAGGCTTTGCCGCCATCGCTAATTCTGAAACAGTCAATGCCCCAGCACGACAAATTACAATATCAGCCCACTGATAAGCACTTGCCATATCATCAATAAATTCACTGACTTTGACTCGCTCACCCAATAAACCATATTTGTTGTAGCTGTTTAATACTTTCTGTTCTTTCCCTACACCGGTTTGATGCCAGACATTAATATTTTGTAGCTTAATTTGTTTCATTGCTTGGGGTACAACTTCATTAAGAATTTGTGCCCCTAAACTTCCACCCAAAACTAACACTTTTTTGCTAATACTCGGCTTTTCAGGGATAACACTTTCAATAGCAATAATATCACTTCTCAGTGGATTACCGACAACTTGGTAATCAATAGTACTTTTAAAAGCATGCGGAAAGGCGGCAAGAACCTTGGTGGCAATAAAGGCTAAATAGCGATTTGTCATACCTGCCACCGCATTTTGCTCATGTAAAACAAGTGGTTTTCTTAATAACCAAGCGGCAATACCGCCAGGACCACTTGCATAGCCACCCATACCTAAGACTACATCAGGGTTTATCGCCCGCAATATTTTAATTGACTGAACAATCGATTGCATTATTTTAAATGGCGTTTTCAACCAAGTTTTCCAACCTTTATTTCTAAAGCCTGCAATATTAACAAAATATATTGGATAGCCGTATTGAGGGACTAATTCTGCTTCCATTCTGTTTTTAGTGCCAAGCCAGTAAATACTCCACCCTTGAGAGGCTAATGTTTGAGCAACAGCTAACCCAGGAAAAATATGACCTCCTGTGCCACCAGCCATAACTAGTAAGGTTCGGTTGTTAATAGGTGAATCAGTTAATATAGTCTGAGGCGTGATTTCATTCATTTTCTAACACCTCTTTGCTTAACTCTTGTGTTTGTTCCACTACCTTGCTTTTTAATTTTCTACGTCCTTTTGTACTTGTCGCTTGAATACTTTGTAAACGCAATTCATGATCAATTCGGATCAATATCACTACAGCAAGTGTCATAATAATCATTGAACTGCCGCCATAACTAATTAATGGCATAGTTAGACCTTTGGTGGGTAACATGCCCGCACTTGCACCAACGTTAACCGCTGCTTGAAAGCAAAACCAAATAGCGATTGCATAGGCAAAAAAGCCTTCAAAATATTTCTCTTTGACTAATGCTCGTTTACCAAGCATTAAGGCTTTATAAACTAAAATAAAACTGATGAGTAAAACCGCGGCAATACCAATAAAACCGAATTCTTCAGCTAACACCGCCATAACAAAATCGGTATGTGCTTCAGGTAAATATTCTAATTTTTGTATACTGTTACCTAAACCTTGACCAAGAATTTCACCTCGGCCATAAGCCATTAAAGATTGAGTTAATTGATAACCACTGCCAAAGGGGTCTTGCCATGGATCTAAGAAACTGGTGATTCGGCGTAAACGATAAGGTTCAAAAACGGCTAATAAAGAAAGGGCAATGACACCAACGCCGGCAATACCAATAAACTGCCAGAGTTTAGCGCCCGCTAAAAAAAGTAAGCCAAAGGTTGTAACAAACATTACAATAATTGTACCTAAATCAGGTTGAGCCAATAATAATAACGCTAATAAAAAGAAAACAATTAAAGGTTTGATAAAGCCTTTAAGATTTTCTCTGACCTCGTCACGACGCCTAACTAAATAAGCAGACAAATAACAAAAGAAAAATAATTTTGCAGGTTCAGCTGCTTGAATAGTAATGGGACCAATAGCAATCCAACGTGTCGAACCATTAACAGAACGACCAATAAGTAAAACGACCAATAATAAAAACATACCTAGCAATAATAATTTACCACTATTTTTTTGCCACCAACTCATGGGGATCTGTAAAGAAATAGCAGCAATACCAAAGCTTAATACAATATAAATGCTATGGCGGATAACAAAATGAAAGGGATTATTAAATAATCGTTCAGCTATTGGCATTGAAGAAGTCGCCACCATCACTAAACCAATCATATACATGGTTAATGCCAATAAAATAAAGCTTCGGTCAAAGGTTTTAACTTCTCTATTTTCTTTAGCAAGCCATTCTGCTAGATTTGGCAGCTTAGTTAAGCGGAAAGTATCAGTTAAAGTTGTCATTATTTCACCACCTTTAACCGCTTAACTGCATTGGTAAAAACTTCGCCGCGTTCAGCAAAATTTTTAAACATATCTAAACTCGCACAAGCCGGAGATAATAACACGGTGTCATTCATCTTAGCTAAACGACTTGCAATTATTACTGCTTCTTCAAGGCTGTCAACTTCAATAGTATTAGCACTAAAAACAGCAATTTTATTGCCGTCTTTTCCTAACGTAATTAACTGGCTAACATGCTCGGCAATCACCTTCTTTAAAGGTGAGAAATCTGCACCTTTGCCTTCGCCACCCGCGATGAGAATTAACCGCTCTGATGGCTGTAATATTTTACCAAAACCGTTTATTGCTGCGAGTGTAGCACCGACATTAGTTGCTTTTGAGTCATCTATCCAGTTAATACCATCGTTATGAACAATACGTTGACACCTATGCGCCAGTCCGGTGAAGCCAGTCAGTTTTTCAACCATTGCTGTTAGTGACCAACCCGCGCTATAGCCTAAAGACAGCGTTGCAAGATAATTGAGTGCATTATGAATGCCGGCCAATGGTAACTGATTGAGTGAAATTAATGATTTATTGCCAAACATTAAGGATATTTGTTGGTTAATGATTGATAGACCAAAGTGCCCTTCTTCAGGGCTATCACTACCAAATGAGAGTATGTTTTTATTTTTTTCTTTAGCATCACCAGTTACAAAGGTATCTCTATCATCCCGGTTTATAACGTTAATATTGCTTTGTTGATAGATGCTTTGTTTGATGCTTTTATAGTTATTAAAGGTTAAATGGCGGTCTAAATGATCATCACTGACATTTAAAATTGTTCCTGCAATAGCTTTCATACTGGTCAAGCTTTCTAATTGAAAGCTTGATAGCTCCAGCACCAAAAGATCAGGCATTAAACAGCTATCGTTACCAGTAACTAAATGATCAAGTACTGGCACACCAATATTCCCTCCTAACTCGACATTATGTCCAATTGCCTTACCTAAGTAGCTAAGTAAAGAGACAACTGTAGATTTACCATTTGAACCTGTTATCGCTAATATAGGTGTATCCGTTAATCGGCAAAACAGTTCAACGTCACCCCAAATTAGACAATCAGAATTTATCGCTGATTTAATTGCTGGCGTTGCTAAATCGATACCTGGACTGACTAGAATAATCTCAGCATTGGCTATAAGTGCGTTATCCCAAGACCCTAAAGTAATGTTAGGGTTTTTGTGCGCTTGCATAAATTCAACTAAGTCATCAATAGCATTTTCTCTAGAGTCATTAACCGCAAAAGAAATATTATTAGTCGTTAGGAATCGCGCACAGGATTGCCCCGTAAGCCCTATGCCTAATACTAGTATATTTTTATCTCTTAACATTAAGAGTGTCGATTGCGATAAATTATTCATTGTATTTATTAACTTACCCTTCTTTTTTTTTATGTAGCTTATTTATCTTAACTTAAGTGTTGCTAGACCAATCAAGACTAAAATCAATGAAATAATCCAAAATCTGACAATAACGCGAGGCTCAGGCCATCCTTTCAATTCATAATGATGATGAATTGGCGCCATACGAAATATTCGCTGGCCACGCATTTTATAAGAACCTACCTGCAATATAACCGAGACGGTTTCAATAACAAAAACCCCGCCCATAATAAATAACACCAACTCTTGGCGCACTAAAATAGCAATAACGCCCAAAGCAGCGCCTAATGCCAAGGAACCAACATCGCCCATAAAGACTTGTGCTGGATAGGTGTTGAACCACAAGAAACCTAAACCTGCACCAACAATAGCGGTACAGACCACGACGAGTTCACTGGCCATTGCGATATGAGGAATATTTAAATAAGAAGAAAAATTGGCATGGCCCGTCATATAGGCAAATATTGCAAAGGCACCGGCAACCATTATGGTAGGCACTATTGCTAAACCATCTAAGCCATCGGTTAAATTAACAGCGTTGCTGGTACCAACGATAACAAAATAGCTGAGGAGGATATAAAAAACACCTAGTTGTGGTAGTACATCCTTAACAAATGGAATTAATAACGATGTTTCTTCTGGGCTTTGTGCAAATTGATATAAAAACAGTGCGGTTGAAAGTCCAGCGACTGTTTGCCAAAAATACTTCCAACGTGCGATTAAACCATTTGAGTCTTTTCGGATCACTTTCCTGTAATCATCAACAAAGCCGATAATACCAAAACTAACAACAACAAATAAAACTACCCAGATATAGGTATTACTCAAATCTGCCCACAATAAAACACTAACAACAATAGAGGCTAAAATTAGGATCCCACCCATTGTCGGTGTGCCCGATTTTGATAAATGACTGTCAGGCCCATCATCTCTAATGGTCTGACCTATTTGCATTTTTTGCAAATAACGAATCAGCTTAGGACCAAAATACAATGAGATAATTAGCGCTGTTAATGTGCTCACTATCGCTCTAAACGTCAAATACGAAAAAACATTAAATGCTGAGTAATATTGAGTTAAAAACTCACTTAACCAAAGCAACATTAGACTTTTACTCCATTATTATTATTATTATTATTATTTTGAACGTTAGATTTTAAACTAATCTTTTTTTTGTTAGTGGCTTGCCAGCTAATAATATCTTCTACTACATTCTCCATGCGGGCACTACGCGACCCTTTTACCAGAATAGAAATAGCTTGTTCTTCATTACTTAATATTTTTTTCAGCTTAGCTAACAGTTGCTCTCGTGAACTAAAATGTTGTCCTTTACTTTGTACTTTATTATCAGTATTAAAAGCATCTGAGCTACTTTGACTTAATACACCGAGTGTTAATAAATAATCTAACTGTTGATGATAAGCATGCACACCGACCTCTTGATGATAACTTCTTGCATCAGAGCCTAACTCGCCCATATCACCCAAAATCAAAATACGTTGGCCACTATAACTTGCCAGTAAATCTGTCGCTGCTTTAACAGACTCAACATTAGCATTGTAAGTATCATCAATAATCTTAACGTTATGATTTAACTGGTGGATATTCAATCGGCCTTTAACTGGTGTCATTTGAGCAAGACCCAAACGAATATCCTCTAAACTTGCTCCAAATTCTAACGCTATTGTTGCAGCTGCCACTGCATTACAAACATTATGTATACCCGGTATTGCTAAAATAATATTAATGCAACCTGTTGCTGTATTTAAGGTAAAACTAGCACAACCATCTTTATCTAATTTAGCCGTTGAACTGTAAATATCAGCAATGTTATCAACTGATTGTTCAGCAAGTTTTTGGCAAGAAAAGCGGCGGATATTTTTATCTATTAATCGCCATTGCCACTTACTCTTATATTTGGAGTCTTGATTATAGATAGCGACACCATCAGTTGATAAGCCTTCAAAAATTTCACCTTTTGCTCGAGCTACACCACATAAATCACCGAAACCTTCAAGATGAGCCGCGGCAATATTATTAATGATAGCAACATCAGGTTTGACCAAGTTGCTGGTGTAGGCAATTTCACCTAAATGATTTGCACCCATTTCAATAACTGCAAAGTCATGTTGTTTTTCAAGGCGTAATAAAGTTAAGGGCACACCAATATCGTTATTGAAATTCCCTTGGGTTGCTAAAACATTACCAAGGCGTGAAAGAATTTCAGCTACCATTTCTTTTACTGTGGTTTTACCACTACTACCTGTTATTGCAACTGTTTTTGGCGCAACTTGTTGTTTAACGTAAGCGGCAATTTTTCCTAGAGCAATTCGAGTATCTTTAACTATGATTTGAGGGATTTTTAGTTGATTAGTTTCATGATCTACGATGGCTGCACAACAGCCTAAATTTTCCACCTGTTTGAGAAAACGATGGCCATCAAAGTTAGGTCCTTTTAAAGCGAGAAATACTTCTCCATCTTGAAGTGCTCGGCTATCAGTAACAATATTATTAATGATCTGTTCACCGTTATCAATTTGGGCACTAACTAAAGTACCTTCAACCGCTAAAGTAAGTTCAGACAAGGATAGCTTTATCATAGTCCACTCACCTTTTGGAAGAAACTATTTACAACATCTCTTTCATTATAAAAGACTTTGTTATCGCCAATAATAATGTTTTCTTCATGCCCTTTTCCCGCTAATAAAACAATGTCATCGTTTTTAGCCAAGGTCAGAGTAGCAAGTGCGGCTTGTTGTCGGTCTAAAATCACAGTGATTTTATCTACCTGTTGACAGCCTGATAAAATATCAGCCACTATCATTTCAGGAGCTTCACTTCTAGGGTTATCATTGGTAAGCACAACCTTATCAGCCAAACGTTCAGCAACCTCACCCATTAATGCTCTTTTACCTTTATCTCTGTCGCCACCACAACCAAAAACCACCCAAAGTTGACCTTGGCAATGTTGCCGGCAAGCCAACAAAGCATTTTCTAAAGCATCAGGGGTGTGGGCATAATCAACAACGGCAGTAACTTTGTTATTTTTAGTGATTATTTCCATACGACCGATAATAGGAGTTAATGAGGCAACATTTTTTGTAATATCTGTTAAGGAAATTTCTTCGGTGAGTAATACGGCAATCGCAGCTAATAAATTATCAACATTAAAGTCAGCCATCAGTGGGCTGTTAATGTCAACGTCCCCTAAGTGTGAGCGCAGTACAAAACTAACACCATTTCTCTGGTGTTTAATCTCATCGGCATAAACAAATTGTTGATATTGATTAACGTGTTTACTTCGCCCGTACACAATTTTTTGTTGCTTTGTTGGCCAATCTTTTAACCACTGCTGGCCAATAGCATCATCGCCATTGATAATGGCTATCTGTGGTGGTTCATTGGTAAATAATTTACGTTTGGCTTGAGCATAGCTTTCCATGGTTTGATGGAAATCTAGGTGATCGCGACTTAAATTAGTAAATATCGCAATATTAAATAATTCATTGGTTACTCTGCGTTGCTCCAACGCATGAGAAGACACTTCCATAGCAAGGTGACTAATATCATCAGCAACAAATTGAGCTAATAGTTGATGCAACTCGGTAGCGCCAGGCGTAGTATTTTTGATAGGTATTAAATGCCCTACTCTCCCTGCACCATTGGTTCCAATAACTGCGCATGGTCTCCCACACTTCTCAAGTAATTGGGCAATTAATTGGCTAGTACTTGTTTTACCATTAGTACCAGTAATACCAATCATCACCATCTTACTTTTTGGCTGCTGGTAGTAAACATTTGCTAAAGAAAATAAATAGTGATTGAGTTGAAAGAACTCAATAATTGCGATCGGTTGCGCCGCTTTTTTATTCTTTGATATCAGTCTTGGCGTTTTACGCCAGATGACATTACCGTGTTGCTGCTCATTTTCGCATTCAGCTAAAACAAGTAAAACGCCAGACTCAATCGCTTGATCAATATAGTTTCGACCATCTTGACTACTGCCAATCACCGCACAAAATATATCGCCGGTGTTCAAATCCTGGCTATTATTAACGAGTCTATTTTCACTTGCCCGTGCATTGGTTAGCTCGTTTAAATAAGCGGTAATATCAACGTTGGTACTCATTGCTAAATTATTTTGAATATCAAATTTAGCCAAAGCAGACAAAATTGAATAAGAGGTGTGATTAGACATTATCATTCACCTTATTTTTATCGTCTGTAGTTTCAACCAAAATAGCTTTAACCAAATCAGTTTGAGCAGCTATCTCGTTAACTGCTTTTTCTTGTTCAACTTGGTTAACAACATTTATGGCATCAGGGGTAATATTTAGTACTCTCAATGCTCCTTTCATTACCCTAGAAAAAACTGGTGCTGCGACTTCGCCACCATGATATAAGTCGCCTCCTGGCTCATTAATCACGACTACAACAGCTAATTCAGGATTAGAAACGGGCGCAATACCAGCAAATAAGCCCACATAATCATTACCGTAACCACCAGCAATAGATTTTCGACTCGTACCTGTTTTTCCGCTAACACGATAACCATCAACTTTAGCTCTAGGTGTATGCTCATTCACTGCAGTTTCTAGCATGCCAATAATGTCATGACTAAAGTCTGTAGAATAAACTCGTTGTTCGTCAATAAAGCCAGCATCAATGGCCGGCTTTTTAATTATAGTTAATGGGCGTTTAACACCACCACTTGCAAGTGTGGTATAAAATCGCGCCAGTTGCAGAGGAGTAATAGCTAGGCCGTAACCAAAAGAGAGGGTTGCTAATTCGAACTTTGACCAGCGTTGCCGATCATGCATCATTCCAGAACTTTCACCAATAAGTCCTGTTCCCGTATCCTCAGCAAATCCTGCTTCAAAAAATTTATCTAATAAGTATTCTTTAGGGACAGACAAAGCAAGTTTTGCGGTCCCCATATTAGATGAGTAAACAAGAATATCTTCAAGATTAAGTTTACCGCGATTAATAAGGTCACTAACTCTTCTACCACCTAATCGCATCCAACCTGGGCTGGTATTGATGACACTTTTGGGTTTAGCTGAGCCAAACTCTAATGCGGTTAAGACCGTTAATGGTTTCAACGTAGACCCCGGTTCATAAACATCAGTTATCGCCCTATTACGAAAACGATGTATTGCTGTATTTCCCCTGTTATTAGGGTTATAAGATGGGCTATTAACGAGCGCAAGAATTTCACCCGTATTGATATTAGTGACAACAACTGAGCCAGATGTTGCCTTAAAGGCTTGTACAGCACCTTTGAGTTCTCTATAGGCTAGTGCTTGAATACGTTGATCAATACTCAAAGTAAGATCTTTTGGCTCCTCAGCTTTTTCTTCTGAAATAATTTCAATTTTTCTACCTTTCGCATCTTTACGATATTTTTTATTACCATCAGTGCCTGTTAGTAATTGATCATATAAACGTTCAATGCCCTCAATGCCCTTATCATCTACATTAGTAAAGCCAACTACATGAGCACTAATTTCACCTGTGGGATAAAAACGTTTAGACTCCTCACGTAAATGAATACCAGGAATTTTCAACTCACGAATATAGTTTGCCATTGCAGGCGAAACTTGCCGTTCTATATAAATAAAACGCTTAGCTGGATTGCGTAATACACGATTAGTTATTTTTTTAACGTCTTGACCTAAGACATCAGCCAATGCTTGCCAATGATCAACCATTGTCAGCGCATTATTTTTCATAATGATCTTAGGGTCTGCCCACACAGTTTCTACTGGTACGCTTATCGCTAATTCATGACCGTTTCTATCAAGGATATTGCCACGTTGTACGGTATTGGCTAAGGTACGAATTGAACGCATGTCGCCTTGCTTTTTCAACATTTCAGGTTCAACAATTTGAATGAAAGCAGTGCGAGCAAGCAAAGCAGTATAAATTAAAACAATAACGGCCATCACCACGTAAAAACGCCATGTTGAAGTTGTTGGCTTATTTTTGGCTAATGCTGCCTTGCCTGTTTTTTTTACTAATGGATCGCTCATTATGCTCTTTAGTTTGCTCTTATCTTAATGTTAAGGCAGTGAAACAATCACTTCAGTTTTCACTGTTGGTCTTTTCATTTTCAAGAGTTTTTTTGCTTTACTCTCAATAGCACTATGCTCAGCTAAACTATTTTGCTCTAATAACAAATTACGCCACTCAATATCTAGCTCATCACGCTCAGATAATAAAACCTCTAAACCGCTAGTACTCTGGCGATTTAAATGAGTAAGATAAATCACTGAAAACGCTGAAATAATCACTAAAACCATCACACTGTAGGTTAATAAATGTCGCTGAAGGTCGTACCAAATTTCAATGGCTAAACTTGTTTTATCTTCTGACATAACAAACAGTCAACACTTTATCTAGGTAAACGTTGGGCTATGCGTAAAACAGAGCTTCGTGACCGAACATTGGCCTCAACTTCATTAGCGGTTGGTTTTAATCTCCGACCAACTAAAGCCAATTTTTTACCTTTTTGTAATTCTTCTTCCGTAATCGGCAAACCACGTGGTACTTTTTTACCTTGTGAATGCTTTTTCATAAATTGCTTAACTAATCGGTCTTCAAGTGAATGAAAACTAATAACGACTAAGCGGCCTTCTTCTGCCAATATAGTCAACGAGGCATTTAGTACTTTTTCTATTTGTTCAAGCTCGCTGTTGATATAAATACGGATAGCTTGAAAACTTCTTGTTGCCGGGTGTTTTTTAATTTCTCTTTGTGGTGCTGTTGTTTTGATTAATTTGGCGAGTTCACCTGTTCGTGTCAGTGGGAACTCATCTCGTGTATCAACAATGGCATTGGCAATACGCCAAGCATGTTTTTCTTCACCAAAAGTTCTTAGTACCCAAGTAATATCTTCAACATCGGCATCGACTAGCCATTCCGCTGCTGTTTGCCCTCTTGAAGTATCCATTCGCATATCAAGAGGACCATCTTTCATAAAACTAAAACCACGTTCAGCTTCATCAAGTTGTGGTGATGACACGCCTAAATCAAGAAGGATACCATCCACTTTTTCTATTAATTGATGGCTCTCAACGATACTTTCTAATTCAGCAAATCCTTGATGTTCAATGGTAAAACGGACATCGTCGTTAAATTTTTCCGCAGCGGCAATTGCAGTAGGATCTCTATCAATCGCAATTAACCGGCCTTTTTCTGATAATTTTGACAGGATAAGTGATGAATGCCCGCCACGACCAAACGTACAATCGATGTAACAACCATCAGGATTTATCGCCAAACCATCAATAGCCTCGTCAAGTAAGACTGATATGTGTGAATTATCTATTGGTATTTCTGTTGTCATAGTTTTATCATTTTAATTATTGCTATAACTGCAAATCAAGCAAGCGTTCGGGTAATTCAACCTCGCTAGGTGCAATGGTATTAATGTCTTGCTGCATTTGAGCTTGCCATTCAGCTTCGCTCCAAATTTCAAACTTTCTTAGTTGTCCAACTAAGACTACATTTTTTTCTAAGCGGCTAAATTGTCTGAGGGGGCCTGAAATCAATAACCGACCATTTTTGTCCATCTCGCAATCTGAAGCGTTACCTAACAATTTTTGTTGTGCTAGACGTTCAACTCGATTCATGCTCGATAACTCACATAATTTCAATTCAATTTCTTCCCATTCAGCCAGTGGGTAGAGTAATAAACAAGGGTATTGGAGATCTATGGTGCACACCATTTTTCCTTGGCAATCGGCAATAAGCTCCTCGCGATACCTTGTTGGTACCGTAATTCGATTTTTACTATCGAGTGTAATTGCACTGGTGCCTCTAAACATAAACCCTTTTTTATCTTTATTATATTGCGTAAGGTAGGATCCACTTTCACCCACATTTTACCACTTTAATACAGTTTAGTAAGTAATGCAAAGGGTTGTCAAGCAAAGAGTTATTAATTTGATTACGCTGGAGTACAATAAAATCAAGGGGTTTAGCGAAGTTTATGAAATGGTGGAACTTTGTGGTTCTTAGTCCCAAATAAAGTAAAAAAAATATCGATATGGCTATATTGTCTATATAAATCTAAAAAATAAGGTAAATGAATATACGAATGACATTTATACCTCAATACCAGTGAAACCTATCACTAGCAACCAAAACGCAAAAAATAACTTTAATCGACTTGCCGATAAACGTGAAACAATGCTTTTAGCAATGATCCCCCCTAATACCGCACTAGGACCAGCAAAGAGTACAACTTGCCAGTAAACTTGAAAATCAATCAAGCTATGTTGCCAGATAGCGGACCAAACGGTAATTGCTGAAACAATAACGGCCGCCGCAACAGCCATATTAATATCAAAACGCCTAACAATGAGATAAATTGCCAAAAGCTCGCCAACGCCAACAGATAACCAAGCGGTCAATGTGCCACCTAACAAACCAATTAACATTAATGCAAACCAGTCAAAGGGCATTATTTGACTACGCTCCCTTTGCGGTTTTAACAAATAAACAGTACCGAGAATAAATACACCAAGAATAATGGAGAACCAGCTAAAGCTTTGGTGTAAAGAAGCAGGTGCACTGAGTTGATTACCATAGACCAGCCATATTCCAATTACTGAAGCGACAGCAGTAACAAAAATTACCCGTTTAAAACCCTGCCATAAATGTAATGTGGTTTTTTCAGTTTTATAGTGATGCCACCAAGTGACTCCTCCTGCGGTCATACCAAAACATTGAATGGCAAAACTGGTGGCTATCGATTGGCTCTCAGTAAAGTTAAGGTGATTAAACATAGGAATAAAAACAACACCACCACCTGCTCCAGTAGTATTAGCGAAGATAGCCCCTAAAATACCAACCAGAGTGAACAATACATAATCGGCCATATCGTTCAAAGCCATTGGCGCAAAGAATAACAGTAACCCCCAAAGAGTGATGAAGGTAACAACCAGAAACTGTGTAGAAAAACGACTCATATGAATGTTCAAAAGGTGTTATTAATTTTTTAGCAACGCTTGGGCGTTGATAAACTCCTTGGCAGCGTCAGATAAACATCGGTTTGATAGATAATTTTTACCCCCTTTGTGATAAAGCAACCAACCTTGTACCGTTTGTTCAACTTTGGTGATTTCTAACCATGAAATCTCACTCGTAACATAAAAAGATTTACTGCTGACACTCTTCTCATCTATTGTTAGTGTCACATCGGCATTTGCTGCTTTACTTATTAGTTGTCTGGCTAACCACCAAGCCTTTCGAAAACGTATACTTAACGCTTCGATTGCACCTAGCGCAACGATAAACCAGGCAGCATAAGGATTAACATCGGTAAAAATAAGAATACCTAAACCCAACATAGCTAAAATAATGGTTTTAAAATACACAGTGTTAGACTTATCGACAGTCACTGACTCATCAAAAGTTTCACTAAAGTGGCTTTTATCTAGGATATAAGTTGTTGAAAAGTAAAAAGGGCTAGTCATTAGGATTTAAGCTTGATTCAAAAATGCTAGTGTATCGAGAAGTGGCTAAGCTTGATAGTTATTTTATTTTTCACTAATGTTGCATCGCAAGTTACAAAAAACAATCCTTCTTAAATCTT
>CAWVSL010000010.1:0-82603 GCA_963933115.1 uncultured Colwellia sp.
CTGGATGCGCATAATAGCGAGTTTTGATTTTTCGTCAACCCTTTTTTGATAATAATTTGAATTAAAGGTTTGATTGATTATAATTACTACCAAGTGGGTAAAAATTCAGCTTTTTGATAAAACAACTTGGCAATACTTTGCTTAAACAAGATTAATATCTATAGCGAGTTATAAGGTTTATATAGATAGTTTGAATCTGATGTATGTCCTTGAGCCTATTTATTTACCTTTCTTTTTATTTTTTTTACATAAAAATCACACTTATAGTTGCACATTAGTAAAAGGTGGGTAACATAGAATCGCAATTTTGTATCCTTATATAATCATTTAATAATAATAATCAGGTATTAATTATGAAGAAGACTCCCCATTTTTTAATCGTTGTTTCAGTTGCTGTTGGTTTAGCTGTAATAGGCTTTTTTTCTACTACTGTTTTTGATAATACGGTGTTGTTTGCTACTGTTGACCCGATGGTAGTTGCTATTAGTATTTTCATCGGTGCTTTTGTCGCCCCTTTTATAGCTAAAAAAGAAATTTCTGGAGATGAACCAGATATCAAGACTCTATATGTTGGTAATTTACCCTACCGTGCTAACGAGTCTTCCATTCGAGAATTGTTTGCTCAATATGGTACTGTCCATTCAGTTCGCTTAATGAAAGATAAGCATACAGGTAAACGACGTGGTTTTGGTTTTGTTGAAATGTCAGGTGGTGATGGTGATGATGCAGTGTCTGCACTAAACGATACTGAATTTCAGCAACGAACACTAAAAGTTCGCGAAGCTAAAGATAGAGTTGACAGAGTTGCTGATGATATTTAGTAACCCTTTATAAGTTTTATAAAAAAACCCACTTACGTTGTGGGTTTTTTTATATCATAAATTTAATACTATGTTTTAAAAGATCATTTTGTTGATTTATTTATGTCAGTTCGTCCTCGCATAAAGCTATTTAACACTAGATCATTACACCCAATTCTTTAGCTGAATATAAACTTTAGTTATGCCCAGTTAACTACCTCTTAGTATTAAATACATCGGCTTTACATGATAAAATGCCATACTCCACAGATATAATACCCTTTAATACTAGACAAAGTTTCAACTCACGTTAAAATCTGCGGTCTTTCTTATTGGCAACATAACAAGGTAATTAATGTTTAGTCACATTCACCCTGATAACTACGAACAACAGCTTACCGATAAACATACCACGATCAGTAATATGTTTGTCGACTTCCATTTGCCCGATGTTGATCTATTTAAGTCAGAGCCATTAAATTATCGCCAACGAGCTGAGTTTAGAATATGGCATGAAGGTAATGATCTTTATTATATTATGTTTAACAGCCAAACCAAAAAGAGATTTAGAGTTGATAGTTTTCCTGTCGCTAGTAAATTAATCAATCAAGCGATGGTAGGGTTGATAGCGGCTATCCGAGATAACGAAATATTAAGAAGAAAACTGTTTCAAGTCGACTTTCTTTCTACCCTAAGTGGCGAACTACTCATTAGTTTATTATACCACAAACCCTTAGATGAAGTTTGGGAGCAAGAAGCGCTTGAACTCAAAAATAAACTTTCAGTTATTGCACCTGTTGATATCATTGGCCGTGCAAAAAAACAAAAAGTAATTTTAAATAAAGACTTTGTTATGGAGTCCTTAACTGTTGAAGGTACAACTTATAGTTATCAACAAGTCGAAAATAGTTTTACGCAGCCTAACGCCAAAGTAAATGAGAAAATGTTGTCATGGGCGAAGCAAGCAACGATGGATACAGGTGGCGATTTAATAGAGCTGTATTGTGGTAACGGGAATTTCAGTATTGCCCTAGCTCAAAATTTTGATCGAGTATTAGGCACAGAAATATCAAAAACCTCCGTAAAGTCCGCTCAAATAAATATTACTACCAATAATATGACTAATATTGATATTGTTCGGATGTCGAGTGAAGAGTTTAGCCAAGCGATGAATGGCGAACGAAAATTTAGACGATTGGAAGGTTTTGATTTAACTGCCTATAACTATGACACGGTATTAGTTGATCCACCACGCGCTGGTTTAGACCCTGACAGTGTAGAATTAGTCAGTCGGTTTAAACGTATTATTTACGTGTCTTGTAGTCCTGAAACACTTAAAGATAATTTAACTGAGTTATGTAAAACTCATACTATTGAAAAATTTGCCTTATTTGATCAATTTCCATATACCGACCATATTGAAACAGGTGTAATACTTACTAGGAAATAGTCAATATTTAGACTTTACACCCTCTACACAATCGATAGTTTCTATATTTTAGAACTCATCGCCAATGCGCCACGTGCCAATATACGTAATTGTAATATGGTGCGTCGTGTAAGAGCATTTTGTTCTTTTTTATCAACATCTAGGGCATCGGCCCCTGCACTAAAAACAATAACAACAGCGGCATTAGCCTGTAAATAAGCAACTTCTGCGCTAATTTTGTTGGCATGCTGCAAGTAATCACATAATTCTAAGGTAAAATAATGGATTTCTCGGTTAACCGCTGCACGAAATGCTTGCGATGTTCCTGAGCGTTCTCGTAATAACAACCTAAAAATATTGCCGTTACTTTCTAAAAACTCCATAAATGTCACCACAGAAATCTTCACAACAGAACCACCTTTTTCGATACGCTGTCTTGCTTGACGCATAAGCTGACGCAAAGTTAAGCCTGCTTCATCGACTAAGGTTAAGCCTAATTCATCCATATCGCTAAAATGACGATAGAAAGACGTTGGCGCTAAACCGGCCTCTTTAGCCACTTCACGTAAGCTCAAACTCGAAAAACTACGCTCAGCACTTAATTGTCCTAATGCAGCATCAATTATCTGTCGGCGAGTTTTCTCTTTTTGCTGCGCTCTAATACCGCTCATTAGCTAACCATGTTAATTTTTAAAGTGACCTCTATATCATACTGAATTATCGGCGGATTGTCAGTTGAAGTCTTTTACCTACTAAAAATTTCATTTGGGACTTGACTGGTCTGATATGTCAGATAGAATAGTGTACACTTGTACGCTGAAATATTTGATCATCTTAACTTAGCAGGAAAAAAATGACTAAACCCAAATTAATCTGGCTGAATGTAAGCTTTTTTTTAATTACCTTTTTAATTGCCATAATAGCAGTGCCCTATCGCGCATTTACTCATGGTTTTGACAGTGCTGAAATATCTTTTGCCGTTATTTGTTTTATCTATTGTGGTATGTCGATAACTGCTGGTTATCATCGTTTATGGTCCCATAAAACCTATCAAGCTCATTGGAGTCTTAGGCTTATTTTCGCCTTAGGTGGCGCTTTTGCATTACAAAATAGTATTTTACATTGGTGTTCAGACCACCGAATACATCATAAACATGTCGATAATAATGGTGTTGACCCTTATTCAGCAAAAATGGGTTTCTGGTATTCACACATTGGTTGGATGCTAAGAGAATATCAAGCGAGCCGCTATAGTGATTATACGAATGTTAGGGATATTCAAAAAGATCCAATCGTTGCCTGGCAACACAAATATTACTTCCAACTAATGATATTAATGAATGTTGGTATTCCCCTCGCTTTTGGCCTTTGGCATGGCAATATCCTTAATAGCCTATTGCTAGTCGGTTTTTTAAGGTTAGTGCTTAGCCATCACACCACTTTTTTTATCAATTCTTTAGCTCATACTTGGGGTAAACAAACTTACACTGATAAAAATACGGCTCGAGATAACGGTTTCTTAGCTTTTTTAACCTTTGGTGAAGGTTATCATAACTTTCATCATATCTTTGAGAATGATTACCGTAACGGTATTCGCTGGTGGCAATTTGATCCAACCAAATGGTTAATTAAAAGCTGTGAATATATCAAGCTGACATCGCAACTTCGAGTAAGTCCAGAAGATCGGATTGCTAAGACTAAGTTAGCTATGGTACTAAAACGCAGCCAACAAAAATTAAAGTCTCACCCCGATGCTGAAAAATTACTCGAGCGCCTACAATATGAATACGATACTTTAGTCCATAAGATAAATGAATATTATGCGGTACGTAAACAAGTCTTTGCCCTTAAAAAACAACAATTAGTTGTGGATGTCGAAAATTCAGAACCAATGAAACAATATCAAGTGCTTAAACAGCGGTTAGCCGATCAGCAACGTAGTTGGCAGTTATTCACTGCAAATATTGCTTAAGTATACAATAGGGTTAGCTGGTATTGATCTGTTGGTAATATTTTTCCATATAATAACTTTATCTTGTTAATTTTTATTTAATAAAAAAGGAGCTGACTAGCTCCTTTTTTGATGAATAAATAATAAACTACTTATGATACGGTTTAGATAAACGATGTACAGACTCAATAAAGTGCCCTGCGTGCTCAGGATCAACGTCAGGATGAATACCGTGACCTAAGTTAAACACGTGACCAGTACCACCTTCACCAAAACCCGCTAATATCTTTGATACTTCTTGTTCAATACGTGGTTTAGGCGCATACAACATTGATGGGTCCATATTACCTTGAAGAGCTACCTTATCACCAATACGTGCTTTAGCGTTTTCAATATCAATCGTCCAATCTAAAGCTACTGCATCACAACCTGTTGCAGCGATGCTTTCTAACCACATACCGCCATTTTTGGTAAATAGGGTTACCGGTACTTTACGCCCTTCATTATGACGGGTTAGACTATCAACAATTTTGGCCATATATTGTAGTGAGAATTCTTGATAGTCACGAGGAGATAACACACCACCCCAAGTATCAAATACCATCACTGATTGTGCACCAGCAGCAATTTGAGCGTTTAAATAACTAATCACAGAATCTGCTAGTTTATCAAGTAACAAATGCAAGGTTTGAGGATCAGAGAACATCATTTTTTTAATTTTGGTGAACGCTTTAGAGCTACCACCTTCAATCATATAAGTTGCCAATGTCCAAGGACTACCTGAAAAGCCAATTAAGGGCACTTCACCTTTAAGCTCTTTACGAATCGTACGGACTGCATTCATCACGTAACCTAATTCATCTTCAGGGTCCGGCACGGCAATTTTTTCAACATCGGCTTTACACGTAATTGGACGTTCAAATTTCGGCCCCTCACCTGTTTCAAAATATAAACCTAAGCCCATAGCATCAGGAATAGTTAAAATGTCACTAAATAAAATAGCGGCATCTAGAGGAAAACGACGTAAAGGTTGAATTGTTACTTCACAAGCAAGCTCAGCATTACGACACACTGACATAAAATCGCCGGCATTTTTACGTACTTCTCGATATTCTGGCAAATAACGTCCCGCTTGGCGCATCATCCATACAGGAGTGTAATCTACAGGTTCACGTAATAACGCACGTAAATAATTATCATTTTTTAATTCAGTCATTCAATTGGCCTCAATTCTCGTATGCTGAACATTCTAGCATTCGCTCTGTTTTGAATCTATGGTGGAAATCAAGTCAATTGACAGAAATATTTAGTAACATTTATAAAAAAAAGAGTTTTGTAACGTTGGCATATAAATCAATAAGTTAAAAACAACATTGTTACAAAAAACCTATGTACGAATAAACTCGTTGAGTTTATGCTCTATTAAAGTTGTTGCAGCGGCAAGAATGGTTTGCTATAAATTGCCTGCGCTAGAGAAAACGACCAATAATAATAATAAGTTTTTAAAAGTATAACTAAAAAGAGTTTTGTTTAACAAAACCGTACAGCGAGCATTTCAAGCCTTACCTTTGGTAAGGCTTTTTTATTGCCTGCGATAAAGTCTCCGTTAACAACTGTTAATCCACTTACGCTAGAGCCTAATTCCCCCTTAATTATCGACTCTTTTATTTAATCTGAGGCTTTATTAAAAATAATTTTTCTACTTTACACTTTTATCTTAAATTAAAATTTTCATGCCTTTATCGCTTTGTAATTGAATACTGGCTAAGCTTGGATATAATATCATTTGAATACCATCCTTAAATTAAATATTACAAAAGTGAGACCAAACAATGAATCAATCAAAAAACAAATCATACGCCATCGAAATTGGTCGAGGTAAAATCAAAGACAACTTTCTAGCTGCGCTTGTAACCTCTAATATATATAAGGTCCAAGTAGTCAAAACTAAAAAAGGGAAAGGGTCATATCAGCGCAAAAAAAAGCACAAAGGACAAGAGTCCTATTTAATAGCTGCATAATTTAACAAATGTGATTATTAAATAGGACTTTTATGTAAGTCAAAAATACAAAGGACAATGATTATTTTCTTCTAAATGTCTTCTTAATAATATATCAATAACATTAAGGCTGTTTGGTGAATATGAAAGTGACTATAGTGATGGAGGAATTGGGATAACGTGATCAGCCCGACGTGGAAATTACCATATGAGATTAAACCGCTTTAAATAGAGGCAAAGCCAAATTTAATCAGTTAATTAGAATCATTTTAATCTCAAAGTAGAAACACAATATCGCTTTACTTATTCTTAGTATTAAAAACGGGACAAGATGGGCTTAGACTTGGACTTACTTCAGCAATCAAAGCATTTGTATCCTGCGAGCAGGGAATGGCATTTATTCCTTTTTCAGAGCCATTTCCATCTGTAAGTTCGTTGCAAGCAGAATTACGAGAGGCCTTACCAACCGATGTCTTATCTTCAGTCATTGGGCCACATTTAAGGTTAACCTGCATATACCCATACTTTCTATCGTTATCTGTAAGCTCGACACTTGAGCAGCCATTAAAAAAAAATCCTCCTATTAACATCAATAGTAACTTATCCATTTTTATCCCTTAATCGCCCAACTAAAAGATATACTATATATGATATATTCCGCCGAGCATATCAACTCCTGTCTCTATTAATACTGTTATATGCTGGCTCTAAACTTTTGTAATATCTTATTTTTTGCCGTGGTAATTTAAATGTCGCTGGATGTGAGTTAAACTCTAAAAAAAATGTTGTTACCTCCATCGATAGTTTTTTGAATTTATACCTAACCAACCTCAATTGATGAGTTTAATTGAAATAACCTTATATAAATTAACAAACAAACCATTGAGGCCGTATTATTGATGTTGGAGTGCAGTGCTTACATGATGTGTCTTCGCCTATCAGCTATTACTGGAGGCAAAAAAAAACCGATAGCAAGGCTATCGGTGTATAAGCTATGAGGAAGCTAAAATAAAATATTACAACAAGCGTTCATTGGGGAACAAAAGCATTATAGAGTATCCGCTCTAACCTTGTAAAGTTAAATTTGTAATTAATTTACATTTATGTAATTTAATTACAAAAAAGTTACAAACATCGACACTCTGCTATATTAAGAGATAAAATTAAACAGTTAATGAGCCTGCTCCCAATTATCACCAATACCCGCTTCAGCCACTAAAGGAACACTTAACTCAACCGCATTATTCATTAATTCAACTAATTTCTGTGTGGTCTCTTCAACGATATCTTGATGTATTTCAAAGATTAATTCATCATGTACCTGCATAGTCATGACTACGCGTGGGTCATTTTGTACTTCCAACCAACTTGCGACTGCCAACATTGCCTTCTTAATAATATCAGCCGCAGTACCTTGCATTGGTGCATTTATCGCCGCACGCTCAGCGCCCTTTCGTCGCATCGCATTTTTAGCTTTAATATCAGGTAAATATAAACGACGACCAAACAATGTCTCAACATAGCCCTGTTCAGCGGCTTGCTGTCGTGTATCTTCCATGTAGGTAGATACATTAGGATAACGTTCGAAATACTTATCCATATACTCCTGTGCTTGGTGACGACCAATGTTAAGCTGCTTAGCTAAACCAAAAGCAGACATACCGTAGATCAAACCGAAATTTATTGCTTTGGCGCTACGTCTTTGATCGATAGTTACCTCATCTAAAGAAACATCAAATACTTCAGCAGCGGTAGTCTTATGGACATCTCGGCCTTCTGAAAATGCAGCAACTAACCCTGGGTCATCACTCAAATGCGCCATAATACGTAATTCAATTTGAGAGTAATCTATTGCCACTATCTTATGATCTTTTGGTGCAATAAAAGCTAAACGGATCTTTCGACCTTCTTCAGAACGAATAGGTATATTCTGTAAGTTTGGATCGGTTGAAGATAATCGTCCTGTTGCAGTCACAGCTTGCTGGTAAGAAGTATGAACACGATTAGTTTTAGGGTGAACTAACAAAGGTAATTTATCAGTATAGGTTGATTTAAGTTTACTTAATCCACGGTGCTCAAGAATAATTTTTGGTAGAGGGTAATCTAAAGCTAATTCTTGAAGCACCTCTTCTGCGGTAGATGGCGCACCTTTAGGTGTCTTTTTAATCACCGGTATTTTAAGTTCATTAAACAATATTTCTTGTAATTGTTTGGGTGAACTTAAATTAAATGACTTACCGGCAAGATCATGCGCTTGAATTTCTAATTCATCTAATCGCGCACCAATTTTACTACTTTGCTGATCAAGAATATCACAATCGATCAATACACCGTGTTGCTCCATACCTGCAATTACAGGTAATAATGGCATTTCAATGTCTTCGAAAACCTCAAGTTGTTTACTCGCTTTGCACAGTTTGGGATAAATGGCATGATGTAGGCGCAAAGTGATATCAGCATCTTCAGCAGCATAAGGACCCGCTTTTTCTAAGTCAATTTGATTAAAGGTAAGCTGCTTTGATCCCTTGCCGGCAATATCTTCAAAATGAATAGTTTTATAACCTAGGTACTTAAGAGCAAGGGCATCCATGTTATGTCTTGTGGCGATACTGTTAAGGCAGTAAGACTCAATCATGGTATCAAAAGCAATATTATGTAATTTAATTCCGTAACGAGACAGCACATTTGCATCGTACTTTAAATTTTGACCTAATTTTTTAAGCTCTCTATCTTCAAGCAGTGGCTTTAACTGTGCTAAAACCCAGTCACGGTCGAGTTGTTCAGGCGCTCCCAAATAATCATGGGTAAGTGGAACATAAGCTGCTTTGCCGGGCTCTACCGCGAATGATAATCCCACTAACTCAGCTTTCATATAATCAACACTGGTAGTTTCAGTATCAAAAGAAAAATAGGCAGAGCCTGCTAACTGTATTAACCATTTGTTGAAAATTTCTTTATCTAGAACAATATCATAATTAGTTTCAATATCACTTGCTTTAACTAAGTCTTCACTGGGTTGCTCTGCAATACTATCCAGTTGAGTATTCCCTTTAGTACCGGATTGCAAGTCTGCTAATAGGCGCTTCAATTCAAATTTTTGGTACAGCTCAGTTAAGGTCTCAACATCTGCGGCTTGGGGTTGCAATTCGCCAGCTGTATGTTCAAGTTCAACATCAAGCTTAATAGTCGCTAATTGATACGAGAGTGGGAGTTGCGCTAAAGCCGAACGTAAATTTTCACCTACCTTGCCTTTGACGTTATCAGCATTGGCCATCACTTCAGTTAATGTGCCGTATTCAGCTAACCATTTAACAGCAGTTTTAGGGCCACATTTGTCGACTCCTGGGATGTTATCAACCTTATCCCCCATCAAAGTAAGATAATCTATGATTTGATCGGGTTTAACACCAAATTTATCTAAGACACCTGCTTCATCTAATTCAACGTCCGTCATGGTATTAATCAAACGCACATGTTGATTAACCAACTGTGCCATATCTTTATCACCCGTTGAAATAACGGTTTCAATACCCAAGGCTGTTGCTTGTGCAGCTAAGGTACCAATAACATCATCCGCTTCGACGCCAGGAGTAACAATAAGTGGCAAGCCCATTGCAGCAATTATTTGATGAAGTGGCTCAATTTGTGTACGCAAATCATCTGGCATAGGTGGACGATTAGCTTTATATTCTGGGTATAAGTCGTTACGAAAAGTTTTACCTTTAGCATCAAAAATAGCAATGATATTTCCATTGGGGTAATCTTTTTTAAGACTACGTATCATATTTAGTACACCGGTAATCGCTCCGGTAGGTTGGCCATCAGCCGTTGACAATGCTTGTAAATAGGGGACATGGTAAGCACGAAATAAATAAGACGAACCGTCGACTAATATAAGCGGGGATAATGATGAATTTGGCATGGTAATTTTATGGATGGCAAAAAAGTAGACTAAGAATGCCACATTCAATGAGCTCACTCCATAGTAGCCTTAAGATAAATCACTAAATCTGTGGATAACTTTGTTGACAAACAGGGGAATGTCTATATCAATTAATAAAAAAGATACAGAACTGGCTTTTATACTATTGATTTTATTGACAAAAATGGAGAGCTAATCCTTTTACGCCACAATATTATTATTTTTGTTTTTGTGGATAATTAAATTATCACCATTACTACACCACTGCTCAAATAAGCAGCTAGGCCAAATAACGAGTTAAGAGATTACCAGATTTTTGACTCATTACCAGAAAATTATTAAACTATTTTGAAAGGTTTATTACCACTAGAAATAACAAAATATTATAAGTAGAAACCACCTGACTTAGCGTTAGATCAACTCTTATTAATTTATTTATTTTCTTAAAATATTTTACTCAAATTACTTTTTATTTTAGCAGGTCAACTAATGCTAGTTAAAAACTCACCGTTTAGAGGAGTATTTGATATTAAGGGGTGTGTAAGCAGATACACAATTGCCTGGTTTTAAACTAAGGCGCCATTATTCATTAATCAAACATCTTATTAATAAGAGCCTATAGCGATTGATTTTCAGAAAAATTACTGAGTAAACTTTTAGTTGAAGATTTAGATTTTGGTATGGCCGGCATTAACGAAGGCTTAATTTCAAATACTGCAGCGCCATTTGGTGGTATTAAACAATCAGGTAATGGAAGAGAAGGCTCTAAATACGGTTTAGACGACTTCCTAGAAATCAAATATTTATGTATGGGTGGCTTAGATACCTAAATAACGCCTATTACTTAAACATAGCTTAACTATTCCACTTAGTTATCAAGCTCAAAAAAAACCTAAAAAACTGTAGAGCACTGCTAGGATTTAAGGCTAGCTGCGTTAATTTAATTTTCTAGTTTTCCCTAAAGCACTAATTAATAATAATAGACCAATCTGCTGAACCGCCGTCAAATGACGCTAGTACTTTTTTTATCGGAAAGACATCGGTGACCTTTAGGTAGGTTGAAGTACTCGTTGATAATATACCATCGGTTACTGTTACTTTAAGCTCTGTGACTTGATTACTTTTTACGTTTGGAAGAGTAAAACTAATTGTTTTAGCACTTGCATCGCTGAGGTGAAGCGGCGGTCCTAATAATTGAGTCCATAAATACACTAGATGATCATTTTCAGGGTCCCTACCTTGAGCGGAGAGTTTAACCTTAGAGCCTTCATTGAAGCTAGCATTATGGATGTCGATAGAAATACTAGGTGCTTGGTTGGGTTGTTCAACAGCGATTACACCAAGATCAGTAATCTCGCTATTTATTATAAAATCACTATCGTTAATACCGCTATCTTCAATGATTAAACGAATACAATTATCTTGGGCGTTTAATCCCCCATTATATGAAGAAAAATGGCCATTAGGACAGTTTCTATGTTCATTGATTAACGCTGAACTAATCGTGTTTTTACTATTTTCAACAAAAGTAAACCAACCTTGCTTACTAGTGTATTGACGATAAATAGCATTTTTAGGTAATACCACATTTTCAGATAATGGGATAACCAAAAAAACAGAGTTACCTTCTTCATCAAAACCATCGATAGTAAAATTTTACAAAGGCGTTACCTTAGTAAAATGATTATCTGAGACAGCGCCCTAATTTGTATGGCGCATTTTTATAATTTTTTTATTTTTTGTCTTTGGTGACTAAGCATTATTTTGATCAACGCGCTCTATTCGATGCTTGCATAAATCATAATCATACCGGTATATTGGTTTTTTATTTAAGACCTTCAATAATATATTGACCGGTAAAGATTAATTGAACCTCTATTGGTTTATTAGTTCTATTTTTCCAATACCAACCATGTGAACCATCAAACGGCACAGTAAAACTGCCCTTCATATGGTCAACAGTGGCTATAGTATAAGACTCAAAATAACCGCTAGTGTCTCCTTTGGGCTCACCATGAAGATCAACATAAACCGGGCCTTTGTTGGTCTGCCATTGGTAACTGACTTTTTCAAATTTTGCCATAGCAAGCTTATATTCAATGCCACGCCCAGCAGGTATAGTAAGCAAAACCCTTCTTTCTTCAAGGTTATTGCTGGTGGGCTCTGCAATTCTTTGCTTCTCGTTAAGCGGTTCATTAAAGACTGTGAAGCCTAATGCTCCACCTACACCTGTAGGATCAATGTTGTACTCAGCCGGCAAAATAAATAAAATCAAAGTAGTAACCGCAATAACCAACGAACTAATGATCGCTTTGATTAACGAGGTCTTTTTGATGTTTTTTTCCATAGATAACTCTCTTTTTGAATTTAACTCGCCTTAACAACAGGTTAATTAATAAAATAGCCCGTTAATTGCATACCGACTAGCATAAACCCAGCACTCATTAATGCCGTATTGGTGGTCGTCGTAAAACGGTTAAACGATTCGTAGCGACGCCAAACATTGATCACCAGCAAGATAAACATTAAGGCAAAAAACTGACCTAATTCAACACCGATATTAAACGCGATTAAATTTGATACTAACCCCTCTGAAGGCAGTTCAAACGCTTGAATTTTTGTCGCGAGGCCAAAACCATGGAATAGGCCAAAAATTAAAACCGCCACTTTAGTGTTGGGTTGTTTCCCTAAGTAATGTTTAAAGCCGCCAAGATTATCAAAGCCCTTATAAACTACTGACAAACCAATAATGGCATCAATTAAATAAGCATTAACTGTAATATTAGCTAATACCCCTGTTAGTAAGGTTAAACTGTGGCCTAAAGTAAACAGACTAACGTAAAGTAAGACCTCTTTACCCCGATACAAAAAGAACAAAACACCAACCAGAAATAATAAATGGTCGTAACCTGTCACCATATGTTTGGCGCCGATATACATAAATGGGATAAGTTGGACCCCACTGTTGTTTAGTAAAAAATGGCGTGTGGTTTCGTCAACCCCGTGAGCAAAGGTTTGAAATGACGTCAATGGTATTATGATTAAAGCCGCTATCACAAAAATTGATAGCGTGAACTTTGAAAACATTGATTACTACTCCTTAGATCAACGCGAGTGCAAGTGACACTAAAAATAAGTTTTAAAATTGAGGCCAGCGTTACTCAGGCTATAAAAGCTTATGAAAGCAGGTTATCTTATCTTTCCCATATCTTTATTGTGGTTTTAGTTAGATAAAATACTCAACAATTATGATGATGAGCCCATGGGGTAAAATACCATTTTATATTAAATATCTTAGCCAAAGGTTGTTTAACTAAAACCACGGAATCAACTTAAAAAAGGATCAACAGACGTCAATTATTCCTGACTCGTAAGCCATACTTTGACTTTACGTTCCAGCATCACCATAGGTAACGCACCGCCACCTAAAATAACATCATGAAACTCACGAATATCAAACTTATCGCCCAGTTTTTGTTCAGCCAACCGCCTAAGTTCTTGAATTTTTATCATCCCTATTTTATACCCTGTTGCTTGTCCTGGGATAGTTAAATAACGGCGTACTTCAGACCTTGCTTGCTCGCCAGTAATCGCAGAGTTTTCCTTAAAATAGGCAATGGCTTTTTCTTCACTCCAACCTTTTGCATGCAAGCCGGTGTCTAATACCAATCGAATTGCCCGCCACATTTCAGAACCTAAACGACCAAATTCTGAAAGTGCGTTTTGATAAGTACCTGGCATCTCCTTCGCTAACCATTCAGAGTACAAAGCCCAGCCCTCACCGTAGGCATTCAAATAAGACTGTTTACGAAATGTAGGTACGTTATCTAATTCGAGTGAAATGGCTATTTGCATGTGATGACCTGGCAAACCTTCATGATAAGCGATCACTTCAAGCTCTCGTTTAGGCATTGCTGTCATATCGGATAAATGTGCGTAGTAAACACCCGGTCTTGAACCATCAGGCGTAGACGAAGAGTAATGCTGCGCTGCACCATCTTGTTCGCGAAAAGCTTCGACACGTTTCACGACCATATCGGCTTTTGGTAGTATTCCAAAATAGTCAGGTAATACTTTTTTAATTTTATTAATCGCTGATGTTGCGTCATCTATGTAACCTTGACGCCCTTCATCAGTGTCAGGGTAATACAAACGTCGATCATCTTTGGTATCTCTCAGGAAAACAAAAAATGCTTGCAGACTACCTTCAAAACCAAATTCAGCTTGTACCACGTCCATTTCGCTGCGCAATCGGGCAACTTCTCTTAATCCGATATTGTGTATTTCATCTGCGCTAAGGTTAGTGGTAGTTTGGTTAGCTAAACGCTCGTTATAAAACGCAAGGCCATTAGGGAGTGCACTAGCTCCTAAAGCTTGCTCGGTTGCATTAACTTGATCTGTTTTCTGCCATGCAATGAGTCTTTCATATGCTGGCTTAAAGTCATTTATAAGTGCTTGCTGAATAGTCTTAGTAAACTCACCCGCCTCGCTTGGGCTGATGTGGCTTTGTTCAAGTAACACCGCTATTTTAGTTTTTGCGTCAGCCCAAATTGCACTGTCATCACCATCACTAAATGGTGCACCCGTAATGATTTTAGTCGACTCATCAATAACAGCTTCAAAAGCAAAATATGGAGGTCTCACCCCTTTTTTGGCAATCTTTTTTGAAAGGCCAATAAGCTGGTCAAGCGCTCTACCAGTAGCTGATACTCTCATTAGATACTGCTGCATGTGTTCAGCTGTTTCGACTTTATGCAGTGCGATGAGTAATTGTGGAAAAAAGCTATGAACAGCATTCATTTGTTCAAATACGTAGTTGTTATAACGAAACTCATATGCTGCGAATGCTTTCTCGCTCATATACACCCAAAGGTCATAAGATAACTTAGCGTCATCGCTTAGCTTTGCATAATCAAATGTGTTTTTTAATTCGGTTAAGTTGGCTTTTTTGAACGCAATTTGTGCGTCGTAAGCTTGCTCTGAATAGTCATCTATTTCGTCTTGACGCTCAATTCGACCTAGATATGTTAGCGAGGTTGGACTTAACATCAGCTCTTGCTCAAATTTATCCTCAAACCATGCGTTCAATTTTGCTGTTTCTGAGGATTGTAAGGCTGAACTAACCAATGTCGATTTCACTGGCTCGTTTACTTGAGACACCAACATATCGTTAGATTGAACACACCCCAAAAGTGCAAGACCTGGTATAATAGAAAGGGTGGCAAGTACTATGTTTTTCATTGGCATAATTATCTCAATTTAAAGTTGATATTCTGATCATATCATTTTCATAAAATACCGAGACATGCTGCCTCATATTGTCCCTAGTTACATCTTTTTTATATCTTTTTATATCTTTTTATAGTTTTCATAGCTTTTAAGGACTGAAAGTCGGTAGTTTCCCGCTTACTGCCGAACTGTTTTCACAAAATGTAACATAAGCACCTCACGCTGAAGTTCAAACCAACTCTGAATATTGCTTTTGTTTATAATGAAAAGCTCACTTTTATTATTTTATCAAATGACCCCCTCGTTATTGATCTAAAGTTCTGGCTAGTCTAAATTTATGAACGACTTCTCTAATTCAACTTAACTTATTAAGACCCTAGACTGTCGGCTCTAAAACTAAAATCATGATCAAAAGATGAAAATACCGTTAAACAACGATAACAATAACGGCTACAAGCTCTTCCCTTAAGTCGATAGGTCACAATATTAAAAGACCTAGACTGCAGAAATCAACATTGGTCCCTATTTGATAAATATGGTGTTTATATATACAATCAGTTGATGTATATAATATATTATAATAAAAACAAGGGTTTTCGATGTCTCGCTCGCTAATCCAAGAGCTCAAACGGCGTAATGTCTATAAAGTAGGTGTTACGTACCTTATTTTAGCCTGGGTGATAGTACAAGTCTCAACCGCTGCCGTTCCTGCACTGCATTTACCCTTGTGGATAAATACCGCGGTGTTTTTATTTAGTCTTATTGGTTTTCCTTTCGCATTATTTTTTGCCTGGGCATTTGAAATAACTCCCGATGGCGTTAAGCTCGGATCGGAGGTTGATCCTAACGATTCTGTTACAGCACATACCAGTCGTAAACTGGATTTCATCATTATCGGATTATTGATGGTCGCTTTAGGGTATTTCATTTATGAGAGTCGTTTTATTTCACCGTCAACCAATCCGTCAACCCACAATATTGCCGCTGAACAAACCGATGTTGAGACTACGGCACCTGTCTTATCCCTTGTGGTATTACCCTTTGTAAACATGAGCAAGGACCCAGACCAAGAATATTTTGTTGATGGTTTAACCGAAGAATTACTTAACAGCCTTACCCGTATTAAAGGTTTAAAACTGGCGGCAAGAACAACCAGTTTTTCCTACAAAAATAAGAATATTGATATTAGAGAAATAGCCCAAAGTCTTGATGTGCAATATTTGGTCGAGGGAAGTGTCCGAAAAAGTGGTGAAGATATTCGTATCACCATGCAATTAATTAATGGGGCCGATGGCGCTCACATTTTATCGAAAACCTTTGATAGAAAGTTAGTCAATGTTTTTGTCTTACAAGAAGAGATTAGTGAACAAATCGCAGCGGCCCTTAAACTCACCTTAGTACATAAAGAGAGTCACTATAACGCGGCGTTAGCCAAATTAGACTACATTGCGGTTGAGCAATTAGTGACCTCACGCGCACTGGTTAATGAATACAACGAATCGTCAATACAAAAAGCAGTCGATGTTTTAAGCAAGCTCAATAAAACCTATCCAAATACCGCTGAAATTCTTGGCCTAATGGCATACGCATCTTACACTCAAATGATGATTGGTGAGTTTAAATCAGATACCAAGTTCGCAATTTCGCTGGCCGAACAAGCATTGATTTTGAATGATAAAAACTACGATGCTTTAGTTACTTTGGCTTTTATCTATGGAAATAATCCACAAACATTCCACAAAGCAACAGGGCTTTTAAAAGATATAATACGTTATTATCCTTCAGACCCAGATGGTTATACTAATTTTATAACTTACTTAAGTCGCAGGAATACACCTTGCCCAATAATAGAGTCCTTCATCAAATCTATACCTAATGGCTTATTGCCAGCTAAAGAACAACAAGAGTTTTCTTTTCTCATTACCCATTGCTTAACACCCAATATTGCCGCTGACACCTTAGCAAAAAGCCATGACAAATCTATTGTCGACTATACAAACCCTGATACTCAATACGTAAATGCTAAAAGCGATGTCGATGAAAATCCGAATCAAAAAGCGCTATCAGACTATTACTGGTATTTGTTGAAAATAGGGGCATATGAAGAAGCGCAGCGTATTATTGAAAAAATAAAATTACTGGAGCAAAGCATTGGCAGTATGATGACCATCTTCGATTCTTATAATCATGATATTAATCTTTCCAAAACTCCTTTTGATGCATTAGATTCACTTGACACTTTAGGGAGCCGTTTAACCAATTTGGATGTTGTATTGGCCCTTATTAAGCAGTCATTAAAGGAGGATAAACCTGACGTTTTACGCAATTACTTAAATAAGGTGACAGTTTTTCCTGTGTCAATAGAAAGGTTAGTAGATTCTTTAGGTCTTATTACCTTGCAATATTATGCAGGTGAACTGGCTTTAAGCGAAAAAACGGCTGTTACTATGTTTAAGCAATTAACAGCCTATAAAAAAGAATTTCCAGCGTCCTATCGCTATTGGCAATTACAACGCAGTTACTTAGTACTGTCATTTTATAGCCATAACGAACAGATGGCGCAAACTATTTTAGCGGATGACTTTCCTGTAGATTATGTTTACTGGGGGGGACGGGGTTATAAAACAACAAAATTTCAGCTTCAGCCTTGGCAAGATAATCCTGTAGTGATTGAATACTTAAGGCGAATTAAAGTAGACCAAGCACGCGCCAGAGAAAAGTTTGGTGTGCAGTAAAAAGTGAGCGGTATCTTGCTGCCGAGACAACATAATTTAGTTGCCCGAGATGTAAACCGACAGCTTGCATTAATTGAGAACTCAGGCAGTTTTTACATCGAGAAAAGTCATAACCCGGTTATGCCTTTTTTATAGGAAAATTCAATTAACTATTATTCAATATTCGCGACCTTTAAATAACAGCGAACCTCAGACTGTGCTTCTTTTTTTTGACTTCTACTGACTACTAAGCATATTTTCTTTAGTGTAGGCTTTATTTTAGTCATAAAAAAAACCGGCCTATCGGCCGGTTAAAAGTGAATATAAATTATTATAGATTTTTCTCTAAGAATACTTCTAGTTTTTCATACATCTCTATTCTATTTTCAACTTTTCTAAAACCATGGCCTTCGTTTTTTTTCACTAACCATTCATAGGGTTTGTCTAAATCATCAAGGCGGTCTTTGAGTAAATTTGCATGCTCAATAACTACACGGATATCTTTAAGACCGTGGATAATAAAAAGTGGTGCTTTGATATTTTCAACATGGTCAATCGGCGACATACTTTTCATTAACTTAGTATCTTCCGGATCCCCAATTTGAATTTTCATGACATCTTTCATTGGTTCCCAAGTGGTTGGCATTGATGTAAACAATAAACCAACATCAGTGACACCAACAACATTAACACCACATTTGTATAAGTCGGGGGTAAACGTTAAACCCGCCATTGTTGCATAGCCCCCATAACTCGCACCATAAATACACACTCGATTGGCATCGGCAACACCCGATTTTATAAAATGATTAACCGTATCGGTAATGTCGTCCTGCATTTCATGTCCCCATTTGCCACCATAGCCCGCTTGTTCAAAGTTTCTACCATAGCCTCCAGAGCCTCGGAAGTTTACCTGAACGACGGCATATCCTCGGCTTGCTAAAAATTGAGTGTCTGGGTTATATCCCCAAAGGTCCCGAACACCAAACGGCCCTCCATGAGGGTTGATAATTAGTGGGATGTTTTTGCCATCTGTATTTTTAGGAATAGTGATGTATCCACGTAAAGTTAAACCATCACGACTTTTGAATTCAAAGGGTTTCATTGGCGATAGAATATTAGTATCAAAAGCTGAAATACGATTTCCCAACGGGGTTATGCTTCGTTTTTTTTCATCCCATAAGTAGTAACTGCCCGGATCAGTATCACTGTAAGCGGTAATAATTCGAAGTGTCTCATCTTTGTTCATACTGGAAGTATTGACTGTTTTCCCTTTAAATGTATTCTTCAACGCATTATTAAATTTAGCTTCTTTTTCATCGAAAAATACTTTTTCAGGATAATCATCAAAGTAACTTATGCCAATTAACTTTTTACGCTTACGAGACAACATTAAGTTAGTAACATCAACGTTGTCATGGCCAAAAATCATCTTTCCCATTTCATTAGTTTTAGGATTGTACTTATAAACTGCAGCTTTATCGCGGCCAATATTTGAAGAAACAAACATCATCTTGTTATCATAATCAAACATCAAGGGCATCACGCCTTCATCTAAGACATTGAATTTACGAATAACCTTAAATTCTTTAGCATTCTTTTCTTTGTAAAGAAATTCGCCTTTAACCCCTTTTGTTGATATGGCACCGCGCACATCACCGTCATGATCAACAATCCAGCTTTGCACATCACCTGGATTTTTAGCAATAAGTTCCATAGATGGATTTTGTTCTCGGCGATTATTCCATTTTGTATCAATTCTTAATTTATATAAATCAGGGCTTTTAACGTATCGCTTATTGTACTGAACAATAATATGATCCGGGTCATTAGGTAGCGTATTAACAATGCTTGCCATCACAGCTCTTCGGTTAGAAAAGCTTGCTCTAATTAATTCTGTAATTTTAGGTTTTTTGGCACGATTTACACTATATAAACTTAGCGCTTCTTGGCCATCAGTTTGATCGACAGTAAAAACGATTCGGTCATCACTCGCCCAAAAATAGTCTCCCACATCGTATTTTGTAAACGCCGAAAGAACAACAAGGTTCTGTTTATCCTTGGTATCCATAACAACTATATTTAACCGATCATTTATTGGCATTAATGTCGCCAGATACTTACCACTTGGCGATAGGCTTATAGATGTATAATCTGGAAGGCTAAAAAAATCTTTTGCCGATGGTATATCATTATTGTCAGCTAAAGAATTAAAGCTAAGCAGCAGTAATGAAAATGATAGCAAGACTAATTTGATATTCTTCATAGAATTTTCTTCTCGTTTTTATAGGTGAAATTCATTTAATTATTATGCGCGATTTGCTCAATCAGGACTTGCGGTGATATCAGTATTGATTGATTTAGAACCAAGTATTAGCTTCACAGTTAAACTCCCACATCATAAAGTCTAAACGACGACCTTGAGGGCTACCTTTGTTAAAGAAAGATGTTTAAACGAAGATACTACAGGTTGATATTTCAAAGTAATCCCTTACTTATGTGTATATTAAATACAACATACCATGCACATTGATAAAATAATAGAAGTTGTAAAATTATAACCTATTGAGTTGTATTATTAAATTTGTGTCATTAAGATTTACACTACGAACATTGGTCATAAGACACGCTAAAAATAGCACCTAGCGGTTGCTATCACTCTTTAAGCTGGCTCAATTATAATATCAATTCACAGTTATTGAGTGATATTATACTAGGCAATATATCGCTCTCCTTATGCCCATAAAAAAAGTCATAGCTAGCTATGACTTTTTAATAGACAAACTCATTTCACCATTATTCAATATTGGCGATCTGCTCACGCATTTGTTCAATCAGCACCTTAAGCTCTACTGCACTGGCGGTGATATCGGTATTGATTGACTTAGAACCAAGCGTATTAGCTTCACGGTTAAACTCTTGCATCATAAAATCTAAACGACGACCTTGAGCGCCACCTTTTTTTAAGATGTTTTTGGTTTCTTTAACATGGCTGTGGAGCCGATCCAGTTCTTCTTCTACATCGGTTTTTTGCGCAAGTAGAACCAATTCTTGTTCTACTCTTGCTGAGTCTAACTCGATATTGGCGTCAGTAAATTTATCAGTGATTCGTTTACGTTGCCATGCGATAACTGCTGGCATGTGGGCAGTGACTTTTTCAGACTCTGTTACTATAGCGTCTAGACGTTGTTCGATTAACGCTTTTAGGTTTTCGCCTTCACTAACTCTTGCCTCGATAAAGTCGTTAAGGGCTTGATCAAAACCTACCAGCATATCAACTTGAATGCTATCCATATTAGCTTCTTCGGCTTCCATAACACCTGGCCACCGCATAATTTCTACTGGGTTAACACTGCTGTTACCCGCTAATGCGCTGATGGTATTGGCATGGTTGATTAGCTCTTTCGCTAATGAACTATTGAGGGTTATTTTACTTTTAGCCGCAGGATTAGGATTAAAGCGAAGGTTACATTCTACTTTGCCACGATTGAGTTGTTTACGAAAACGTTCACGTAAAACAGGTTCAATACCTCTAAATTGCTCAGGTAAACGAAAGTAAGTTTCTAAAAATCGTTGATTTACGCTGCGAATTTCCCAAACTGCATTGCCCCAGTCACCTTTGACTTCAACACGTGAAAAAGCGGTCATGCTGTGGATCATATTTTTGGTCATTACTTGGTTCCAGCTAAGTAGCCGTGATAAGAATTCACTGGCAGTCTAAATTTAGCTAATTATGCCTCAGCACAGACAAGGTAGCCAGTTTTAGCTTAACTGTAATCGTTGTTTAATGTGGTCGGCGACTCTAAAAGCATTGGCATAAATAGTAAAGGTGTAAGGTACGCTGCCACCGGTTGGCATAAATGAGCCGTCGGTGATAAATAAATTGTCTACTTCATGAGCCTGACAGTTTTTATTGAGCACTGAAGTTTTAGGATCGTCACCAAAACGACAACCACCCGCCATAAGATTTGAAGGTGGATAGCCGCTGACCGACGATGACACATTTTTAGCGCCCATGGCCATTAATAGTTTTTCTGCTTTTTTCGATAAGTACTCGCCTACCTTTAAGTCGTGGTCATGATAACCAATACGGACTTTAGCAACCGCATCGCCCCATTTATCAGTTACTTCGTCATCTAAACTGACAAAGCAGTTATCATTGGGGAGCCAGTCATTAAAGACTTCAAACCGCAGGGTTTTATAAGTAGTAAATTCTTTCTTGAGGTTTTGCTTTAGTTGCTCACCCCAGACCAGTTGATCATTTTCATTTTCATCTACCCCCCATTGGCTGCCGCCAGAACGGGCAACAGGATTTTGATGAAATAAAAAGTCGATAGTGCCGCCTTTGGCTATGCCTTTACTATTGCCACCTTTAAAGCCTTCGTCATTGATTTGATACCAGTCTTGCAAGGAACGATTAATAAAAGGGCCCACTTGTTTGAGCTCGTTCACTTGTTGTTTAGATAACTCATTATAATTAAAATCGCCACTACCGGTGCCGCCCGCACTAAAGACTAAGTTTTTCCCGACTTGGCCATTATTGTTCGCCAGGCCATTAGGGAATTTCTCCCCTGTTGAGGCCAGTAACAAGCGAGATGTTTCTATTGCTTGGCAAGCCACAACATATATTTTGGCGATTGCGGTTTGTTTTCGGCCCTGGCCGTCATAATACAAAATGCCGGTTATTTTTCCATGACTATTAGTCGCAATTTTATAGACTTTTGATTGGGGCTTTATTGTGCAGTTACCACCGGCTACTGCATGGTTTAATAACGCGGCTCTGCCACTACCTTTTGCTCCAGAAGAACAACCATAACTACTACAATAACCAGAATACTCACAACTTTGTCGACCCATTGCCGGTTTTGATAATATCGCACGGGGGACAGGAACTGCATGGTAACCGATGAGTTTAGCCGCTTTGTCAATCCAGCTTGATATCGGATGTTCTGCCAAGGGGGGATAGATAAAGTCGGTTGACCGTGGTTCTTGGTTGGGGTGGTCTACCGTTTTACCCGATACACCAACATCGCTTTCAACTTGGGCATAATAAGGTTCTAAGTCTTGGTAACTTATTGGCCAGTCTTCAACGTTAGCCCCCTTAATCACACCAAAGGTTGATTTTAGTCGAAAGTCAATGGGTTTCAAACGATGGAAATAACCACTCATAAAGTTTGAAGAGCCCCCAACAACGGTACCATTCCAAAAACTCCAACCTGACTCACTGGTGGCCTCTCCTTGCCAATAAGCTTCACCGTTACCATCTTGATATTGCTCTTCAATAACGTGTTGTTCATCTTCTAATTTAGGGTTATAAACATTGCGCAGACTAATGGCTAACTCATCTTTATAAAATTCTTTTTCTGTTAGCCATGGGCCTTTTTCTAACACTAAAACCTTAGCACCTGCTTTTGCTAAACTATAGGCAACAGGCGATGCTCCAGCGCCACTGCCGACGATACAAATATCATAGCTCATGCTTTTTTACCTTTACCTTTTAATAACTCGCGGTGAGCAACCAAATTAACGACATCAATATTTTTTTCTGTGTTTTTTGCTTTGTTAGCTTTAAGCCCACTTTGTTGATTAGGTATTTCATAAAAACGAGTACCTTCATTGGGTAGTGGAAAACCGCCTTGGTGTTCAAGCCACTGCCAACCGACTTGATTGGCATTCCCCCCATAAACTGGTGGCGTTAAGGTGGCTTCTAAAATATAGCCTAACAAGGTATTCAACCAATTCTGCCCAGCTTTTGATTGGCTAATACCACGCAATAGTTTTTCTTTCTCTTGCCCCTCTAATTCAACAAAGCTCTTTTGTAATTGGCTTTGACTATAACCATTTAACCAACCAACCCCTTTGTAGATAAAATCAATTTCATCTTGTTCCGTGGGTTGAAGGTGTACCACATTAAACAAATAGGTGGTTGCTTGAATTTCTTTTGCCCCAGGGCCAGACTCTGATGTCGGTAATAGATGATTTAATACCGAATCCAGAGTTAACCAAGGATCAGAGCTTAACTGTTCAGGCAAACTTACCAACTCAGTTGACCCGACACTAAAAGGCAATGCTGCAGCGACAACAGTGGCTCCGCCAGCAGACTTTAATGCACCTTTAATTATCTTGCGGCGACTAAGATTTTTCTTAAACAATTTATCTGTTAACCATGGGGGTGTTTGATAGTTCTTATCAAAAAAAGAGCTCATAAATTTCATTATTTATCCTTATCTATTCACAAGTATCGTTGAACTACTTACCTGCCAATTTTTAATAAAAGTAAGCCAACGTTTGCTTGAATACTCACCATTTTCTTGGAGCTCTGCCGTATCTTTAGACAAAATCATTTTTCCTGCCGACGTAGAGACATACATATGAGGATAACCCAGCACTGGCGGTAATGATTTCATAAAAGCGTGGTTTTCATTAGCGTCACTCACACTGATTTTTAATAAAACAAACTGAGTGTGAAGTTGATGATATATCTCTGGGTTTTTCGCTAAAAAGGCATCCATTTTATGGCACCAAGTACACCAAGTTCCACCGATTTCGATTAACACATTGCGATCAGTCTCTTTCGCCAACTTTATTGCTGCTATGGCATCTTCAAAGGGGTCTCTTTGTTCTGAATAGCCTTGACTGTATGGTGGTAAAGTTATTTTGGACTCAGCGAAGGACGGTACACTAAAAAGGGGGTAACTGATCATTAAACAAACGGCAAAAATGAGTTTCATTGTTTCTCAATACTTATACTAATGGAAAAAAGCTAAATAACGTGTAAGGAAGACCCGATATTTAATCACTATATTTCAAAAGCCTCTTAAATTACATATTAGCATGCAAATATCTCGATGAAAGATGAACCCCGAGAAGTTTGGGTATATAATACGCGCAATTAACTTTCTTAAGGAACAACTTATGCGTCCAAGCGGCAGAACATTAGGGCAAATTCGCCCAGTAACTATTACACGTCAATTTACCACTCATGCCGAAGGTTCAGTATTAATTGAATTTGGCGATACTAAAGTAATTTGTACTGCTTCTGTAGAAGAAGGTGTACCACGTTTTCTTAAAGGCCAAGGTAAAGGTTGGGTTACCGCTGAATATGGTATGTTACCTCGCTCTACTCATACGCGTATGCGCCGTGAAGCAGCTAATGGTAAACAAAGTGGTCGTACATTAGAAATTTCTCGTTTAATTGCTCGTGCTTTACGTGCAGCAGTTGATTTAAAAGCCCTTGGCGAAAATACCATTAATGTTGATTGTGATGTGATTCAAGCGGATGGTGGTACTCGCACGGCTTCTATCACCGGTGCTTGTGTTGCATTAGTTGACGCTTTAAATTATATGCGCGCTAAAGACATTATTAAAACAAACCCTTTAAAACATATGATTGCCGCAGTATCTGTTGGTATTTATAAAGGTGAAGCCGTTGCCGATCTTGATTACCCAGAAGACTCAGCTGCTGATACTGATATGAATGTTGTAATGACAGACACAGGTAAACTTATCGAAGTACAAGGCACTGCAGAAGAAGCCCCCTTTAGTTTTGATGAAATGCAGGAAATGTTAGTACTCGCTAAAAACGGTATTAATGAATTATTTGATGCGCAAAAGTCAGCATTAAACTAGTCAAGTATTGAGCTAGGCACACCACTAACAAATAAATTGCCGAAAAACATCTCGGGAATAATTGAATTTACAGAGACATTTATGAAAGATTTTCAACGTGATTTTATTGAGTTTGCTCTATCAAAACAAGTGTTACGCTTTGGTGAGTTCACTTTAAAATCTGGCCGGACAAGTCCTTATTTTTTTAACGCTGGGTTATTTAATACGGGCGGTGATTTGGCAAAACTGGGGCGTTTTTATGCCTCTGCGTTAACTGACTCATCAATTGAATTCGATTTATTATTTGGCCCCGCTTATAAAGGTATTCCTATTGCGACAACTACCTCAGTAGCGCTTTATGATCATCATCACATTGACATGCCTTACTGCTTTAATCGTAAAGAAGCTAAAAAACATGGTGAAGGGGGTAGTTTAGTTGGTTCTGATCTAAAGGGTAAGGTCATGCTAGTAGATGATGTTATCACTGCAGGAACTGCCATACGGGAGTCGATGGAAATCATTAAAAACCACGGCGCTCAATTATCAGGTGTACTCATTGCTCTTGACCGCCAAGAAAAAGGCCAATGTGAATTATCTGCTATCCAAGAAGTTGAACGTGACTTTGGTACAAAGGTTATTTCTATAGTAACTTTAGGCGATGTGATTACTTACTTAGAAGAAAAAATTGTAGATCAGCCAGCGCTAAATGATAGCTTATTGGCTATTAGAAAGTATCGTGAAAATTATGGTGTCTAGCCAATAACATATAACGCTTTAATAAAAAAAACGCCTGCTTCGCAGGCGTTTTTATTATAGTCGGTCATAAACAGTAAACTGAGTCAATATAACGCTAATCTTTCATTCAAACTGTTAGTTCAAACTGATAACTAGGTCGCCTTTCATTCGCTTGATTAATATTGTGATAAAATTTCTCAATACGAACAGCTCGCTCAGTGACATCATGACTTCGACTGAGTGATAACATTTCTTGAGCGGCAAGTGTGTGATTAATTAGTCTATCGAACTCATGACCTTCAGTTGATGTTGTTCCCTTCTCTTGTACAAAAATATTATTAGGTTTGATGCTAATAACCGTTGGTGAAGAGGCCTTCACTGTGTCGTTGTTAGTGGCTAAAAGTTCAGATTGAACTTGGGTAATCATTGAGCTTATCGAGGCTGGGAGTTCATTAATTATTTTTTCTTCAATAAAAACCTTTGCCGCACTTTTCTCACTGCTGGTTTGTGGCTGTTCTTGTTGCTGCTCTTTAGATTCTGAACCTTGATCGCTATCGCCACTAATAGTTGTGTTTGCTTGTTCAGCACGTTTGCGAATACTTGCGAAGTCAATTTGTTCATGGTTTTGGGCTGACGCTCTAGCGCGTTCTTTTTCAGAAGCAACACCCTTTTCTGCAGCAGACTGAGCAGCCGCTTCAGGTCTAGCAATCAATTCTCGCTGATTGTTATCACGACGAAGTGATTCTGTCGGCAGGTTAGTTACCGTAGCTAAAGGTGAGCTGGTTAGTTGCGATGAAATATTCATCTACGAGCCCTAGACATAAGCATCAAATAAGGGCTAAGTATTCTATTCGCTGCTTGAGTTGGTTTTTTAGCGGTTTTTTGAAAGCCTTTGAGACCGGCATTGAATGTAGATTGTATTTCCATTTTGCCTCCTCAGTATTAAACTTTACTAATATAGCTCAAATTAATCAGTAATAACTAGGCTAAACACCAGCCAATAACGAACTTCTCTCTGGCTAATTATTCACCTAAAAGTATAAAAAGTAAAGTGATGAATTGATTACTCGTTTAGCTATTTAGTTAGTGACAACTTCAATTTTTTTACTAACCTCAAGACTATTAAGCCAGTTTTTCAACACATCAAAAAAATCATCTCCGTGAGAAATAAAAGGCGCATGTGAGGCTTGTTTAAAAATATGAACGTCGCTTTTTGGTGCTAACTCACTTACTAAGTCAGGCACAGCTTTAGAGACTAATGAATCAAGACGGCCATACAAACGTAAAAAAGGTAAGCTTATTGATGGTAAGTTAGTTCGTAAGTCAACGGTTTCTAGGAGTGATAAAGAGTCATCTAATGTTTGCCTTGTTGGCATCTGATATTGAAAGATTAGGGCTTTAATTTCTTTTAAGTCTTGACGAATATGCGGACTGCCCATGGCTTGTATTTTTAAAAATCCGTCAATGGTTTTTTTAGTATCTTGGGCAAGTTGATGATGAAAGGTTTTTAACAGGGTAGGCTCAATACCTGGCCAGTTGACTTGGTTATCTTGGTTCAATCGTTCCACAAAACAAGGGGAGCTGGCCACCGTGACTAATGCCAACACTTTGTCTGAATAGCTGCAGGTAATATCGGTGGCAATGAGGCCACCTAATGACCAACCAAGGTAAACCGCTGGTTCATCAACAGCATCAATAATTTTTTTGCTAATATTCGTTAATGAATAGGGGGTAATATTATTATCACTATTTAAACCATAGCCAGGTAAGTCAACAGTAATCACCTTAAAAAATGGTGCCAACTTTTCAGCGAGTGGCTGCCAAACTCCTGAATTTAATCCCCAACCGTGAATCAAAACTAGCGGTGTTCCCTGTCCTTGACTCGTAATATGTAAAGTTTCTGTCATGCTTAGTTTAATCGTTAATAGATAATTAAATGAATAACGTTAGTTTACAAAAAGGCCGGGGTAAATGGAATTGCCGACAATCAATTACCAAAATATATTAATTCGTGTTCGTCAACAATATCATCAGATATTAATGTGGCTTACCTCCTGTGACCTCTGTGGTGAGCCTTGTACAAGTCATTTGTTACTTTGCCAGACTTGCCATAAGGACCTGCCAATATTTAACATGGGTAATGTTCAAGATGACTTACTCAATTAGCCTGCAATAAATAAATCTTTACCCAAGATAACATTTTGATCATTTAATTTGTTTGTCACCTTACACTGCTCCCTTTTCCCAATGGATAAGCCAGCTGAAGTACCAAGGTCGCTTTGAAGTGGCAAAATTATTAGCTGAACTGTTATCACATCACTATATAAAAAATAGGTTTGAACATCAGACCGTTGACGTTGATTTAATCGTCAGTGTGCCAATCCATATCAACAAATGGCAGCAAAGAGGTTTTAACCAAGCCCATTTATTATCAACAGTGCTAGCGAAAAAAATTACAGTCCCTTACGATAATAAAATATTAGTAAGAAAAAAATTAACCACAAGTCAGGTTGGTCAGTCAGATAATTTACGACGAAAAAACCTGATAAATATTTTTAACGTTCACTTTACTCAAAAAAACATACCTGAGCATGTTTTATTAATCGATGATGTCGTTACCACTGGGGCAACGGCTAGCGAAATTAGTCGTTGCTTAAAACTTAAAGGCGTTAAAAAAGTTACCGTACTTGCGGTATGTTTGTCATTAGCCAATATAAATTGAAAGCCTAGTCGGTTACTGAGACATCAAAAGCTTTGGCAAAATATAAACTATTGGCGAGTAATTTAGCACTACCAAGCCAATAGCCTCGAAAAACCAGATTATCTGTACTGGCAATGACCCTGCCTTTGCCTAAACTATGGGCGATAACAGCGGAACTACGAGCAATTAAGTTGACAAGATTTTTATCGGTGTAACCACTCATTAATGGCATATCGGTATAATGAGCGACATTGATAAAAGCTTTATCTGGTCGTTTCATTATCAACGGACTATTCCTAAATAGCGGTAAGGTTTTTGTCTCAATACCATAAGCTAACGGATGACTATTATCTAACTGTGTTTGAAAAATTGCGCCTGCAATTCGCTTACGTGCAGCCAATTTTTCTTGATCTTGATAATTTAATTTACTGACGTCGTACATTTTATTAATTTGAATATTACTGACAAAGTCAGCTGATAATATCTCTTTATCTGCTAGCCATTTAGTTGCTCTTTTTTGAGCAAAAACTACCCCACCATTTTCAACCCAAGACTTTAACTGACTCACTGTTTTATCAGTGAAACTTTGGTAATCACCGTCCACTAAAATAATATGGCTATAAACCGACAAATCGATAGTGCTGACTCTATGCTGCTCAATAATAGATACCGGTAAATGTATGCTTTGTTCTAAATAGTAACGTATTTCGCCCGCTTCATATTGTGAGATATTTTGACCGCCAATCATCATAACGTTTATTGGGCTAAGTGTTTTAAAAGAGCCACTACCGAGATCAATACCTTTAGTATTAAAACCTGTAGATAAACTATATAGTTCAATATGACTTTCGATACTGGCAAGGCTGACTATTTCGCGCCAGTTTTTATTTTGCTGCCAACCTGCTGCTAACAAAATACTGCCAACCTTAAATTTACGCTCAATACCATCAACAGTACTGCTAAAACTTTTCGTCGCTACTTTAGCCTTAATACCCGAAGACAAAAGTTTTTCAAGAAGCTGAGGAGCCAGTGAATCATGCCATTCAAAAGCATAAGCGTAGGCCTTTTTATCAAGTAAGGTGTTTGCTTTTTCAGGTTTGGTCCAAGCCTTTTCGGCAATTTCTAATCCCCAAGTTCGCTGTACTTGATGAAACTCAATATTCATTGCTAAAGGTAGCGTCCAACCAGAAACATCATAGAAGGTATTATCTTGAAAACTAGTTTGCTGATTAAATAACGCTTGAATAACTCGAAATTGTGGCTGTTCAAGAGGAAGGTAATAACTCCTCTCTTTACCAAACACCTTCCCATCATTTTTAAAATCACTACTCAGTGGGTAAACATTTATCTGATGCTGATTGAGGGTTTGTAGGAAAGTATTTAACTTATAGTCGTCTTTATCTGCTCGAATTAAATAACCATCAAACTTTTCTTTTTTCGCCAATTTTAAGCCCTGCTTATAAAATTCTTGGCGATAATTTTTCAACGCTTGTTTATTTTCCCAAGCGCCTTCAACCGTCGAAAGTGAAGTTAACACATGGTTTTGAATACCAAACTCAAAAGTAACTAAACCGTTAATGCTTTGCTGTTGCATACCTCGACTCGAGGCTTGTTCAAATAAAATGCCAATACTGCCATTAATGTCAGGATAAGTTGAGCCTTTACCATAGTAGAAGTCATCAAAAACCTCTTGGCTAAAATATAAACGCTGTTGCTGATCTAGGGCCTTGGCATGATAACCGGCAATAAGTTTGGTTAACGTCCCATTAGCTTTAGGAGTTAATGGATGGGTTCTGCTGGGCACACCGGGTTGAAAAAAGTAACTGCTGTTATGTGACATTTCATGAAAATCACCCAGAACATGAGGTTGATATTGGTGAAAATATTTTAACCTTTGTTGACTTTCTTTTTGGGTAAGTAACAGCCAATCTCGGTTTAAATCAAACCAGTAATGATTGGTTCTCCCTGATGGCCAGCCTTGGTGGTGTTCAATATCGTTAACATCATCATTGCTATTACCGTTTTTAAAGGTAGATACCCAATTAACAAAGCGATCCAAACCATCAGGATTAATACTAGGCTCTAAAACGATAATGGTATTTTTTAATAATGCTTCTATCGATTTTGACTGGCTAGCTGCATAGTGATAAGCCGTTACCATCGCTGCACTGGCTCCAGTTGCTTCATCACCGTGAACACTGTAGCCCAGCCAAATAACTAACGGTTCATTCTCCATTCTTTCTTTAACATCATCTGAGTATGTAGAAGGTGTATGACGTTTAGCAAGAATACTTTCTATATTTGCTAAGTTTTCAGCAGAAGAAATAGTCACTAACAGCTGTGTTCTTAGTTGCTCAGTGCGGCCCATTTCCGTCAACAACACTCTTTTTGAGCTTTGGGCCAGCTGTCGAAAATAATCATTAATTTGATCGTGCCTTGGGTGGCGCTCGCCAACAGTAAAACCTAAGGTAGACTTCGGAACTATAATCTGTTGATTATAGTTTTGATCTTTGGGTAGGTAGTCAGCCACATTAGCAGCGAAGGTAAATGAAATTTGCCCCAAAAATAAAAGAATACTTAACATGAGTACCAAAGTCCGCAATAACAACATTAACTAGCCCTTTAAAATAAATTTATTTTTGAATAAATCTTGACCTAAATCTTACTATAACGATAAGTCATCAAGAAAGTGCGCTAAAAATACCAAACAATGTCGCTATAAACTAGTTTTTATCCACTTAGGGTCTAATTAATATCAACAGGTACTGGCGGTAAGCTAAATTGAAGCGTAAAATAAAGATACTTGAGTGATTTAGTCAGGTATTTAACTACGAGACTAAATAAATTTATCCGTTGTCGAAAATGAGTAATCCGTATGATTAATATTTCAGAAACTGCCCAAACACACTTTAAAAAATTGTTAGAGCAACAAGCCGAGGGCACTAACATTCGTGTTTTTGTTGTCAATCCAGGTACAGCTACTGCTGAGTGTGGTGTTTCTTATTGTCCGGCAGATGCAGTTGAACCTGACGATATCCTATTAGAATTTAATGGCTTTTCAGCTTTAATCGATGGCCCAAGTAAGCTTTACTTAGAAGAAGCCGAAATTGATTTTACCAGTGACCAAATGGGATCACAGTTAACGTTAAAAGCGCCAAATGCTAAATTAAGAAAAGTAGCTGACGACGCTCCTTTATTTGAACGTGTTAGTTATTTTTTACAAGCTGAAGTTAACCCACAATTAGCGGGACATGGTGGCGAGTGTACCTTAATGGCAATCACTGATGATGGTTTTGCTGTTTTACAATTCGGTGGCGGTTGTAATGGCTGTAGTCAAATTGATGTAACAGTTAAAGACGGTATTGAAAAACAATTGATCGAAATAATGGCCGGTGAAATCAAAGGTGTTAAAGATATGACTGAACACGAACGTGGCGAACATTCATATTACTAAGCTAAACTGTCGGTATTAATAAATGACCACCGTACTTGAAAAATTAGGCCAAAACCCACAACGAAGTGTACAAATATTTTTGTGTGGTCTTGGCTTTTTTGTTTTCAGTTTATGTTTTATTGGCTTAGGTTATTTCTACCACCATCTCTGGCAAGTTCCTGGCATTATTTTTCTTGTTATTGCTTGTTCAGTTGCTGCTTGGGGATATATTGGGATATTCGCTAATCGTTGGCTAAATATATTTGCGATTAACAAATCTAAGAAAATGTGAAATTCCGACGATAACCTATTTTGTTAAGCTAACACTATTATCCAGACTATTTATCGCTTTAACCATAATTTGTTGCTGTTTTTTATAAAACCACAACAATACACTCTTACTTTTTTGTCATCAGCCCAGTGACGAAAACTAATGTTCAGCGGCTTGAACCTATATTTAGGGTAAGCGCTTTTCTTTCATTCCTCTCTGCCTAGCCGACATCAATAAACTTAGCGGTTATTTTATAGTGTAAAACGGCATAAAAACTTATCTTGTTTTTCACACAAAACACTTTAATTCATCCCCTTTTTTACGTTATGCTTAGCTTTTAAAAAAAGGGATGATATTAATATAATTACGATGGCGTAATTATCACTAAATTTCCCATCAAAAATAAGGTAAACGTAGTCATGTTTAATAACTTAAAGGCTTTGCCAGCCGACCCTATTTTGGGATTGTTAACTAAATATAGAGCGGATGTTAATCCACAAAAAATCGATTTAGGTGTGGGTGTTTATAAAAATGAAGCTGGGCACACCGCGGTTTTAGATTGTGTAAAGAAAGCTGAGCAGCATCGAACGAATACCGAAGACAGTAAAGTTTACATCGGCCCTACTGGCTCACCTCTATTTAATGAGGAGATGAGCAAACTTATTTTTGGCGCGCACAAAGTATTAATTGAAAACCGTGCCCGCACTTTTTCTACACCTGGCGGCACTGGGGCTTTACGTGTTGCTGGTGAATTTATTAACTCATGCAAAGCGGGTGCAACTATTTGGGTTTCTAATCCAACATGGGCAAACCACACAGCGGTTTTTGAAGCATCTGGGCTTGTTGTTAAAACCTATCCTTATTACGATTATGAAAATAAAACCCTCGACTTTGATGGCATGTTAGCCACACTAAAAGAAGTCTCTAAAGATGATGTCGTCTTACTACACGCCTGTTGTCATAACCCTAGTGGAATGGACTTAAGTAACGAGCAGTGGCAACAAGTGGTTGAAGTAGCCAAAGGTGTTGGTTTTACTCCTCTTATCGATATGGCTTATCAAGGTTTTGGTATTGGCTTAGACGAAGATGCTTATGGTTTACGTTTAATGGCAGAAAACGTTAAAGAGATGATCGTCTGCAGTTCATGTTCTAAGAACTTTGGTTTATACCGTGAACGAATTGGGGCTTGTACTTTAATTGCAGAATCGAGCCATTCAGCTGACTTGGTGGCTTCAGTGTTAGCCTATGTTGTTCGTGGTATTTACTCTATGCCACCAGCACATGGTGCCGCGATTGTTGAAACCATTTTAAACTCACAAGAATTGACTGCGCAATGGCACAGTGAATTAAAAGAAATGCGAGATCGCATTAATGGCAACCGTCAATTGTTAGTCGATAAATTAAAAGAAAATGGCGTAAGTCGCGATTTTAACTTTATTACACGTCAGACAGGAATGTTCTCTTTCTTAGGTATCACTGCTGAGCAAGTTCAACAATTACAAGATGATTACAGCATCTATATGGTTGGCTCTAGCCGCATGAGTATTGCTGGTATTGCAAACAGTAATGTTGATTATTTAGCGCAATCAATTGCTAAAGTATTGTAAGTTAACCCTTTCATCGGCTCGGATAAAAGTCGTTTATAAAAAAAGCCAGATGACCTTCTGGCTTTTTTTTGTCTCATTAAAAATTAGACTCAAATATAAATTCACGTTTTACAATGACACTTAGTCTAACAAGTAAACAAAACACCAACTTTTTCACTTTAGGTTTTTTCGCTCAAACTAATTGAGTATTTGTTGTAATAACTCATTCGCTTGATGGTATTTGCTTTGCTTACTTAAAGCTAAGGCACAAGCTTTTAAGTCGTCATTATTAGTCAAATAACCCTCTACTGTAAATAAGCTATGGAATGCTTTTTCACTCATTTGCCATTGACCCGCGGCTAATGCTAAATGACCTAAACAGGCGAGCCATTTAATACTGTGTTGATTGACGTGTAAATGTTTTTGAACTGCAGCAATGAAAATTTCAGTTTGATTAGTGGCTTTAGCTAAAGGTAATTCAGTTAACTGCTTAATAAAATTGTCACTGGCTTCTTTTTTTAATGTCGGTAACAACAATTTCTCTAAAGGGGCAACTATACCGTTTTCAGCTAAAATTCGGCAATAAGCAAACAAGACGGCTTCACGTTGCTTAATTTTTTTCGTCATCTTTTGCCAGTAGTCGATTAATGCTTGTTGATCATGTTTTCGAATTAATTCATTAAAAATCGCAGTAAACGCAATATTTTCACTTTTTTCTAACTTATATTGGTCAAAATCTTTTTGTTTTCTTGCCAACGCTAAATTTTGAACAGCAGCTTCATAACGCTCTTCAATTAAACATAAATCAATTTCTAATTGAAGAAGACGCGTATCATGACCAATATGTTTATGGTACTCATCAATCACTAGGCGAGCTTGAACATATTCTTCATGGTTTATTAACAGTTGAATTTTAACAATAACTGATTCAATACCTGCCGTTTTCACAATATATTGATCGGTATTATGGTGTTCCAATAACGCAAGATAATGTTGAGTATTGGGACGTAAATTTTGCTTTTCTGCTGCCGATGCCGCTAATAGATAGGCAGTTTGCTGCTGATCTGCTGGCTCTGCACTTTTAGCCAGTAAGTGCTCAGCTTTTTGGTAATCACCTAATACGTAAGCCGCTATGCCTTTATTGAAATCTTTTAACGCCCGTCGGTGATTAGCAAAAATAATTTTACGCCAACCACCAAAACTTAACTTATAACTGCCACGAAGGAGTCGAAAAGAAACAAACAAGATAAGAAAAGAAAAGCCTAACCAAAAAATTGCGGTATATGCCGTCATCTCAATAATTTTTCCACCCATAGCAATGGCAATATAGCCCGGTTCGCTTATGAGCATTGGCGTGATTGCAATAACAGATAATACTAATAAGGTAATAATAATGAAGCGGATCATATCTCATTCTCATCTTTATTCACTTTTTCGTCAGCTTTTTCTTGAATACTGGTTTGCTGATGTATTTGCTCTTCAATGGATAATGGTTTTGTTTTTCCCTCTGTTGGCATTATTTTTTCACCCAATAATTGTTCATTATCAGTCAATGGTAACAGGGGTGTTTTCTCAGTGGTTTCAATAGCAAGTGGTTTATCGGTAAGGATATCTCTTATTGCTGAAAGTGATAATAAAGAGCTAGGGTAGTCAAAAGATATCATCTCAGTTCCAAGCTGTTTAATACTTGATAAAAATAATTGGTTACTCACCTCACTCATATCAAAGTATTGTGTGATCCACATTTGAATTTCAGCTAATGTGGCTAGATATAGCGTTGAATTTTCTTCTCTAGCCGCCCATTGTGCTTGTTGCAATTTCAAACTGAGATTTTCTCTTAAATTTTGTTGATACTGTGGCGACAATAAAGGCTTTGCACTGCCGTCCCGAACATGAATGACCACAAAGGTATTAAGAAAGTTATCCCAGGTTTTTGCTAAATTTTCTTGCCAATCATTAATATCATTTGAGAGTTCAGGCACCGTGTTTTCATTTTTTGTGGCAGTTACTTGCTGTATTGCTAACGGTAAACGGGTTAATTGACTATTTAAACCCATAAGCGAAAGGATAACATTTTCAGTATTTAGCACTGGCATAAGTTGCAGTTGCTCAATGTCTTGGTGTATTAATTTCCTAACTGATAAAAACTTTGGGTCATTTAACTCGGCTAAACGGTTACTCCCCTCTTTCAATAAACTAATAGCTGAACGGGTATCTCGCTCTAACCAAATAGTTCTTGCCGCAATTCTAATTAAATACTCGGTTTCATGAATTAACCAATCACTGGGTTTATTTCTCTCTAATCGAGTAACGGCACCCTCAAGTTGGATGATTTTTTTCCTGCTATTAACTTGTGCTTTAGTGACCATTTGTTTGAGTTGTTGAGAAAGTTTATTTTCTTGCTCTTTTAACAACTCATTGACTCGTTGCAGGTTAGCCTTTTTATTTTTTTGATTCGTAGTTATTAAATCATCAGTAATAATACGTTGTTGATCGAGCCAATAATAACTGATAACGCTAGTCACTAGGCCAACGATTGCAATTAACAATGCAGCCATACCTATCTTTGAAATTTTAGCGTGTTCAGCGGAACTGCTTTTGATTTTTTTTGTCACGGTGCTGGCTGATTTTTTATTCGTTATCGTGTCACTTATCGCTGAATTTGGTTTTAATGACTCACTGTCTTGTTTGGTTTTTTTAGATGGTGGGATAGTGGTTTTTGCATCCAATCCTTGCTCAGAAGCACTTGATTGATCATTGTCTGATGGCTTTTTTTTATCTGTCATAATCCAGTTCCGTATTAGATGTTCCGCGTCATATAGGTAAAATCAGCTCAAAGCCTTAATAATTGCTTTATCATTTGCACCTTGTGCGTTAATGACATTAATTAAACCTAATGCCTTAGCACTTTCTGCTATTCTTGCGCTGGCGACAACCCATAAACAGTTTTTTTGCCAGTTAGTCAGCACTAATTGCTCATCAGGAGCTAAAGTATTAATAAAAGTTTCAATTAAGTCTACAATTCTTTGCAACAAAGCGTTACTTGTTATCACGATAACGTTTATTTGATTTGCATGCCATTGTTTAACAATAGCATGATTAAATGTTAACCATAGACGTTGATAGCTTTCAAGATAATTTACTTTGGCACCACGTTTACTCAGTGTGTTTTTTAAATACTCCCTACCACCATCGCCACGAACAATAAGAATGTTTTTCTGCTGAACCTCGTTTAAGTCCAACAGTTCGAGCAAACCTTCACTATTTTGCACTTTTGGAAAAATTACATGTTCGATAGAACAGTTATTTAATGCTTTTTTTGTCGCATGACCTACAGCAAAAAATTGAGTCGGCTGACTGCTACTTTTTTTTAGCCATTGCTTAATACTCAGCGACTGGTTGGCAAAAATGACCGCGGCGACACTAACAAAGATGATAATGTCTGGTGGCGATTTTGTAAGCGTATCTTTAATCTTTTGTTGATTAGTATAGGACTGGTAATCAAAAAACGATTGGCAAAGTGAGTTAATGCCAATCGTCTTAAGTTGCTGTGCTAATTGCATCCCTTTTTCTTTAGGACGAGTGATTAACACATTGAGTTCGGTGTTACTTTTGATCCGCATAAACTTTTTTCAAAATAACATCTGCCCCGCGAGACAATAAGGTTTGCGCTAAACTATTACCTAATACCTCACCTTGATCTAAGCGACCACGAATTTCACTGTGAATGATTTGACTGCCATCGACTGCACCCACTAAACCTCTCAGGTATATTTCATCATTATCAATAACAGCATAGGCACCAATAGGGACTTGACAACCCCCTTCAAGCGTTTTGTTCATCGCACGTTCGGCAAGTACGCGTATGCGAGTAGTTTTATCCTCTAAGGGGGCAAGTAGGGCTTTAATTTCCTCATCATTGATACGACATTCAATACCAACTGCGCCTTGCCCATTTGCTGGTAACATAATTTCTGGTTCAATAAATTGACGAATACGCTCAGGCATTTTTAAACGAATCATACCTGCTGCCGCTAAAATAATAGCATCATAGTCACCCTCATCTAACTTTCTTAAACGAGTATTAACATTGCCACGCAAGTCTCTAATCTCTAGATCAGGACGAGCAGCTTTAATTTGGCATTGACGACGTAAGCTAGACGTACCGACGATTGCGCCTTGCGGAAGGAGGTCAAGACTCTCATAAGTATTTGAGATAAATGCATCTCGGGGATCTTCACGGGGACAAATCACTTGTAAGCCGAGACCTTCTGGAAAATCAACGGGTACATCTTTCATTGAATGAACGGCAATATCAGCACGATTCTCTAATATCGCTACTTCAAGCTCTTTGACAAATAACCCTTTACCACCGACTTTAGCCAGTGGGGTATCTAAAATAATATCACCCTTAGTCGTCATCGGTAAAAGTTCAACAATAATACCTTGGTGAAAATATTCAAGTTGTGCTTTAACGTATTCTGCTTGCCACATAGCGAGGGCACTTTTTCGAGTAGCGATACGTACGACTTTATTGGTCATTGATAGATCCTAAATAATTATTGTGCTATTAAACTGATGTCTACTTCTGCTTGTTTGCTTACTGCAGCTGCTAAGAACTGCCAAAACTCTCCACCGCCACGCTTATCAAACCATTGGTCATTTTCAAAAGAAAAATGATGTCCATTAAATTTTGTTGCCACCCAAATCTCTTGCAAAGGTGCTTGTTTGTTGATGATTATCTTTGTTTTATTAAGAAAAGTTAGCGTTAAAATGCCACTGGCACCTTCAAAATCTATATCAACACCACACACTTCAATTGCTTCTTCAACGGCTAAAATTAATTCGTCGGAAATTGAATTATATTGACTGTCGTTCATTTCTTTTCCTTATAGTATGATCGCTTTTTGAGCTTTTATTTAGCTCAAGGCTATTAATGGCTGTAATTGATGATGAGCATGTGAGTATAATACCAGAAAAAGCAATTTCAACATGGATTTGCTAGATAAAAAACTCGATTAACATAACTTTTATGGCACAAAACTAAACAAATGAAAAGACAAGACAATAAACCATTAATTTTCAGCTGCTTTATCTCTCTGCTAGTATTAGCCGGTTGTGGATTAAAAGGCGACTTATATCAGACTCCAGCGTCAACTAAGGGCGATATTTCTTTGTCTGAAAACGCCAAGAAAGTTATAGCAAAGAAGACAACACAACCGACACTAAATGATACAAAATCAACAGAAAAAACTACTCCAGATATTGAACAGGAATTTAAGTAATGGATTTTTTTAATCATCAAGACAAGTCATTATTCGCAGAGAACTGCTCCGTAACCACTATTGCTAAAACTCATGGTACGCCACTATATCTTTATTCACGAGCAACCATCGAGCGTCATTGGCATGCGTTTAACGATGCGGCTGGTCAACAGGATCATCTGATATGTTACGCGGTTAAAGCCAATAGTAATTTGGCTGTTCTTAATGTTATGGCGCGTTTGGGGTCAGGTTTTGATATTGTCTCTCAAGGAGAGCTATCACGGGTATTAGCCGCCGGCGGTGACGCCAAAAAAGTCGTGTTCTCAGGTGTCGGTAAAAAGTCATCAGAAATAGCGTTTGCTTTAGAGCAAGACATTTTTTGTTTTAATGTTGAGTCTGTCTCCGAGTTAGACCGTATTAACCAAGTAGCAAAGGCAATGGGTAAAATAGCGCCTATTTCATTACGTGTTAATCCTGATGTTGATGCTGGTACTCATCCTTACATTTCAACAGGTTTAAAAGATAATAAGTTTGGTATTGCCATTGATGATGCCCAAAGGGTTTATCAGTATGCGGCTAGCTTATCCAACCTTGATGTAAAGGGGGTTGATTGCCATATAGGTTCACAACTGACCGATTTAACCCCGTTTTTAGATGCCCTAGACAGAGTGTTATTATTAGTCGATAAGTTAGCGAAGCAGGGGATCACTTTATCCCATTTAGATGTTGGTGGCGGCTTAGGGGTTTGTTATCACGATGAAACACCACCTCACCCTGAGCAATATGCAAAAGCACTAGCAGAGAAACTAGTCGGTTACGATTTAACACTTATTTATGAACCTGGTCGTGCCATTATGGCTAATGCTGGTATCTTAGTAACTGAGGTTGAGTTCTTAAAAGAAAATGAGGAACGAAACTTTGCAATTGTTGACGCGGCAATGAACGATCTTATCCGTCCGGCACTTTATCAAGCATGGCAAGCCATTATTCCCGTTGAAATACGTGATGATGTTGCTGCTAAAAATTATGATGTTGTTGGTCCAGTTTGTGAAACAGGCGACTTTCTAGGTAAAGACCGAGTGTTGGCAATTAAAGCGGGGGATTTATTAGCTGTTCGCTCTTCTGGCGCCTATGGTTTTGCTATGAGTTCAAATTATAATAGCCGTCCTCGTGCAATTGAAATTATGGTTGATGGTGAGCAAGTCAATGTCATCAGAAAAAGAGAAACTATTGAACAGTTATGGTTAGGTGAAAAACTTCTCCCTTAGTATTTACCATTACCGCTGATTACCTTATACCTTAACTATTAAATTAGGTATCTAGTTTGTAAAAGAAGATTAAATAAATGTTAGTAAATTTTTCTAAAATGCATGGTTTGGGCAATGACTTTATGGTTATTGATAATGTTACCCAAAGTACTTATTTGTCTAATGAACAAATCAAACAACTTGCTGATCGTAATTTTGGTATTGGCTTTGACCAACTCTTGGTTGTTGAGCCACCTTATGATCCTGATTTAGACTTTCATTACCGTATTTTTAATGCTGACGGCAGTGAGGTAGCTCAATGTGGTAATGGTGCTCGCTGTTTTGCCCGTTTTGTTCGTATGAAAGGTTTAACGAATAAATCAAAGATAAAAGTATCTACACAGTCTGGGAAAATGACTTTGTTTATTGAACGTGATGGCAACATATCAGTTAATATGCCCGTGCCAAAATTTGAGCCAAAGCAAGTACCGTTTAATGCCCAAAAAGTTGAAGGTACTTATATTCTGCGCAGCGAATCAGAAATGGTACTGTGTGGAGTAGTTTCTATGGGTAATCCACATTGCGTTATTACTGTTGATTCAGTTGAGGACGCCCCAGTAGAAGCCTTAGGACATGAGTTATCACACCATGAACGATTTCCAAAACAAGCCAATGTTGGCTTTATGGAAGTAGTGACACCTGAGTTCATTAAACTGCGTGTTTATGAACGAGGAGCAGCAGAAACTTTAGCTTGTGGTAGCGGCGCATGTGCTGCCGTTGTTATTGGCCAAATGCAAAAAAAACTGGCTAAACAAGTGACTGTTGAACTACCGGGTGGACAGTTAAAAATTTATTGGAAAGGGCCAGGAAATTCAGTGAAAATGTCAGGTCCAGCCACCCATGTATTTGATGGCCAAATCAATATATAACGAACTGATGACTAATAATAAATTTAATAAAAAGAGCAGAAAGCTGTAATGAATATTGACGAACAAGCGAATCTTAGCAAAAAAACGTTTCAATCAGATGAATTACCATTAACTGATGGGGTTATTAGTGATTATTTATCAGACCATCCTGATTTTTTTAATCGTAACCCTCAGTTATTAATAGGTTTACGCTTGTCCGATACTCATCGTGGTACTGTGTCATTAGTGGAACGTCAACAACTGCAACTCCGTCAAAAAGTTCAGGCCTTAGAAGAAGAAGTTACTCAGCTGATCACCATTGCTAATAATAATGAGCGATTATTTGTCCTCTACAGCGACTTATATTTACGCTTACTTGATTGCCAATCAGCCAATGAATTACTTGATTGTTTATATCAAACAACCACTGAATTGTTATCTTTATCTGGTTTAAAAGTTTGGTTAAAGCAGGACGTTGATTTAAAGCATGATACCCTTGTTGAAAACGATTGTGCCGGCGTGATGCAAAATCGCTTAACCAAAGAAGATTATTATTTTGGACGACTGCAGCAAACTGAACAGAAATTAATATTTTCACAATTGACCTCAGGCTCTGTCGTTTTAATCAAGCTAAACTCGGATAAGACTGGACAAGCAATCGGTTTTATTGCCATTAATAGTGAAGATGCTCAGCATTTTGATCCTCGCATGGACACCTTATTGTTAAGCCAGTTTAAAAAGCTTGTCGCTAAACTATTACAAACTCATTTAATACTGTAAATATCAGCCAATGAAATTTTATCGCCGTTTATCAACAATTAAAGCCATTAGCTTCGATCTAGATGATACCTTGTATGCTAACCATCCAGTGATGCTTAGCGCAGAAGCTAAAATGATAGGTTATTTTTCTGAGCATTTTTCTGAGGTCTTACAAGGTCAATTTAAAGGGGTGGTGCTTAACCAAAAATTCTGGTCAACTTATCGAGCAGAGGCTATTTTAACTAAAGCTTCGTTGGTCGATGATGTTGTCGCATTACGACTCGAAAGTTATTATTTTGGTCTTTCAGCATTAGGTTATAACGCTCAACAGGCAAGGTTAAAGGCTCAACAGGCGATGGATTACTTTTGTATTGTCCGAAGCCAATTTACTGTGCCAAAAATCAGCCACCAGTTATTAAAAGAACTCTCGGAAGTTTATCCCTTAGTAGCTATCAGTAATGGTAATGTTGATACGAAAGCTATTGGCATTGATCATTATTTTCAACATATCTTTCATGCAACCGATGGTTTAAAACAAAAGCCCCATAGACAAATGTTTGAACTGACCTGCGCTAAACTTTCGATTGAACCAAAGCAGTTGTTACATGTTGGTGATTGTGGTCGTGCTGATATTCAAGGGGCAATGGCTGCAGGTTGTCAATCAGCATGGTTACCTCGATATAACATTGGTAAGCCGATAACGGTATTACCTAATATAGAGTTGTTAACCGTTGAAGAGCTTGCGCAGTTATTATTACGTTAATTAAAAATGATATATTATTAGCTAATAATATCAAGCTCTACTATTAACCCTATCTCCCTAACTAACAAATGTGATTTTCCAATGGATGTTTCAGAATTACTTGACGCCTTAAATGATAAACAACGTGAAATTGTTGCCGCTCCCAAACAAAATATGCTGGTACTTGCGGGTGCTGGTAGTGGAAAAACACGTGTTTTAGTCCAACGAATTGCTTGGTTAATGAAAGTTGAACAAGTCTCTGCTCATAGTATCTTAGCCGTAACTTTTACTAATAAAGCGGCAGCAGAAATGCGCGCTCGTGTTGAACAAGTTGTCGATGGCAATACTCACGGCATGTGGATAGGCACTTTCCATGGTTTAGCTCATCGCTTGTTACGGATGCATTTTCAAGAAGCAAAATTACCACAAAGTTTTCAAGTCCTTGACTCTGATGATCAACTGCGTTTAGTTAAACGTATTATTCGTTCATTAAATTTAGATGAAAAACGCTGGCCAGCAAAACAAATGCAGTGGTACATCAATGGTAAAAAGGATGAAGGTATTCGTCCTCAACATATTGAAGTATATGATGATCCTACCGAACAAACCTTTGTTAAAATTTATCAGGGCTATCAAGAAGTTTGTGACCGATCAGGTTTAGTCGATTTTGCTGAGTTATTACTCCGTGCACATGAACTTTGGTTAGATAATCCAGTATTACTTGAGCATTATCAACAGCGTTTCGGGCAGATTTTAGTTGATGAATTTCAAGATACTAATGCTATCCAATACGCTTGGCTAAACATCCTCGGTAAAGATAAAAGCCATGTCATGATAGTGGGTGATGATGACCAGTCTATTTATGGCTGGCGTGGTGCTAAAATAGAAAATATTCAACGCTTTCTCGATGACTTTGATAACGCACAAACGATTCGCTTAGAACAAAATTATCGTTCGACCGCTAATATTCTCAATTCCGCCAATCAATTAATTGCCAAAAATAGTAATCGTCTTGGTAAAGAGTTATGGACGGAGGATGCTGCAGGAGAAAAAATATCAATTTACACCGCTTTTAACGAAATTGATGAAGCACGTTTTATTGCGAGTCGGATTGGTGACTGGAAAAACTGTGATTGGGGCAAAGATGAAAATAAAGGCACGCTAGATCAGGTCGCTATTTTATATCGGAGCAACGCACAATCTCGCTTATTAGAAGAAGCCCTATTACAAGCCCAAATACCTTATCGTATATATGGCGGTCAACGCTTCTTTGAACGACAAGAGGTCAAAGATGCTTTAGCCTACATGCGTTTGATTAACAACCGTGATGATGATGCCGCTTTTGAACGTATTATTAATAAGCCAACACGGGGTATTGGCGATCAGACGGTTGCTATGGTTAGAGATGCTGCAAGAAGTTTAAAAGTGACTTTATGGCAAGCTTGCCAACATATGCTTCAAGGTGAATTATTCAAAGGGCGAAGTGCAAAGACTATTAGTAACTTTATTGCCTTAATTGAACAACTCGAGGATGACTCCAAAGACTTAGATCTGGATCAACAAGTCAATCTTGTCATTAAAAATAGTGGCATTAAAGCGATGTATCAAGCTGAAAAAGGTGAACGTGCAGAACAGCGTATTGAAAATTTAAATGAGTTAGTCACTGCTTGTCAAACTTTTGAAATGCCTCCTGAACTTGAAGATGAACAGACCAAATTGACCGCATTTTTAACTCACGCAGCATTAGAGTCAGGGGAGTCTCAAGCCGATGATTATGAACCTGCTGTGCAATTGATGACGATGCATTCAGCTAAGGGGTTAGAGTTTCCATTAGTGTTTATTGCCGGCCTTGAAGAGGGTATGTTTCCGTCACAACAGTCACAGGAAGACATTAGCCGTTTAGAAGAAGAGCGACGCTTATGTTACGTCGGCATGACCAGAGCCATGCATAAGTTATATTTATGTCACGCAGAAAGTAGACGTTTGTATGGACAAGAAAAAAATCATAAAGCCAGTCGGTTTTTACGAGAATTACCTAACGATTGTACGGAAGAAATACGTTTACAAAGCCAAGTTAAACGTCCAGTAACTTCCGGCAGGTTTTCATCAAATTTCACCACAGAAACCTTTGAAAATACCGGTTTTAGTTTAGGACAGAGTGTTATGCACGCTAAATTTGGAGAAGGTGTGGTATTAAATTACGAGGGCAGTGGCGCACAATCTCGCATTCAAGTTAATTTTGAAGGCTTAGGCAGTAAATGGCTAGTAGTTGCTTATGCCAGATTAGAAGCAATTTAACCGTGAATTTATTTGCCTGCAGTACCTAGCGAGCCTTCCTCGCTTTTAAAGAATCAATACTGTAGATAATTAATGCTAACCAAATAAAAGCAAACGTTAGCATTTTACTGGGTTGTATCGTCTCTTGATAAAAAAATGTCGCCAAGACAAACATAATACTTGGTCCAATATATTGAAAGAAACCCAGGCTAGCTAACGTTAAACGCTTGGCAGCAGCGGTAAAACATAATAAGGGTGCTGTGGTGACTACCCCAGCCATCATTAACGTGATATTTAATCCCCAACCGTTATTAAACATGTCACTGGTATCGCTTGAAACAAAAAACAACCAAAATGCTAAGGCTATTGGTAACATCATAAGTGACTCCACTAATAAACCAATAAAAGAGTCTAAGTGCATTTTTTTACGTAATAGACCATAAAGGCCAAATGAGCAGGCTAATGCTAAAGAAATGATGGGCAATGAGCCAAGAATAACTAATTGAATTAACACACCAATAATAGCTAAAATAACAGCAAATTTTTGCCATTTTCTTAATCGTTCACCAAGAAATAACATTCCCAAGGCAACATTAAATAGTGGGTTGATAAAATAGCCTAAACTCGCATCAAGTAGATGATTATTATTTATTGCCCAAATAAACAAAAACCAATTAACCGCTAATAAAGAAGCACTAACAGTGAGTTTAAGGATAAGTTTAGGTTGCTTTAAAATTGAGGTGAACTTATGCCATTTACGAGTAATCATAATGATTACTAATAATAATAGGCTTGACCAAAGAATACGGTGAATTAAGATTTCACCTGGGCTAATCGTATTAATGAGCTTGAAATATATTGGGGCGAACCCCCACAAAAAATAAGCACTAATCGCATTGATAATGCCAGAACGGTTTTCAGCGTCGGTCGTTTGAGTCATGAAATGGTAACTATTAAAAAATCAGCAGCATAGATCATACCATAGCAAATATAAATTATGGGATTCTCTCAGCGACAGAGATCTTTTATTCTGCTGATTTAATCAGGGCTTCAAGCTCTGCTAATTTAGCCTCAAGCTGAGTGAGTTTTTCTCGTGTTTTAATCAAAACTTGTGTTTGTACATCAAACTCTTCACGACTGACAACATCAAGTTGTGATAATTTTCGTTGAAGAACCGCTTTAGTTTTATCTTCTATATCTGTGGCAAGGTTTTTTAGACTTGGTGGAAGAGAATCAGTCACTTGTTTAGCGATCTCTTCAATTTTTTTAGCATTAATCATTATTTACTCATTAGTTATATTTTACGGTGATAGTACATTGTAAAGTTTTTTACAAAATAGACAATAATTATCACCTCAGAAACACTTAGCCTACAGAGCATTTATAATCATAAACATGTCTATAGATTTTGATTAAAGCAACCAAAGTTTATTTACCTATGTTGTCAATCAACAAAAGCAGGTAAAATCGTTTCTTAAAAAATCTCAGTCATCTATAAGTGAACAACACGTACCATGAAACTTAACTCCGGACAAAGTGAAGCAGTAAAATATATCAGTGGACCCTGTTTGGTGCTTGCTGGTGCTGGAAGTGGTAAAACAGGTGTTATTTGCCAAAAAGTTGCTTACTTGATCGAAAAATGTGACTACAAAGCCCGGAACATTGCAGCCGTAACCTTTACCAATAAAGCGGCAAGAGAGTTAAAAGAACGCATAAAAAGAATGATGAATAAAGACTTAACTCGAGGGTTAACTGTTTCTACTTTTCATTCCCTTGGTTTAGATATTGTTCGTCGAGAAATTAAAATCTTAGGTTATAAACCAGGATTTACGCTGTTTGATGATCAAGACTCCTTAGCACTATTAAAAGAGCTAACAACGGATGAACTCGATGGTGACAAAGACTTATTAAGTAAACTACAAAGCATGATTTCTAACTGGAAAAATGATTTGTTGTTACCTGATGCGGTTATCAAAATGGCAACTGATGCAGACGCCGCATTAAACGCAGAATTTTATAGTCGTTATCAAAAACATATGAAGGCCTACAATGCCCTCGATTTTGATGATCTGATTCTTATACCGACCTTACTATTAAAAAACTATGAGGAAGTACGTACTCGCTGGCGTAATAAAATTCGTTATATGTTGGTTGATGAATATCAAGATACTAATACCAGCCAATACGAATTGGTGAAGTTAATTACCGGTGAACGTGGTCGCTTAACTGTCGTCGGTGATGATGACCAATCAATCTACTCATGGCGTGGCGCACGTCCTCAAAACCTTGTTTTATTAGGTAAAGATTACCCAAACTTAAAACTTATAAAGTTAGAGCAAAACTATCGCTCTAGTGGACGAATTTTAAAATGTGCTAATACCCTAATCGCTAATAATCCCCATGTTTATGATAAAGCATTATTTAGTGAGTTAGCTTATGGTGTTGAACTCAGAGTTTTACAGGCTAAAAACGAAGAGCATGAAATTGAACGCTTAGTGGGCGAGCTCATTGGTCATCGCTTTATTAACAAAAGTCAGTTTAAAAATTATGCCGTGCTATATCGTGGTAACCACCAATCAAGATTATTAGAAAAAGCGTTAATGCTTAACCGTATTCCTTATAAAATAAGCGGTGGCACCTCATTTTTTTCTCGTGCTGAAATAAAAGATGTTATGGCTTACCTTAGAGTGTTAGTTAATCCTGATGACGATAATGCGTTTTTGCGTATCGTAAACACCCCACGGAGGGAATTAGGGCCGGCAACATTAGAGAAGTTAGGTAATTATGCCAATATGCGTCAAATCAGCATGTTTGCCGCAAGTTTTGAATTAGGTCTTGAACAGCATCTAACCGGCCGTGGTCTAGAAAATGTTCAACGCTTTACCCATTGGCTTGTCGGTACTGCTGATCAATGTGAAAGAGGTGATACCGCCGCAGTATTAAGATCGATGATTCGCGACATTAACTACGAAGACTATCTATACGATAATACCCCCAGCGCAAAAGGCGCTGAAATGCGCATGAAAAACGTCACTGAACTTTTTAGCTGGGTCACGCAAATGCTAGAGGGTGTTGATGACGAAGAACCAATGACTCTTCCACAAATTGTTACGCGTTTAACCTTGCGTGACATGATGGAGCGCAACGAAGAAGAAGATGGCGCAGACCAAGTTCAGTTAATGACTTTACACGCTTCAAAAGGTTTGGAATTCCCTTATGTCTTCATCATAGGGATGGAAGAAGGATTATTGCCACACCAAAATAGCATTGATGAGGGTAATATTGAAGAAGAGCGTCGCTTGGCTTATGTTGGTATTACTCGTGCCCAACGGGAGCTTATTTTTACTTACGCAAAAGAACGTCGTCAATTTGGTGATGTTTCACGTACCGAGGTTAGCCGATTTTTGCATGAATTACCCCAAGACGATTTAAGCTGGGAAATAGGACAAGTTAAAAAGAGTGATGAGCATAAGAAACAGTCTGCAAAGGCGGGTGTTGCTAATTTGCGTGATTTATTTAATAAAAAATAAGCTCTACTCACATACTCATTCCATCGGCTAATCAAATACGACAACGCTCATTAACCCTATGGTAATTATAAAATTGAGCACAAACCACAGGAGACTAAAATCTTGTGACTGTCTTACAAATGTAGAGACTAAGTTTTAATTATTGGGGTATGCGAGTAGATAATCGCTGACTAATATCAGTCAGCACCTGCTGTCTAAATTCTACATTATCACTGCTAAATTGTTGTTTATAAGTAGGTAAGTCAATAAGTTCCAAGTTGACTTTTATGGTCTTAAACAACCTAGGGAATTTATCTCCTGGTGCTTGAATATGATGAAGGCCACCACTGTAGACAAAAAGTATTTCCCCCTTATCTAACCGCTGTAATATGTCAACCACACCACCACGGATACTCATTGGCTGGCCTGTTTTATCAAGCCCTCCCCGACGTTTCATTCGTCCCTCGGGTAATATTGCATTCACTTTTTCATTATCAACATGGCTAAGAAAATGATCCCATGAATCATCTTTTTTTCTGGTGATAGGAATACAACCCGGAATCAAGATTCGATATATTTTTCCTATGATAGGCCTCGCCATCGTAATATCAGCACCAGGCACAAGAAGATCACTAGCGATTCGCCATAAAAAACTAAATGGCGCTAAACGCAAAAATAGTGGTTCGAATAAGCTAGTATGATTAAGAAAAATAATGAAATTTACTTTGTCCCATTGCTGTTTATCTTCAGGCGAAATCCACTGTTGCTCAAAACGGTAGAATAACATTGTCATTATTTTAATGCTGCTTAGTAGCAAAAATCTTAGGATATTTAACAGCACATTAATACCTATCTATAAAGTAACTAACACTTAATTTACTCGCTTTATGGCTAAATATCCAAAAATCAAAGTAGCAGTGGAACACCCAATAGCTGCAATCATATTCTCTTGATTAAATAATAATGCCCCACCAATAATAAACCCAGTGGCAAGTACACCATAGACCAGCTTCTGATTATTCACTTGTTGGTGTTGGGCCAGTCGCGTCATTAATTGACTTTGATTTAGATGCGCTTCTTTACCGGCCTTTAAATAATCATAAATAAGATCTGGGATCTCTGGCAGCTTTTCATTCCAAAAGGGTAAGTTTTCTTTGATTTTGCTAAAGACGGCTTTAACACCCATTTGTTCCTTCACCCAATCTTCTAAAAAGGGTTTAGCTGTTTGCCATAAGTCAAGTTGGGGGTAAAGTTGACGGCCTAAGCCTTCAATATAAAGTAAGGTTTTTTGTAATAAAACCAGCTGTGGCTGCACTTCCATATTAAAACGGCGCGCCGTATTAAAAAGGTTAACGAGTACCTGACCAAATGAAATCTCTGACAGGGGCTTATTAAATATCGGATCACAAACGTTACGAATAGCAAACTCAAATTCATCAACACTGGTGGATTGAGGTACCCAGCCAGAGTCAACATGTAATTGTGCCACCTTACGATAATCACGATTAAAAAAAGCAACAAAATTTTCTGCTAAATAGCGTTTGTCTTCACGGTTAAGGGTACCGACAATACCAAAATCTATCGCTATCCAAGTGGGATCAGCCGGGTTAGTGATATCAACAAAGACATTACCTGGGTGCATATCGGCATGAAAAAAACTGTCACGAAATACTTGGGTGAAAAACACAGCAACACCGCGTTCTGCGAGCAGTTTCATATTAACATTATGGTGATGTAACGTATCAATTTCACCCACACCAACACCATAAATTCGCTCCATCACTATGACATCGCGATAACTGAATTCGCTATAAATTTCAGGTATATATAATGATTTGTCGTATTCACTACCTTGTTCAAAGTTATGTTTTAACTGAATTGCATTAGCCGCCTCACGGCTTAAGTCGAGTTCATCTATAATAGTTTTTCGATACTCTTCGACAACTTCTTTCGGGCGTAACCGTTTACCGTCAGGCAACCAACGAGCGACTACCCCTGCAAATCTAGCCATGATATTAATATCAGCAATAATCACCTCACTAATATTTGGTCGTAAAACCTTAATGACGATATCGACATATTCACTGTTATGTAATAATTTAGCGGTATGAACTTGGGCAATAGAAGCAGAGGCAAGTGGCGTTATCTCAAAATCAATAAAGTGGGCTTCAAAAGCCTGTTCACCAATAGCAGCAACAATTATATCTTTAGCCTGTTGGCCATCGAAGGGTTGTACTTGATCTTGTAACATCGCCAGCTCATTAGCAAAGTCATCTGGCAATAAATCACGCCTAGTTGATAACATTTGGCCAAATTTTATAAATACTGGACCTAGGGTTTCAATACCAAGGCGAAAACGGACTGCTAATGGTTTGTCTTTATGCTTGTTGCGAAGCCAAAATAACGATAAACGAGCAAGTTTGACATACCAAGGTAACGCTTTTTTAGGTAATAGTTCATCTAAACCAAATTGGAAGAATGTTTTTATAATATGATAAAGACGCATATGGCTTATTATTACCCTTTGGTTTGTATACTATGTGTACTAAGGCGATCAACTAACTGATTAACACGGTTTTCTAATTGTTTAGTTTGTAATTCAACTGCCGATACCGCTTGATTCAATTGACTTATTTGACTATTAGTTACCACAAGTCGTTTTTCATGCACCAGATATTCAACTGAGTCTGCTTGAATCTGTCCGCTGGCAAAAGCGACTTTCTCTTTAATCGTATTATTCAACTGATCTAACTGATGAGTCGCAACATCACCAATATGCTTAGCAAGTTCTGTTTGCCAATCAATATCGATTTTTTCAGCCAAACTGGCAAAGTGTTTGGCTACTTTGATATCTCCAACCAAATCCAAACAACCTTGTTTAATCAGCTCGGTAAGTTGTTGCCCTTTTTTAAGCTCTCGTAACGTGCTAATACTGGTCGTAATAGTACAATCAGCACGTTCAATTAATTTTGTTACTAGTATCTTGTTATTATTGACCGTAAGACACAAGGGAAAAGGCAGTTCGGCTAATTTTATTGCTAAGGTTTTTTGTTCAAGCGCATCAAGCTCATCATTTGGGTTAATGTTTAATGATACCGCTTTATTAATGATTATTTCTAATACTGCAGACATCACTTGCTGTAGCATAAGTTGAGGCATTATCTTTAAAAGGGGTTTAGGTAGCTTCATCATCATACTAAAACTTATAGCCTTTATGCAGGGCAACGACACCGCCCGTTAAGTTTTTGTAGCCCGTTTGTTCAAAACCGGCATCATCCATCATAGTCTTTAACGTTTCTTGATCAGGGTGCATACGAATAGACTCTGCTAGATATTGGTAACTGTCACCATCTTTAGCAACAATTTCGCCCATTTTAGGTAAGATATTAAATGAATAAAAGTCATACGCTTTATTGACTAATTCATATTCTGGTTTTGAAAACTCTAACACCAATAAACGCCCACCCGGTTTTAAAACTCGGTAAATAGATCGCAACGCCATGTCTTTATCAGTAACATTACGCAGACCAAAGGCAATAGTAACAATATCAAAGGTATTGTCTTCAAAAGGTAAGTATTGAGCGTTGGCTTGAACATATTCAATATTTTGCACCAAGCCAAGATCGCGTAATTTATCACGACCAACATTAAGCATTGAGCTATTGATATCCGCTAAAATGACTTTACCCTCTCGGCCAACAAGTTGAGAAAATTTTGCCGTTAAGTCACCGGTACCACCAGCAAGATCAAGAACAGTATTACCCGGCCGTACACCACTGGCATCGATGGTAAAACGTTTCCACAAGCGGTGAATACCAAACGACATCAAATCGTTCATCACATCATATTGGGCGGCTACTGAATGAAAAACACTGGCAACCATCGAGACCTTTTCGTCTTTAGCTACCGTTTTGTAACCAAAGTGGGTAGTATCATCAGTGGCATTATTGTCATCTTTGTGGCTATTTTTTTGGTTAGACATATCAAATACGCTAAAAACTAAAGTTATTGATAGTTTAGCGTACTTTTTACTAATATTTAACTGTTCAAATCAAGCATTTGAATATTGCTCACGATTAGCTAACCATCGGTTAATTAACGCCAGAGCATTATCAGGGTATTTTTGCCAAATCATATAAGCCGTTTGCTGAATTTCAGCAATAAGTGCAGCATCCCGGACAAGATCGGCTATTTTTAACTCAGCTAAACCTGTTTGACGAGTTCCCAGCAATTCGCCCGGCCCACGTATCTCTAAATCTTTTTCAGCGATAACAAAACCGTCATTTGACTCACGAAGAACTTTTAAACGTTTTACTGCCGTTTTTGACAAAGGATTTTTGTACATCAATACACAATGAGAAGCTATGCTGCCACGCCCTACCCGGCCTCGAAGTTGGTGCAATTGAGCTAACCCTAAACGTTCAGGGTTTTCAATCACCATTAAACTGGCATTAGGCACATCAACGCCCACTTCAATAACAGTAGTAGCAACTAATAAATGCAATTCTCCTGCTTTAAATCTTGCCATGATTTCCTGCTTTTCAACAGGTTTCATTCGCCCATGTACGAGTCCAATTTTTAACTCGCCCAATTGTGCTTGTAAATATAGTGCAGTATCCTCAGCGGCTTGGCATTGTAATACTTCCGACTCTTCAATGAGTGTGCATACCCAATAAATTTGTCGGTTCTCATTAAGTGCACTTTGCCGTATACGTTCAATGACGTCATCTCGACGAGTATCAGGTAAGGCTACGGTAGTTATTGGTGTTCGTCCCGGTGGAAGCTCATCAATAACGGAGGTGTCTAGATCCGCATAAGCAGTCATTGCTAAGGTGCGCGGAATTGGTGTGGCCGTCATGATGAGTTGATGGGGGTAGTTACCATCAAAAGCGCCTTTCTCTCTTAATGATAACCTTTGATGGACACCAAACTTGTGTTGCTCATCAATAATAATTAACGTCAGTTTATCAAAAATCACTTTTTCTTGAAACAATGCGTGAGTACCGATAACGAGTTGCATCTCACCACAGGCAATATGTGTTAAAGCCTCTCGCCTTTCTTTAACTTTAGTTTTCCCTACTAACCAACCCACTTTAATATTGAGTGGTTCAAACCATTTCTTAAAGTTTATTGCATGTTGTTCCGCTAATATTTCTGTTGGTGCCATTAGTGCAACTTGATAACCTTGGCCAATAGCCGTGAGTGCTGCGAGCCCTGCGACTAAGGTTTTACCTGAGCCAACATCGCCTTGTACCAAGCGCATCATCGGCATATTTTTTAATAAATCTTGACGTATTTCTTTAACAACGCGCGTTTGGGCATTGGTTGGTGAAAAAGGCAGCGATGCTAAAAAATCTTGATTAAGTTTTTCTTTAATACTCAAGCTAACCGCTTGGTGTTCTATTATTGTTTGCCTGAGTTTCAACATGCTCAGGTTATGAGCGACTAACTCTTCTTTAATCAACCGTAATTGTGCGGGATGTTTGCCTTCTTCTAGCTGGATGACCGAAGTTTCTGGTGGTGGTCGGTGAATTAGTGCTAATGCTTGTGCTAACGAATATGACTCAAGCACATATTCTTGGGGCAATAACTCTTCGACTTGACCTCGTGTTAGGCGAATTAACGCTTGATCAGTGAGCATTCTAAGAGAGACTTGACGAAGGCCATCTGTGGTCCGATAAACGGGAGTTAACGTTTCTTCAACAGGCGTTAATGGCTGGTCTTGATCAAGCGGTTTATATTCAGGATGGACTATCTCAAAACCCCGAGGACCTCGGTTTATCTCTCCATAACAGCGGATAGTTGAGCCTATCGACAAGCTGTTTTTTTGACTAGCAGAGAAATGAAAAAATCTAAGGTTAATAACGCCGGTGCCGTCATTAAGGCTCACCACTAACATTCGCTTTTTACCATTCACTATTTGATTGTCGGTGATTTCACCAACAATATTGGTATGAGTGCCCGGTAATAAATCACGAATAGTAGTAATGCGTGTTCGGTCTTCATACCGCAATGGCAGATGAAATAATAGGTCTTGCAGCGTATGTAAGTTTATTTTTTCAAGTTTTTTTGCCATGCCCGGACCAACACCCTTTAAAGTGGTGACTGGCGTATGGGCAAGATTGCTAATGCCATTAGGTTGAGGTTTGTTATTCATCGAGGCGTTGCCAAGCATCCTTACTCATTTGCATTTTCTGCCACCACTCTTCGTTAGCCACAATTTGACCTTCTTCATCAATTTCAGGATAAGGTAACCCTTTACGCTGACAGGCTTCGGCAAAAATAGGGTGACCGCCCTGAAATAGCACTTTTTGGCGTCGCTGTTCAGGTAATCTAGCGTTGTTGTACATACCCGCTATTTGGCGCTGACGTTGAGCTTCATAGAGCACCACTGAGCAAGCAACCGAAACATTAAGTGATTGCACCATACCTACCATCGGAATAACAATATCTTGATCAGCCATGGCTAAGGCAATATCAGATGCACCAAACTTCTCTTGGCCTAAAATTATCGCTGTTGGCTTGGTATAATCAATTTCACGAAAATCAACAGCCGTATCAGAAAGGTTAGTCACTAATATCTGCATACCTTGAGCTTTTAGCGTATTAATTGCGTCTTCTGTTTTACTATAGCTGTGTACATCGATCCAATTTTGACTACCCGCGGCACTACCCCCACTGACTCGCATTTGCTCATTTTTCCAAATAGCGTGAACATCACTCAAACCAACAGCATCACAGGTTCTGATCACTGCAGCTAAGTTATGAGTTTTATGAACACCTTCCATACAGACGGTTAAGTCGGGTTGGCGCTTGTCTAACATGTCTTTAATACGTTGATGTCTTTCGGGTGTCATTTCATTTGCTCAATAATTACAATATCAAAATTTTTAGTTAATCTACGTTTGGCAAATCCATAATGCCGTCAATTTCAATTTCTACATCTTTTGGTAAACGAGAAACTTGAACGGCGGCACGAGCAGGATAAGGTTCATCAAAATATTTACTCATAACTTCATTTACTGTGGCAAAATTACTTAAGTCTGTCATAAAAATATTAACTTTAACCATATCATTAATAGTGCCGCCTGCAGCTTCACATACACTAACAAGGTTTTTAAACACTTGTTCCGTCTGTTCAGTAAAACCACCTTCAATCACTGTCATCGTTTCAGGGATAAGAGGGATTTGACCTGAAAGGTAAACCGTATTTTTTACTTTTACTGCTTGACTATAAGTACCGATTGCACTTGGCGCGTTGTCTGTAGAGATGATAGTTTTCATAATTATTTCCTGATGAATTTTAAATTTCTATCTAATCAATGTAGTGTTATTTGTTTCGGATAACACGTTGAACATCAACTATTACTTTAATTTTTCTAATGATATTAGCAAGATGAATTCGGTCACGACAAGTAATTTCCATATCAATGGAATAAAGACCAGATTCTTTCTCTCCAGAATTTAAGGTATGGACGTTAGAGCCGCATTTAGCAATAATATTAGTTAATGAAGCTAATGCGCCTTGATGATTAATAATGACAATTCGGAGCTTAGCAATAAAGTCACGATCAATATCACCATCCCACTTTACTGGAAATAAATTCCCTCGTTCATGACCTTTAATATTACGACAACCTTGCTGATGCACCATCAAACCTTTACCAGGGCTAAGGTAAGCAAGAATTGAATCACCAGGGATTGGCCGACAACATTTACCATAACTGACCAGCATGCCTTCAGTACCTTTAATCGGCATTTTACCTTTTGAAGCAGGCGCTGTTAATTGAGAGTCTTCGGTAAATTCATCTGTTAGTTGTCTAGCAATACCAATACTCAAAGCATTACCTAAACCAATATTAACAATCAATTCATCGATACTGCCATTACCCGTTTCTTTAACGACTTGATCAATTTTTTCTTGGTCAATATCGGTTAACTTATGACTGCCTAACGCATGACTTAATAAACGAGAACCTAACGCATGAGACTCAGTTTTCTCTTGTGAGCGTAAATAGGTCCTAATTTGTAAGCGGGCCTTAGACGTTACCACAAAGTTTAACCAAGTCGCATTAGGACTAGCTGCTGATGATGTCACAACTTCAATGGTTTGCCCTGAATCAATTGAATGGCTGAGTGGAAAGGGTTTACGATCAACTTTTACGCCAACACATGAATTACCCACATCCGTATGGACAGCATAAGCAAAATCAACAGCTGTTGCCCCCATCGGTAATTCAATAATACGACCATTGGGAGTAAAGACATAAATCTCTTCAGGGAAAAGCTCTGATTTTACATTTTCAATAAACTCAAATGAGCTACCCGCACTTTGTTGTAGCTCTAGTAATGATTGCATCCAGCGACGGGCTTTCATTTGTGATGTGGTGCCGCTGTCATCTCCGTTTTGTTTGTACAACCAATGAGCAGCAATACCTTTATCAGCCATTTGATCCATATCGTTGGTACGAATTTGAATCTCAACAGGAATGCCATGTGGGCCAATAAGTGAGGTATGTAATGATTGATAACCGTTAGTCTTGGGAATAGCGATATAATCTTTAAAACGAGACTCTATCGGCTTGAATAAGTTATGAACTGCGCCTAAAGCACGGTAACAATGATCGAACTTATCTTCAACAATCACTCTAAAGGCATAAATATCCATCACTTCAGTAAACATTAATTCTTTATTGAGCATTTTTTTATAAATAGAATAAAGATGTTTTTCACGGCCGACAACTTGAGCCTTAATACCACTTTCTTTTAAACGAGCTGCCAACTCTTCGGTGATGTTATTAATAATTTCTTTACGATTACCCCTAGCTTGTTTAACCGCTGATTTTAATGCTCTAGCTCGCATGGGATACAGAGCCTCAAAGCCTAAGGTTTCAAGTTCATTTTTGATACCATGAATACCAAGACGATTAGCAATGGGGGCGTAAATTTCTAGCGTTTCACGGGCAATCCGTCGACGCTTTTCAGGACGTAAAGACTCCAACGTCCTCATGTTATGGGTTCGGTCGGCAAGTTTAATTAGAATAACGCGGATATCTTGCACCATGGCAAGTATCATTTTACGGAAGTTTTCCGCTTGCATTTCTTCTTTATTATTAAATTTTAATTTATCAAGCTTGCTAACACCCTCGACAAGTTCAGCAACGGTATGACCAAATAACTCCCCAAGTTCAGCTTTAGTTACCGGAGTATCCTCGATGACATCATGAAGCAGTGCTGCCATCAACGTCTCATGGTCAAGGTGCATGTGAGCTAGATTAATTGCTACAGCGACGGGGTGCGTAATGTAGGGATCACCACTTGAGCGCATTTGGCCTTCGTGAGAATCTCTCGCAACCAAATAGGCTTTTTTAAGTTGGTCGACTTGCACTTTTGAGAGGTAAAGGGAGGCTAGCTCTTTTAATGGTTCAAATAGGTACACCTAAAACTCCTGAACGATGAAAAATTGGTGAGAATATTGTTTTACAACTATGTCTAAAGAATACGTGTATTTAAGGTCAAAGCCAAATAATTCAATGGTTATTAAAGGCTTTTTATAAAAATAAAAAAACGCGTAACAATAAATAATATTATTACGCGTTTAATGTTTATAGATTGATAAAAATCAGACTATAAAATAGGGTCTTCTTGCTGGCCACCAACAATTGCAGCTACTGCATCTAATTCAGCGGTATCTTGTTGGATTTGAGTATTGCGGTCATAACCATCCATGATTTCGCTGGTAATTAAACCCGCTTCAATTTCACGTAAAGCTAATACTGTTGGTTTGTCATTTTCTAACTCAACCAAAGGATCTTTTCCACCCGTTGCAATTTGACGGGCACGACGTGATGCAACTAGCACCAAATCAAAACGATTACCGACTTTGTCTACGGCATCTTCAACAGTTACGCGAGCCATTTGGTCTCTCCAACAATCAAAATTTATAAAATAGCTGCGTAGTTTACTGATCCCTTTGTTATTAAGCAAGCAAAGCATCCGGCTATTTTCAATCTAAAATACTTGTTAGTTCAATAAATAAAGGTTTAAATTTTTCTGCCTGTTGGCTTTGCTTCAATCTTTGATTACTGACGATAGTGTTTAAATCACTTAGGGCTTGCTCAAAAACATCATTAACGATGATGTAATCAAATTCCTCAAAGTGTGAGCATTCACTTCGAGCAGCGGCCATACGTGCATTAATTATTTCATCTGAGTCTTGGCCACGACCGCGTAAACGATTTTCTAATGCTTCTTTTGAAGGAGGACAAATAAAGATAGTTGTCACTTCAGGCTTTTTCATTCGCACTTGCTGGGCGCCTTGCCAATCGATATCTAAAAATACATCTATACCTTGAGCAAGTTGATCATCTATTGCTTTTTCAGAGGTTCCATAGTAATTACCAAAAACCTCTGCATATTCATAAAACGCATTTTGAGCTATTTTATTCTTAAATTCACTGACTGAAACGAAGTGATAATGCTCACAGTCATTCTCACCTGGGCGAGCATCTCGGGTGGTATGTGATACGGACACTTGCATTTTTCGAGCTTCTTGTGGCTCTTCTGAAAAGTCCTTTACCTTTGCTGGATTTAGCAATGCATTGATTAAACTAGATTTACCTGCTCCACTAGGTGCAGATAGAATAAATAAATTACCACTTACTATCACAAAAATTTCCTTTTACTACGTTAAATTATATGGAGTTCTAATTTCAAGTTAAAAACTAATGGGTCAGTTTACTATGCTAGCGCTCGTAGCTCAAATGAAGCCTTTTAATCATCGATAACTATAAAGATAACGTCAATCCAATATGACTTAGGTAACGCAAAGCCTTCTTTTGGTTTGTTAAGCAAACTCTAATTTAAATATGGGCTGAGTTAATCTTTTCATCAATAAACGATTACCCTAATTAACATTGAGATTAAAACATTAGCTAATTAAAATAAGTTAATAACTTTGTATAAAAAATTAATAATGAACTTTATTGTTGTCCGCTACTCTTAACCTGTAGATTAAGTTTATTCCCCTCAACTTAGTGTTTCATGTTTTATAGCACGTTTTATAATACGTGCTTTTTTTTGTTCAAAATTTGAAGCTTCATAAACAATAATATTTGCAGGTACAAAATTGACACGATAATATGTCAATAGTGAAGTGTTTATCAAATTATTATCTAAATACAAGATAATAATGCCGTTATATAAATTATAATGATGGCTTTATTAGAGTAAAGGTTAAACTTTATGGACAAATTTTTTTATCCCGTTATTTTATTCCTTTTATTGACGGCTCAGGCCTATGCATTTGAATTTTCGATAGAAAATCCTCAAAATTTAGGCCAAATATCCTCAAATAATAATGAAGACCTGTGTGAAGTTGCTAAAAATACTGAACGTTATCTTAATTTATATGCTGACGATCATTTTGCAGTACATGCCGGTAAAATTAGTTCTGACAATTTCACTGTAGAACGTGTTAAAAATACCTTGGCTTTTATTTGCAAAATAAACGAGGAAGATAGTCAAACCGATCGTCCAAGCCGACTAAATAATACTACTTATTTATCACAAAATTTTGATTTTTATCGTTGGACACCGGATAAAGCTTATGCAAATAGCATAGCGACTAAAAGTACCAACACCAACAAAATCCGAATGTTAAATAATATTCCTACAAAAAAGATTTTGTTAACAAAATATTATACTAAATTACTCAACGGTAGCTCAGTACAAACCCAAAAGTATAGCCAAGCACTTTATGCTCTTCCATTTGATGAAAAAAACTTAACGCTAAAACAAGCTGAACAGAACAAAAGTCAATTAAACCGATATAAATATACTCGGCAACAAATCATCTCAGGTCTGTTAATTAAAAATAATTTAGCCAAGCCACTTATATGGCTTAGTGAAGAAGCCCTTCATGATGTCCTATTGCAAGGTACTGGCGTATTAAATGTAAACGGCAAGGTCCGCTATTTTAACGTTCATCGAAATAACGGCATTGCATATGATTATACGATGGGAAAACGTGAGCAACCTCGTTATTGGTATTTTATAGAAACACCTGAGATTATGGGCTACGGCTATAATCAACAAAGTAAAATTGCGATTAAGCCTCAGGTAACTTTTGCTGGCAATGTGGCTGACTTAGGGCTAGGTAAATTAATTATGGTCAGCTACCCCATTAAGAATAGCGAGACAAAAGGTAGTAAAGATTTTAAAACGGTCAGTCGCCTAGGTATATTAGCTGATCAGGGCGGTGCCTTTGATAACAACTTATTCCAACTCGACTTATTGGTTGACAGTTATCGCGGTTGGACCGATTACCACCAAGCAAATAAACACTTACCCGACTATACTAGAGCCTGGATTTTACTCCTCAAAGAATAGCCCTATTGAACTAAATATATAGGCGCATCAAAAGTTATAAAAAACAATGCAAATGATATTGATTCTCATTAAGGTTTGTGATTTAATAGCTTTAGTTTGAATAAACACGCTATTTTTAATTACTTTATAACCCTGATCTCCATTAATATATTTACTTTACGGACCTTATGATGAAAAAAACACTTATCGCCTCAACAATTGTTAGCCTTTTTATGAGTACAGCCGTTATTGCCAATGATGAAAGTCAAGAATTACGTGACATCATTAAACAACAGCAAGACGTCTTAAAAACACTAGAACAGCGTCTTGATCAAACAGAACAAAGATTAGAAGCGACGGCTGACCAAATTGAGATGACGAACACTAGCAATATCTTTTCTGGCACTTCTCTTGGCGGCTACGGTGAACTTCATTACAATAATTATGAAGACCAAGACGCCAAAATAGACTTTCATCGCTTTGTTTTATTTTTTGGTTATGAATTTTCTGACGATATCCATTTCTTTTCAGAATTTGAATTAGAACATTCGATTGCTGGTGACGGTAAAGCAGGTGAAGTTGAACTTGAACAAGCTTTTGTCGAAATCAACATTAATGAAAAAACATCTTCAAAAGTTGGTTTGTTTTTAATTCCGGTAGGTATTCTAAATGAAACGCATGAGCCGCCAACGTTTTATGGTGTTGAACGCAACGGTGTTGAGAAAAACATTATTCCTGCCACTTGGTGGGAAGCAGGTGCGGCAATTAACTATAAATTATCTGGTGGATTAGCGCTTGACGGGGCTATCACGAGTGGCTTAAACACCCTTGATGCAAATATTCGAAGTGGCCGTCAAAAAGTAGCAAAAGCTACTGCCGAAAATTTAGCCTATACCGGCCGTGTTAAATATACGGCTATTAATGGTTTAGAGCTGGCGGCGACATTACAATATCAAACTGATATTACCCAAGGTGGTGCAGATCTCGCCGATGATGCAATGGCGGTTGATAAAGCTGATGCCACATTATTAGAAGCCCATGCCATTTATCAAGTACAAGATTTTACGGTTCGTGCCCTTTATGCCCGTTGGGATATTAATGGCGATGAAGCCAATATTTCAGGCCGTGATGAACAGACAGGCTGGTATGTAGAGCCTTCTTATAAAATGAATGAAAAAGTGGGCGTATTTGCTCGTTATTCTGAATATGATAATCAAGCAGGTAATGATGAGTTAACGAAAGTAAAATCAACCAGTGTCGGTATTAACTATTACTTGCATGAAAGTGTTGTTTTGAAAGCAGATTATGAAAACCTTGGTGGAGCTAAAGACTCAAAAGGTTTTAATCTAGGCTTTGGTTACCAATTTTAAAAATAATTAACGCTGACATGTCTTAATGAAAGGGTGAATAGTGTGAATGCATTATTCACCTTTGTCGTTAATTTATAGTGGATTAAAATGAACCCTATTATCAATAAATTATTACTGTCTCTTTGCTTACTCTTACTTTTAACACCAGTTGGCTTTGCTAAAGGGGTTTATCAAAGCCCTGAGCAGTTCATCCAAAAGACTATAGGTGAAATACCTAAAGCTAAAGTCTTGTGGTTAACTAAAGAGGACAAAACAATTATTGCCGATATTCTCAATCATCGGTTTAATCGATTACGCATTCGTTATTGGCAAAAAGCAGATAATACGGTTTGGATACTTGATGAAATAGGCAAAGAAAAGCCTATTACTATTGGTGTGCACATTCAAAATAAGCAAATAGCAGAACTCAAAGTATTAGTTTATCGTGAAAGCAGGGGTGATGAAGTCCGCCATGAGTTTTTCACTAAACAATTTAATTTAGCAAAATTAACTAATGATAATATGCTAACAAGTCACATTGATGGTATAACTGGCGCAACATTATCCGTGTGGGCACTCACAAAAGTAGCTCGATTATCGTTATGGCTAAATAATAAAGCGTTAGCACTTAATTAATTTAGCTTTTTAATTTATTGCAGATATTAAATACTATGCTCAAATCTTATAAATCATGGCATATCAGCCTTATTCAGCACTTACGAGCGTGGCATCGTAGACTAGGTATTATCGCGGCCTTTTTTTTGATTTTTTTATCACTATCGGGGATTGCTCTTAACCATACTGAATTACTGTCACTTGGCCACCAAAAAGTTAACATCGGTTGGTTACAAGATCATTACGGCATAAAAGCGCCTGATAAAGTCAATTTTTATAACAACAATGAATTAATAGTCACCGATAAGTTAGTTTGGCTTAAAGACCGCTTGCTGATGGAAGTATCTGAACCTGTAATGAGTGCAGGTAAGTTCCAACAGTTTATTGTGGTGGCAAGTGAGCAACAATTATTTGTATTTACCCAGCAGGGCGAATTAGTTGATAAACTAGGTACGCTTTCAGGCTTGCCAAGTAATATTAATGCTATGTCTATTAGTCCTACCACTATCATTATCAATACGGACAATGGTTATTACCAAAGTGATAGTGATCTGTTTGAATGGCAGTCAATATCAACTATTGTTGAGCCGAAATGGATAAATGAGACCCAAGCGACAGCAGAACACAAACTTTCAGCAACATCTCAATATAAAGCTCAGTTTTTAACTTGGGAGAGAATTATAGTAGATACCCACAGTGGCCGGTTCTTTGGCTTATTAGGTGTACTATTTATGGATGTCGTAGCTATTCTATTAATATTATTATCTGTCAGTGGTCTTTATATTTGGCTAAGGTACGCTAAAGGGAAACGTTAATATCACTATTATTTCTGTTACCCGACGTAATTATAGTGATAACAAAATAGGCTATAATCCAATAAAGGCGTTTTAAAAGATGATTGATATGACAATAAATTCAGATAATAACGAATTAAGAAAATATACTAGTTCGTGTACTCGTTTCGCTATATTGTTTTTATTTATATTCAACGCTTCGACTGGTTATGCCCAAGAAATAGATAAAAGTCACCAACAATGGCTAAAAAACCAATTTAGTGAAAAACACCAAAAGCTCATTCCTATTGTTGCCGTTGCTGATATGTATTTTTCTTGTAATGAAATTAGAAAGGTTGACCCTGTTAGCCTGTCTCTATCAGATTTAGTCACCAAAAAAAATAAAAATGAACTCGCTGATAAACTTATACTGTGTCTTGGTAATGATGAAATAAAATCTGATCAAGCGTTAAACTTTGGCCTTTTGGGTTGTTTCCATCAGCAATTAAGTGGTCTGGATGAAGAAGACCGGAAAATAAAAATGATTTTAGTTAATAAGGCAATTTTGTCCTTATCAAGAGAAGAGCGCCAACAAAGTTTTACACGGTGCGTAAATGCCCAAGCCATCAATTATCTAAAATAGTTTTTTAAATGAGTGTACTGTATCTATGCATTCAAAAAACCTTTATTAACTAATGTTTTTTATTCACTTTTTTTAAATTATCTATGTCAGAAAATGAGCTTGGTAATATCTCAACACCTACCCAGCGACCTACCCTGATAACAAATGGGATTGTTATTGGTGCAAAAGGCAACACTGCAAACATACCAATACCTAAACCCTTTAACAAATCAACAAACTGTTTATTTGCCGCTAACATATCGTCACTGCTAGCTTGTCTCCTGGTATATTTACGATAAGTGATCAGCATTTCTTTTGTTTCACTTTTCTCTTGGGCAAGGGCAAGTTTAATACCTAACATTTGACGTTGCAGTTTTAACTTACCACGTTTATGGGTAATACGAGTGACACGAATCGGCGATTTAATAAAATGAATCAAAATTTTCATATCGACATTGTCGCATATTATTTCCTTTGGATAATTTTTCATTTTAAGTTATTAAATAATCAAAGTGCAAAGTGTTTAATGATTAGACATAAATTATATAAAAAACAGAATATCTAGATCATTTAGTTCATATCTTGTAACATTTAACTTAGTTATTTAAGCAACTTTTTGTTATTTTTCATAAAAGATGTCTTATAGTTTAATTAATTAATTTAACAGTGAAATATCGATTATGGTACAGGAAACAATCAAAATATTAGTCGTTGATGATGACGTTCGTTTGCGCTCATTACTCGAACGCTACCTAGTTGAACAAGGATTTGCCGTTCGAAGTGCGGCAGGCTCTGAGCAAATGGATCGATTACTTGAGCGCGAAAATTTTCACCTGTTAGTCTTAGATTTAATGTTGCCGGGTGAAGATGGTTTATCTATTTGTCGTAGACTGCGCCAACAAAACAATAATATTCCCATTGTTATGCTAACAGCTAAAGGTGATGAAGTTGACCGCATAATTGGCCTCGAAATTGGTGCTGATGACTATATGCCAAAGCCTTTTAATCCTCGTGAATTATTGGCCCGAATAAAAGCCGTGTTACGACGCAGAGTCCAAGAAGCTCCTGGGGCACCTTCGTTAAAAGAAAACATGATTACCTTTGGTGAATATAAATTAAATTTAGCCACCCGTGAAATGGTTAAAGATGGCGTCAATATACCTCTCACTAGCGGTGAATTTGCCGTGTTAAAAGCATTAACGACTCATCCTAGAGAACCCCTATCAAGAGATAAGTTGATGAACCTAGCCCGTGGTAGAGATTATTCAGCGTTAGAGCGTAGTATCGATGTGCAAGTATCTCGTTTGCGAAGAATGCTGGAAGTAGATGCCACTAAACCTCGTTATATTCAGACCGTTTGGGGACTCGGTTATGTATTTGTTCCAGATGGTGTTGGCGCTACCTAAATAGGTATATATTAAATGAAGATATTGCCAAACAGTGCTTTTGGGCAAACCGTACTATTGATTGGCCTGTTACTGTTAATTAATCAGGTCGTCACCTACATTTCCATCGCTATTTATGTCATACAGCCTAATTCTCAACAGATAAATCAACTACTCGCCAAACAAGTCAAAGTGGTCTTTATTGATGTCACAGACGCTAAATTCAGCCGCAAAATGGTGGAAGCTTTTCACCGTGAAACAGGTATTGGTGTCTATCGTGAGAAAGATGCGATGAAGATAGGTTTAGCCAATGCGAGATATTATAAATATCGTTCTGATGAAATGTCTGAATTACTCGGTGGCCCTGCTGAAGTACGTATTTCTCAGTCAAATGATTTCCTTTTTTGGATACGCCCACCTCAAGCCCCAAATCTTTGGGTCAAGATACCTTTATTAGGTTTGGAAGACGAAAACTTCTCTCCTCTTATCTTCTTTTTAGTGATCATTGGCGTTTTGAGTGTTGGCGGTGGCTGGTTATTTGTTCGCCAATTAAACCGGCCCTTAAAATCATTACAACTGGCTGCAAATGATGTTGCCGAAGGTAATTTCCCCAAACCATTGATTGAGTGTGGGACGACTGAAATTATGGCAGTAACTCAGGCCTTTAATCATATGTCTAGCGGTATTAAACAGCTTGAAGAGGATAGAAACTTATTAATGGCGGGTATTTCACATGATTTACGTACGCCATTGACTCGTATCCGCTTGGCAACTGAAATGATGTCTGAAATGGACGACTTTCTTCGAGAAGGTATCGAATACGATATTGACGACATGAATAGCATCATAGATCAATTTATCGATTATATTCGTAACGACAATCAAGATGTCTTTGAGTTAAATGATATTAATGCCTTACTTGAAGATGTTGTCAATGCCGAGAGTTCTAATGATAGAAAAATTATCTTTAATCGTAATCGTTGCCCTAAAATCCCAATAAAATATATTGCCATTAAACGAGTTGTCGCCAATTTAATTCAAAATGCCTTACGTTATAGTACTGGCGATATTGAGTTAACATCAGGTGTAGACGAAAAAAACGGTTACGTTTATTTTATTGTTAAAGATAATGGCGACGGTATTCCCGAAGATGAGATTGAACGCTTATTTCACCCTTTCACCCAAGGTGATAAAGCACGAGGTGCTGAAGGTAGTGGCTTAGGTCTGGCTATCATAAAACGTATCGTCAATAGTCATAGTGGCGCTGTTATTTTATCAAACCATAAGGAAGGTGGTTTACAGGCTATGGTTCGTTTACCGATTAACAGAGATAAATAATACTCTCGTGATTAGCTCGGTGGTCACGCTTCACTCGAGCTCCTACTTCCTGTCATGGTGAAATAAAAAACCCCAATGAATTTCTTCATTGAGGTTCTAATTTTATTGTTTAAGCTATTGGCTAGAGTTGTGGACCAGCAACAACTAAAGCCTTACCATTATCGGTATCAGTAAATTTTTCGAAGTTATTAACAAAACGATTAGCTAAATCTAACGCTTTACTGTGCCATTCAGCTTTATCTTGGTAGGTGTTTCTAGGATCTAAAATATCACCTTCAACGCCATCAATAGCCTTAGGTACAGCTAAGTTAAATGTGGGAATAACGGTTGTTTCAACATCGTCAATTGAACCGTCTAAAATCGCGTCAATAATCGCACGAGTCGCTTTAATTGAGATCCGCTTACCGGTACCATTCCAACCCGTATTAACTAAGTAAGCTTCAGCACCAACTTCAGTCATACGTTTATTCAAGACCTCTGCATATTGTGTTGGGTGCAAGCTTAAAAATGCCGCGCCAAAACAGCTCGAAAAAGTCGGTGTAGGCTTAGTAATACCGCGTTCAGTACCCGCTAATTTAGCGGTAAAACCCGATAAAAAGTAATATTCTGTTTGCTCGGGAGTTAATTTTGCCACCGGTGGTAGTACACCAAAGGCATCAGCTGTTAAAAAGATAACCTTTTTAGCATGCCCCGCTCGTGAAATAGGCTTAACGATATTATCGATATGGTCAATAGGGTAGGATACTCGAGTATTTTCAGTTATTGAATTATCATCAAAATCAATTTTACCCTTAGCATCAACTGTTACGTTTTCTAGTAAGGCATTACGACGAATAGCATTGTAAATATCAGGTTCATTTTCCTTACTCAGGTTAATTGTTTTTGCATAACAACCTCCTTCAAAGTTAAAGATACCATTGTCATCCCAACCATGCTCGTCATCACCAATTAATTGCCGTTTAGGATCAGTAGAAAGCGTTGTCTTACCTGTACCTGAAAGGCCAAAAAAGATAGCAGTATCGCCATCTTCACCAACGTTAGCACTGCAATGCATTGAAGCGATACCTTGAAGCGGAAGGTAGTAATTCATCATTGAGAACATACCTTTCTTCATTTCGCCACCGTACCAAGTACCACCAATGAGTTGAATTTTTTCAGTTAAATTAAAAGCAACAAAATTTTCTGAATTTAAACCTTGTTCTTGCCACTTATCGTTTACTGTTTTTGCACCATTCATGACGATAAAATCTGGCTGGTAGCTTCGTAACTCCTCATCACTTGGACGAATGAACATATTTTTAACAAAATGCGCTTGCCATGCCACTTCAGTAATAAAACGAACTTTTAAACGAGTTGCTTTATCAGCACCACAAAAAGTATCAACAACAAATAATCGCTGGCCCGAAAGTTGGTTGGCAACTAATCCTTTTAAGTGATCCCAAGTTTCTTGGCTCATCGCTTTGTTGTCATTTTTGCCTTGATCTGACCACCAAACGCTATCGCGAGTTATATCATCACAAACAATATATTTATCTTTAGGTGAACGACCGGTAAAAATACCCGTATCAACATTTACGGCTCCGAGTTCAGTCTCTACGCCTTTATCAAAGCCTGTTAGACTTGCTTTAGTTTCTTCAGCAAAAAGTAATTCGTACGAAGGATTATAAACAACTTCTTTTACGTTATTAATGCCGTATTGAGATAAATCAATCGAGTTTTCTAAAGCGGTCATAGCTAAAACACTCCTAGGTAGTGAGACAAAATTAAATTATAGACCTAAGGCACTTCAAACAATTTAAAGTACCTTAGGTATATAAAATAACAGAACAATATTTACTTCCTTATTTGGGCAATCATTCTAGGGGATCAGCAATCAAAACTAAAGCAAAATATCGCATAAGCTGTAAGTTTTCACCACACATTACATAATATGATCAAAGCGAGTACTGTCGATGTTTGCCGATGAAAAGAGTTTGTTGAAAATGAAAAGTTTAATGGCCACGACATCTTATTTTATCTTAAAAAAATGTTGCTATAACATGCTGTTTTTTCGAATTAACACTATCGTTAAGCCAGATTAATTTGATCACCAAATTAGTGGTCTTAATCTTTTGATAATAAAACTATCTATACAGCTAAGCAGAATTTATAATTAACGGGATTTAATCTTAAACATTAAACTTATTGGTATTAGCATGAGCTCAGAAGATATATATAAAAATAATCCATTACATGGCATTAAATTAGAGCAAGTATTAGATGAACTGGTCGAGCACTATGGCTGGGAGATTCTCTATGCTTATTTAAATCTAAATTGCTTTAAAACCAATGTGAGTACTTTATCAAGTCTTAAATTTCTGAGAAAAACAGATTGGGCTCAAGAAAAGGTAGAAGGATTTTATATGTATCAATATAAAGGATTACCAAGAGCAGACGATGAACAGTTTCAATTACCCCCTCGTGATCGGATAGTCCCTGCCCATGATAAAATGGGTTTACCTGCGGAGTTAAGTTTATCCGATGCTGAACGTTTAAGACAAAAACGGGCAAGTAATGCTCGAGCTAGAAATAGCAGTCCAGCTAACCCTTGGGGTAACACACAATAAATCAGATAGGGCCTAATGACTAAGCCCTGACTGATATGAGATAACGGTATTTATAAAAAGAGAAACACCCTTTGTTTTTTAAAGATTCAGGCTTAAAACTCAACCTAAAACTTAAATAAAGGCAAAAGCATCGGCATACATATGCTCTAATAACGCGCCATGTTTAACAAAATCAGTTCTTACTAGGCTTATCATTTCAAAACGGCCAGCCAAATAAATATCGTAAGGTGCTAAACTGCTAATGTCATCCATTACTGCCTGATGGACCAAACCAGTCCGACCTTGCCAATGTTCATCAGGAGTCTCAACAACAGGTATAAACTTACCATGCGGCAATTTATCGACTATAGCCGCGGTTTGAGTTAACTCATAACAAGCACTTGGTTCGCGTAAACCCCAATAAACCAAAACAGGTCGAGTACTTTTTTGTTCTGCTAAATATTCAAACATTGATTTGATATAAGAGAAACCTGTACCACCAGCCATTAATAATAGTGGTCGGTCACTAGCTGTTATCAACGGTGCATTTCCTAAGGGCATTTCAATGGTGACTGTATCAGTGGACCTGATCTTTTCAATTACCTGCATCGGATAACTATCGGCACCAAAAGCACCAATTTGTAACTCAATAAACTCTGAGTTGGGTGAACTCGCAATTGAAAATGGACGTTTGTCTTTCTCGCTCATGACAAAGTTTAAATACTGTCCAGGAATAAAATCAACGACTTGATCAGGCTTAAGCAACACTTTATATACATGTGTTGTTAGAGAAGTAATCGAGTGAACCTGACAATTTATAATATTCATTTTTTAATAACCTTAACTTATACTGCAACACTGATCAGCTTAATCATCTAGTGGCTGACCATAGCTAATTATTTGAAGATGCCGAGATCATCCCATAACGCATCGACTTGAGATTTGACCTCTTCGGTCATTGTAATTGGCTCACCCCACTCCCTCGTAGTTTCACCAGGCCATTTATTAGTGGCATCTAAGCCCATCTTTGAGCCTAAACCTGAAACAGGTGAAGCAAAGTCGAGGTAATCAATTGGGGTGTTTTCAATTAATACGGTGTCACGACTGGGGTCCATTCTTGTGGTCATCGCCCAAATCACATCCTCCCAATCTCTCGCATTAATATCATCATCACAAACAATAACAAATTTGGTGTACATAAACTGACGTAAATATGACCAAACGCCCATCATTACGCGTTTAGCATGCCCAGCATACTGCTTTTTAATAGTAACGACAGCTAAACGATACGAGCACCCTTCAGGTGGAAGGTAAAAGTCTTGGATCTCAGGGAACTGTTTTTGTAAAATAGGGACAAAGACTTCATTGAGCGCTACACCTAAAATCGCAGGCTCATCGGGTGGGCGACCTGTATAGGTACTATGATAGATCGGATTTTTACGCTGTGTTATATGAGTAACAGTAAAAACAGGGAAATTATCAACTTCATTGTAGTAACCGGTATGATCTCCATAAGGACCCTCAGGGGCGACTTCATTGGGGTCAAGATAACCTTCCAAAATAATCTCTGCCGAGGCGGGTACTTCTAAATCATTACTAATGCATTTGACGACTTCAGTTTTACTACCACGCAACAATCCTGCAAAAGCATATTCGGATAACGTATCGGGTACTGGAGTAACCGCGCCTAAAGTAGTCGCTGGATCGGCACCTAAAGCAACAGAGACTGGATAGTTTTCGCCTGGATTAGTCTTCTTAAATTCTTGAAAGTCTAATGCTCCGCCCCGATGAGAAAGCCAACGCATAATCACCTTATTTTTACCTAATAACTGTTGGCGATAAATACCTAAGTTTTGTCTTTCTTTGTGCGGGCCTCTTGTCACAGTTAAGCCCCACGTAATCAAAGGTGCAACATCACCTGGCCAGCAGGTTTGTATAGGGTATTGAGTTAAGTCTACCTCATCACCAGTAAAAATTTGTTGCTGACAAACGGCCTTTTTTAGCAACTTAGTTGGCATGTTAAGCACTTGCCTATAAATAGGCAATTTACTGAGAGCGTCACGAAAACCTGAAGGTGGTTCAGGCTCTTTTAACATGGCTAATAATTTGCCAACATCACGAAGGGCTTTCACGTCTGATTGACCCATAGCCAAGGCAACACGTTCTGGTGTACCAAATAAATTAGTCAATACCGGAATAGAGCTTTCAACGCCGTCTTTACCGATAGGACGTTCAAATAATAACGCTGGCCCCTTCGCACGTAATGTACGGTCACTAATTTCAGTCATTGCTAACTCAGTGGAAATAGGTTGGCTAATGCGCTTTAGTTGACCCATTTTTTCTAACTGGTTAATAAAGTCTCTTAAATCACTATATTTCATAAATAAACTTATTTCTTAATAATTAGACCTCAGGGCCTGGCGATAAAACTCTTTTAACAATACATAACTCACACTGAGGAATACTTTGTGCCTTAAAAACAAAAACCAGCCACAATGACTGGTTTCTCTTAATAACGTTTATGACTATTTACGTTTCATTGAATCAAAAAATTCATTGTTAGTTTTAGTCATCGCTAATTTGTCAATTAGAAACTCTATTGCAGACACTTCATCCATCTCGTGGACAATTTTACGTAAGATCCACATTTTTTGGAGCTCATCAGGTTTTGTGATTAACTCTTCGCGACGGGTACCACTGCGATTAATATGAATAGCAGGGAAAACACGCTTCTCAGACACTTTACGAGACAAGTGGAGTTCCATATTACCTGTACCTTTAAATTCTTCATAGATAACTTCATCCATTTTAGAACCGGTCTCTACTAACGCAGTAGCAATGATAGTCAAACTACCACCTTCTTCAATATTTCGTGCTGCACCAAAAAAACGTTTTGGTCGGTGCAATGCGTTGGCGTCAATACCACCGGTTAATATTTTACCTGATGAAGGAATAACCGTATTATAAGCACGAGCTAAACGCGTGATCGAGTCAAGTAAAATAACTACGTCTTTTTTGTGTTCAACTAAACGCTTGGCTTTTTCAATTACCATTTCAGCAACTTGAACATGACGATTAGCAGGTTCATCAAAGGTGGAAGCAATGACTTCACCTTTAACTAATCGACGCATCTCTGTTACTTCCTCAGGACGTTCATCAATAAGTAAAACCATTAATTCGGCATCAGGATGGTTATGGGCAATACTTTGCGCAATGTTTTGTAGTAATAATGTTTTACCTGCCTTGGGTGGCGCAACAATCAAACCACGTTGACCTTTACCTATCGGCGAAGCTAAATCTAAAACACGGGCTGTAATGTCTTCCGTCGAACCATTACCACGTTGCATAGTAAATCGGTCTGTTGGATGAATTGGTGTTAAATTTTCAAATAATATTTTATTACGAGAGTTTTCTGGGCGATCAAAGTTAACTTCAGCCACTTTTAATAAGGCAAAATAACGTTCACCATCTTTAGGTGGGCGAATCTTCCCTTGAATAGTATCACCGGTACGCATGCTAAATCGTCGGATTTGACTGGGTGATACATAAATGTCATCAGGCCCTGCTAAATATGATGAGTCTGACGAACGTAAAAAACCAAAGCCATCTTGGAGAATTTCTAATACGCCGCTACCAAATATATCTTCACCGCTTTTGGCATGCGCTTTTAAGATAGCAAATATAATGTCTTGTTTACGAGTTCTAGCAAGGTGTTCTAGCTTCATTGACTCGGCTAATTCAACTAAGTCGCTAATGGATTTTTCTTTAAGTTCGGTAAGGTTCATAGTGGAGTTCTTTAACTTATTTGGTCTAATGTTGTTGTCTTGTCTGATGACAATATAAAAAAGTAGGAGTAGGGATGTAGATATGTGTATAAATACGTGTTTTCTTCGAGAAGCTAAAACGTATTTTCTTCGAGAAGCTAAATTTAGCACTAAATAGTGATGCCGTAAAGTAAGCAGATTGTATTTTTATCACACAACAGCCACTTTTCATCCTTAAAATCGTTTAATGCTAGTATTTATAGGATAACAAAGGTCCAAATAACTATTTATTGAACCTTTGAATTTTTTGTTATAAAGGGTAGATTAAATGTTTTTATCTAAAAACTCTTTCAATTGAGTTTTTGATAACGCACCTACTTTAGTATCAGCTAAGGTACCGTCTTTAAACAAAAGTAGTGTTGGAATACCACGAACACCATATTTAGGTGGTGTAGCTGAATTTTGATCAATATTTAATTTACCAATAACCACTTGCCCTTGATATTCATCAGCAATATCATCCAAAATTGGCGCAATCATTTTACATGGTCCACACCACTCAGCCCAAAAGTCTACTAATACTAGACCTGACGCGTTTAGAACGTCAGATTCAAAACTGTCATCGGTAAGTTGGATAATTTTATCGTTCATTACATTCTCCGTTGAGGCCGGCATAATTGCCTAAAGTTGTTAAATTGACGAGAGTATAACCTCATCATTATATATTCGATACCGTTTTTTAAAGATACCTGTTAAGCTAGCGCTCATGAAACAAACACACTTAACAGAAATAAAATTCGCCGACCTAAATCTTGCTCCGCAAGTTGTCACCGGATTAGAAGCCATGGGCTTTCATCATTGCACGTCTATTCAGGCGAAATCTTTACCGATACTTTTAAAAGGTACCGATATAGCAGGCCAAGCTCAAACAGGTGAGGGTAAAACCATCGCCTTTTTAGCAGCCACATTTCACCATTTACTGCAAAAACCTAAACCAGATCATAACCAACCTCGCGCCTTAATCATGGCACCCACCCGTGAACTTGCAATACAAATCCATCGTGACGCTATAGAAATGGCTAAAAGCACAGGATTACGTCTTGGAATAGTTTATGGGGGCGAAGGTTATGAAAGTCAACGCCAAGAATTACAAAATGGTGTCGATATTTTAATTGGCACTTGTGGTCGATTGATTGATTATTTAAAACAAGACATCTACAACCTCAGTCATATTGAAGTTATCGTGCTTGATGAAGCTGATCGTATGTTCGATTTAGGCTTTATTAAAGATATCCGTTACATGTTCAGAAAAATGCCACCCGCAGCTGAACGTTTAAGTATGTTATTTTCAGCAACCCTATCCTTTCGTGTTAAAGAGCTCGCTTTTGAACATATGGATGATCCAGAAAGTGTTGAAGTAGCACCAGAACAAAAAACCAACAAACGAATTTCAGAAGAATTATTTTATCCATCTAACGAAGATAAAATGGGACTATTGCAAACTATTATTGAAGAAGAGTGGCCAGAGAAAGCCATTATATTCGCCAATACTAAACATGTTTGTGAAAAAGTTTATGATCATTTATCCGCGGATAAAATTCGCGTTGGTCTATTAACTGGCGATGTAATCCAAAAGAAACGTCTTAAAATATTAGAAGACTTTACTAGTGGTGCCCTGGATATATTGGTAGCTACTGATGTTGCTGCACGAGGTTTACATATTCCAAGTGTTACGCATGTTTTCAACTATGACTTACCTGATGATTGTGAAGATTATGTCCATCGTATCGGTCGTACTGGTCGAGCTGGCGCATCAGGGCATGCTATCAGTTTTGCTTGTGAAGATTCGGTCTTTAATTTACCGGCCATAGAAGATTATATTGAACATTTATTACCCGTCAGTAAATACGATCCTGATGCCTTGTTAACTGATTTACCTAAACCTAAACCGCGACAACGCCGTCATAAACCTAACGGTAACCGACAAGGTAACAATACCCGTAATCGAAGCGGTGGAGGCCAATACCGCGGGCGTAAAGCCTAAGGTATTATTACGTGACTAAAAGCGTCATCGACAATAAAAAAGTCGTATCAGAGCTACCACTATTTGCCGTTATAGACCTAGGCTCAAATAGTTTTCATATGCTGATCACTCGATTATTAGAAGATAGCGTGCAAGTAGTCGACAAGGTCAAACGTAAAGTACGTTTGGCCTCAGGTTTAAATAAAAATAATTACTTAAGTAATGCCGCAATTGCTCGTGGAGAAGAATGTTTAAGTTTTTTTGCAGAGCGATTACAGGACATTCCTGAAGAAAATATTCGCATTGTAGCCACAGCAACGCTCAGAATTGCTAGTAACGCAGATGATTTCCTTTGCCGAGCGGAAAAAATTCTGGGCCAAAAAGTCTCCTTACTCACTGGCGAACAAGAGGCTAAACAAATTTATTTAGGTGTAGCTCACACTTCTTGCAGTGTTGATCATCGTTTAGTTTTAGATATTGGTGGGGCGAGTACTGAAATAATTATTGGTAATTGTTTTGATGCTGAAATTGTCACCAGCTTAGATATTGGCTGTATTACTTTTAAAGAAAAATATTTTGCAGATGAGCAACTATCAGCACATAATTTTAAGCAAGTCAGTTTAGCTGTAAAGCAACAACTTAATCCCTTAGTAGCGAGCTACCAAAAAATTGGCTGGCAAGCTGTATTAGGTGGTTCAGGTATTATGCAAGCCCTTGCTGAAATTCTACACTGGCATAATAAACCTAGTATTATTACGGCTGAATTCTTACAAGATATCCAAAACCAATTACTTGATTTTAAGCATTTTGACGCTATTACTATTAATGGCCTGACTAGCGATCGCATCCCAGTATTTGCTAGTGGTTTAGCTATTTTAATGACGATTTTTGACTGTTTTTCTATTACATCACTTCAATTATCAAGTGGTGCATTACGTGAAGGCTTACTTTATGAAATGTTACCTAATATGCGTCAACTCAGTATCAGGAAACGAACGCTTGCTTCTTTGATAGAGCGCTTTCATATTGATCAAAAACATGCAAAACGTATTACTGCCCAAGCCCACAATTTATTTGATCAATTTGCACTTTACACCTCACTTAAAAAAGATAATGGCTACAAATTATTAACGGCTAGCTGTGCCTTACTTGAAATCGGTTTATTACTCGAATATAAACATCATCAAAAACATGGTGCTTATATTGTCAAAAATGCCGACTTACCTGGTTTCAATCAAGCTGAACGTGGATTATTAGCTACATTTGTCCAGTTATATAAAGGTGATATTGACCTAGCGTTATTAAATGAACAAAATGTGGTTGATACTGAAACAGCAGGCTATTTATTAATAATACTCCGTTTAGCCGTAATTTTGTGCCATCGCCGTAAAGACGATGTATTGCCCTGTTATCAGACCAAAATCAACAATAAAACTATTCAGTTATCTCTACCAAAATCTTGGTTAACTGTCCATCCCCTTATTGTTGACGAGCTAAAACAAGAAAATAAAAACCTTCAAGTTATTGGCTTTTCTTTAGTTATTCAATCGCTTTAATCTCTATATAAATTAACAAATCAAAACAAATATTTAGGAAAAAAAAATGGTTAGTGTTAAAGGTAAATGGGCGCTTATAACAGGAGCAAGTAGAGGAGTGGGCTATGAATTAGCCTTATTTATGGCCGCTAGAGGTTGTAACCTAATACTGCATAGTAGAAGTAAATCAAATTCAGAAAAAATCCTAAATGAAGTTAAAGCATTAGGCGTAGATGCCGTAAATGTTCAAGCCGAATTGTCTAAAGATTCTGAAGTAAGAACCATGTTAAAAACTATTGATGATCTAACCGTGGATGTTGATTTTGTTTTTAATAATGCCGGTATTCAAGTGACTTATAGAAATGATTTTATTCAAACCCCAATAGAAGATTTTGATAGTAGTTTTAAGATTAATCTCATCGCTGTTACCACAATATGTTATCACTTTTTACCTAAGATGATGAGCAAAGGGTTTGGTCGGATTATAAATACCACAAGCGGTATTAAAGATCAGCCAGAGCAGGCAGCTTATTCTGCAAGTAAGGCGGCACTTGATAAGTTTACTCAAGATTTAGGCACTAAAGTTGAAGGGACAAATGTTATGATCAATTTAACTGATCCTGGATGGTGCCGCACTGACTTAGGTGGACCACATGCGCCTAACGATGTTAAAGATAGCCTTCCTGGCGTTGCCGTTTCAGCATTTATTGATGACAAAAAGAGTAGCCGATTATTCATTGGTCCTGACTTTATTGGCATGACTTTAGCGGATGCGGTAAGAGAATATCAAAATCAATGACCTTATTTAAGCAATACGAACTCACCCTGTAATATAATCGCCAAGTAAAGCACTTTATCAAGTGCTTTACTAAATGAAGTGAAGCTAAACCAGTAAACACCTAAAACCTCTTTTATCAGTTGCTAAGTTGGTCTAGTCTAAAATTTAAAATGCTTCATAAACACATTATAAATCACTTTTTCAACCTCTGTTGCATAACAACGTGTATGTTTAAATTCTCCATCTTCTTCGAAAACACTTGAGTTGTAGATGATATATTTAATTCCATTCTTTCCTTGAACCCTTGCAGGATAATTCTTTAATTTCTCAAAAAGACTTAAACGCTCTAGCATCGCAGATAAACACTCTTTGTCGATCTGAAACTCTGAAACATGATGGCCAATATATTCGCTTTTTTCGTATCCTAACACTTCTAGCTCACACTCATTGGCATAAACAATGACACCTTCTGCTGATACAGCATGAATGCCTATTGATGAGTTATAAATAAATTTTTCAGCATTCTCTTTAAACATAAAACACCTATCAGTCTATTATGGCAAGATCTCAGTGATTTCCGCTTCATAAGATTAATCTAACTATTGTTAATATCTCATAGTTAGATATCGTTAGACATATAAATATTTAATAGTGCATATAAACTTACTATTAATGAATAAATATCGTTTCTATAATAAGTAATAGTGACCAATAAAGTCACTAGACATCAAATCCTCAGTTAAAATAAAAGACTAAAAACATTATTTGCCTTATTTTGGTTTAATTACTTTATCAAAATAGAGCGTAAACCTACTGAGTTTACACTGTGAGCATTTCACTGATGAATATAATTACGTTGGGATGGACTTTAAAAGGAGTATTAACTAGTTATGCAGATAAATTTTACTCTATATAAGCTAGTGGCTTAATTAGCCAAACTAAAACAATATCTATTAAACACGTTTAATTTGGCTAGTAGCGTTATTACTGTTGAGGATAACCCTGTTTAGATTAATCGACACTGTATTCAATCAATCAGCAGTCTAACGGATTTGATCTTCCTTTAGCCATTGTGCTACCTGTTTGGCAAAATAAGTTAGTATACCGTCAGCACCCGCTCGTTTAAAAGCTAATAAACCTTCCATCACACACGGTTTTTCTGCTAACCAACCATTTTGAATCGCAGCCATATGCATGGCATATTCACCACTCACTTGATAGGCATAAGTTGGCACCTTAAAAGTGTCTTTTACCCGTCTAACAACATCTAAATACGGCATCCCCGGTTTAACCATCACCATATCTGCACCTTCAGCAATATCTTGTGCAACCTCATGCAAAGCTTCATCACTATTTGCTGGGTCCATTTGATAAGTATGTTTGTTTCCACCTTTAATATTACCCGCAGAACCAACCGCATCTCGAAACGGCCCATAGTAATTAGACGCATACTTTGCTGAGTAAGCTAAAATTTTGGTATTCACAAAACCGCTTGCTTCTAAGCCTTGTCGAATTGCTCCTACTCGACCGTCCATCATATCTGATGGTGCAACAATATCTGCTCCTGCTTGGGCATGAGAAAGGGCTTGTTTCACTAGAATTTCTTTAGTGACGTCGTTAACGACGTAACCGTGAGGACCGGCTTTATTCGTGTCACTTTCACTTAAAATACCATCTTGTCCGTGTGTGGTGAAGGGATCAAGAGCAACATCGGTAATCACTGCCAGTTGTGGGAATTTTGCTTTTAAAGCCCGAACTGTTCGCTGTGCTAGACCATCAGGATTATAAGCTTCTTCTGCCATTAATGATTTTTTATTACTGGGGGTAACAGGAAAAATAGCCACTGCGGGAATACGCAAATCGACCAACTCCTGTGCTTCTTCTAGTAATAAATCAATACTTTTCCTCTCAACCCCAGGCATAGAAGCAATCGCTTGACGTTGATTCTCACCTTCAAGGACAAATACTGGATAGATCAAATCGTTAACAGTTAATTGATTCTCAGCCATTAAACGCCGGGTAAAATCATCTTTACGCATTCGGCGCATTCTTCTGGCTGGATATTGTCCAAAGGTGTTAGCAGTGGAGTGCGTCATTCAGTTGCTCCTAAGGGATATAAGGTGGTAAATATTAACTCAGTGCTCGATTATAATACTCGTAGACCTTTAAAGCTAGATTTAGCTCTAACGCAGTTGTTTAACCATAACACTGAAGTAATTAGGGCTAAATGAGGAAGTTCGCCAAGTTAAGTACCCTTTTGACTCATTGGTAAATCAAAAATCTTTTGAGCATTAATAGTGCTCTGCTCAATAATAACTTGTGATGGTATCCCTGTTATATCAGCATAGGTTTGAATAATATAACGAAGGTATGCTGGCTCATTGCGGCTACTTTTGGGTTTTGGTCGAATGTTTCTTGGTGTAAGATAAGGTGCATCTGTTTCAATCATTAAGCGATTTAAAGGAATATATTTAATAATATCCCTTAATTCTTGACCTCGCCTTTCATCACAAAGCCAACCAGTAATCCCAATATACATATCAGCTGCTAGACATCGATCTAATTCTTTTTTATTGCCTGTAAAACAATGACTCACCATGGCAGGAACTTTACCCAAAGCCGGTATTAATAACTCAAGCCAAGGCTCAAATGCATCTCTTTGATGTAAAAATAAGGGGAGGTTAAGGGCGATAGCAAGATTAATTTGTTGTTGAAAAACAATTATTTGTTGAGCCGGATCCGAAAAATTTCGATTAAAGTCTAAGCCACATTCACCAATAGCTTTGACGTGATGGTGACTTGCAAGTTCGGCTATTTCTTTTAGATAATTGACACTAACGTGATCGGCATCATGCGGATGAACACCTGCAGTACAGCTAAGATAATCGGGAAACTGTTGACATAGCTCTAACGCTTTTTTACTTTCTTCAATGTTTGTTCCTGTTACCAGGAGGGCGTGTATATTATTATTTATCGCGCGTTGAATAACATCTGATCGGTCTTTATCAAATCTTTTATTAGTAAAGTTAACACCAATATCAATCAATTAATTAATTATTTCCATGATCATTCACCGATTCAATTTCGTTATCTTTTTTAGTATAAAAAGAAGCAAATATTAATCCTATTTCAAATAATAACAACATAGGAATTGCTAACATTGTTTGTGAAATTATATCTGGTGGTGTTAGCAACATACCAATAAAAAATGCACCAACAATTACATAAGGGCGTTTATTCCTCAAACTATCAACATCTGTAACCCCAGTCCAACATAACAATATAATCACAATGGGGATTTCAAATGCCACCCCAAATGCAAAAAATAGCTTTAAAACAAAATCTAAATAACTGCTGATATCGGTAGCAATAGTTACCCCTTCAGGCACTACAGAATTGAAAAATGAAAACACTACGGGAAAGACGGCAAAATAGGCAAATGCGATGCCACCATAAAATAATAGGGTGCTACCCACCATTAATGGAATAATTAACCGTTTTTCATTCCGATAAAGCCCAGGCGCTATAAACGACCAAACTTGAAATAGAATATATGGCATAGCAATAAACATCGACAATACTATGGTCAGTTTAAAGGGAGCAAAAAATGGTGATGCAACATCTGTTGCTATCATTTGTGTGCCTTCTGGCATAGTTGAAAGCAGAGGCAAAGCTAAATATTGGTAAAGATCTTGTGCGAAATACGCCAGTGAACAAAAAACAATTAAAACACCAAGTACCGAGTGCAGTAAGCGCGTGCGTAATTCTAACAAGTGCTCAAATAAAGTATAACTTGATTGGATTTTTTCGCTCATCAATTTAATTTATGCTCATCTTTAACAGAGGGTTCATCTTTGATATTGTCAGTAAACGGATTAGCCAAAGTCTTTTCCGTGTCTGAATTTTCATAAGGGCGAGTCACCATTTCAGCAGCTTCTTTTAATGACTTTAGAGATTCAGCGACTTCAGGACTCAAATTTTTCAAATCACTTTGTTCTGCTTTTTTTAAGTTCTCATGAAGCTCATTTACCCGTAATTCTTCTTTTAGCTCAGTTTTAACACCTTCACTAAAATTTTTTGCACTGGAAAGCCAGCTTCTAATCGTACGGATGGCAACAGGTAATCGCTCAGGACCTAAAACGATCAAACCAAGAATACCTATTACCATTAACTCCCAAAAACCAATATCAAACATAAATTATGCCTGATCTTTATCTTTAGCTTCAGTTTTCTCTTTTGAGCTGTCTTCTGATTTATCAGTTAAAGTATCTGTGGGCTTTTCCTTATCTTCACCAATCGCTGATTTAAAACCTTTAATAGCTGAGCCTAAATCACCACCTAAATTACGTAGTTTTTTAGTGCCAAATAATAGTACAACAATA
>CAWVSL010000011.1:0-74527 GCA_963933115.1 uncultured Colwellia sp.
TGGTGCTCGCTGCGGGACTCGAACCTGCGACACCTTGCATGTCATGCAAGTACTCTAACCAACTGAGCTAAGCGAGCTTTTAAAGCTATGTATTTAATAAATCGATGAATGCTTTAGAAAATAATACTTCCTTGCATCAACGAGGCGTTATATTAGCTATCTGTCTGAGTAGATGCAAGTAGTTTTCACCCTTGAAAAGGTATATTTAATCGTTTGCTTGTTAATTAGCCAATATGTGTTGTTTCTTTTAAATTTCAACCGTTTTAGCTAGGCTGTTTTCGATGCGGCTTTGAACAACCGTTAAACGCCAAGCCAATAAAATAGCTGCTGCGGTTAATCCGGTAATAAAACCTATCCAAAATCCATAGGGACCAATCCGAGGAATAATCCAATCAGTAACCCCAAGGACTAACCCTACGGTTAATCCAATTAACCAATATGAGACAAAAGTAATCACTAAAATTGACGTTGTATCTTTATAACCCCGTAATGCACCAGCACAGATAACTTGCACGGTATCAGAGAATTGATACAAGGCCGCCAAAAACATTAAACTGGCTGCTAGGTTAATTACCTCGATTTCTGTGGTATATATACTGGCTATTTGAAAGCGATAAACCAGCGTTATAAAGGCAGTAACTACCGCTAATAGCAGGCCTAATATTATTGAGTAATAACAGTAGTTTTTTGCTTGTTGAAAATTTTTATCGCCAACGGCAAAGCCGACCTTTATAGTAACTGCCATGGCAATACTAAGCGGCACCATAAAAATTAAGCCGGTAAAGTTGAGGGCTATTTGATGGCTAGCGACAATGTTGGCGCCAAAGGGCACTAATAAAATAGCCACTACCGCAAACAAACTCACTTCAAATAATAATGACAGCGCAATAGGTACACCCAAAGATAAAATATTCTTAATTTTAGCGAAGTTTGGCCAATAAAATTGAGAAAACAAGTCAGCTTGCTTTAAATAGTCTGATTTGTAGCAATACACGGCCATGGAGATAAACATTGCCCAATAGACTAGGGCGGTGGCAATACCACAACCTGCACCACCTAGTGCAGGAATACCAAACCCGCCATAGATAAAGATATAATTGGCAGGTATGTTAACCAGTAAGCCGATTATGCTAATAAACATAGTGGGTTTGGTATGTGATAAGCCTTCCGAATAGTTTCTTAGCACGAGATATAAACAATACCCAGGCGCGCCCCAAACAATGTAACCTAAATAATCAAAGATTAGGCGTTTCAAATTTACATCAATATCAATAGCCATTGAGGTAAATAACAGCGGGGCTAATAAATAATAAAGGGCTATTAAACTAAGTCCTAACGTTAAAGCAATCCAAGCGGTTTGATAAGTTTCATTACTAATATCAATGAATTTTTTAGCACCAGCTAGTTGGGATACAATGGCTGAAAGCGCCATTATTAACCCATAAATAGTTAGGATTAAGGGTAACCAAATACTATTGGCTACGGCAACTGCCGCCATATCCGTTGAGCTTACTCTTCCTGCCATTACCGTGTCTGCAAACCCCATCAAGTTTTGGATCAGTTGGGCGACTAAAATAGGATAAGCAAGTTTCATTATGCTTTTGGTGTGTCGATTGAATTTAGTTAACGTCATTAATGAATCTATAGTGGAGTATAAGTATATTGGGCAGTTAAAAAAACATACCTAAAAGGATAATTGATTATATGGGTAAGATGATAACGGTTTAATTGTGGAGTACAACAATAAGCTGAAGTTTTTAATGTAAACTCATCCTACAACCGTTATTTATTTTAATGGTTTTTAAAAAATTTGTTCGTCATCACTATCAATGGCTAGTTGAATCTTTTGTTGATACTCATCGATATGCATATTTAAGTGAATATCTTTGCAACAAGAGGGACATTCTTCGTAATAATCTTGATCTCCTGATGTGGAATCTAATGTAACATGACAATGATGTCCGCAATGCGGGCAGTGTATACGTTTGATAGTTAGATCTTGGAGCATAATGCCTCCTAGAGGATTTAAGTATGAGTTTAACTATTAATTTCGCGCTTTGTTTAATTATGGCTTATTTTAGCTAGAGTGCTAATGAACGTATTTATTATTTTTTATTTACAGAGTAGGGCATTGTTTTAGTTAATAATTATATGTTTTTATAATGACTAATCATCACCCAGTTCTTGAATGTTTTTCAACTTTTCTTTCTGGTAATGAGAGCCGGGTAACTGATTTTATATATTGATTAAGGTTCGCCACATTGACTTTAACGCTATTCGATTGGCTAGCCACTTGGGGATATGGCCATTAGGGTCGGCAATAATCCTATGTTCGATTTCTATTATGCCTTTACGCCTATTTTTGATTAACCAATGTGCTGAGAGGATATTTATCTGTATTGCCTTTTTAGATTGATATTGACGATAATTTTTACTTTCGTCTTTAATGGTGACCTCTGCCGATAAATCCTTATTCTGCCAATAATGTGATCGAATGATCATTTCCCTCTTTTTTACTAGCCAAACTTTATCAAAATGAGTGAGTGATATATTTTCTGTCTCAGATATCGTTTTAATAATTTCGCTGTTACTTGAATTATGTAGCCACTGTGGAATGTTTTTCGTCTGTTGAAGAAACAATAATGTGCCGGAGAGGCTGGACTCTATAACTGCTTTAGCACGAATTTCAATTAAGTCAGAGTGGGGGATGTTTCTGAATTCAATACTTAAGGTATTACTTGCCCGCCATAACTGCCAATTTTGAGGCTGTTGGTCGGCAACGTCGGCTTTGTTTTTAACATTAGCAATAATTAAGGTGCTAGCGGTTACAGAAAATGCTACTGAGGATCCTAATAAATATAAACAAAATAATTTGTAACAATGGTTGAGTATTAAATATAAATGGTAAAAGAGCTTAAGCATCATGCCTCTTGTATTGCAAAAAATGTTATTTTCCCCTATATTGCCGTGCTTATGTAATGGTTCTAATCAATTTTAGACTAGAACCTAGAAAAAAAACAATAATTTCAAGTGACACTGCGTGTGTGCCACCACTGATCAAAGGATATTTCATGCCAGTAATAACTCTCCCCGACGGCTCTCAACGCTCTTTCGATAATGCAGTATCTGTAATGGATGTTGCGCTTGATATTGGTCCGGGTTTAGCGAAAGCGACCATAGCAGGGCGCATTGATGGTAACTTAGTCGATGCTTGTCAATTAATTGAAACCGATGTCAAATTACAACTTATTACTAGTAAAGATGATGAAGGTTTAGAAATCATTCGTCACTCTTGTGCTCATTTATTAGGTCATGCTATTAAGCAGCTATGGCCTGACACTAAAATGGCGATTGGACCTACGATTGATAATGGTTTTTATTATGATGTAGACCTTGAGCATACCATTACCGAAGACGACCTAACTAAACTTGAAAAGCGGATGACAGAATTAGCGCGTAGTAATTATCAAGTCGTTAAAAAAGTAGGTTCATGGCAGGAAGCTCGCGATACCTTTGAAGGGCGTGGTGAGACTTATAAACTTGAAATTTTAGATGAAAATATTAGCCAAGACGATAGTCCTGCGTTGTATCATCACGAAGAATATATTGATATGTGCCGTGGCCCGCATGTTCCTAGTATGCGCCATTGTCATTACTTTAAGTTAATGAAACTGGCTGGTGCTTATTGGCGTGGTAATTCAGACAATAAAATGTTGCAGCGCGTTTATGGCACAGCATGGGCCGATAAAAAGCAATTAAAAGCTTATATTCAACGTCTTGCAGAAGCTGAAAAGCGTGACCATCGTAAGATTGGTAAAACCCTTGATTTATTTCATTGGCAAGAAGAAGCCCCTGGCATGGTGTTTTGGCACAACGATGGCTGGACAATTTATACTGAGTTAGAAAAGTTTGTTCGTGAAAAGCTTCGTGAATATGATTATGACGAAGTTAAAGCTCCGATGATGATGGACAGAAGTTTGTGGGAAAAATCGGGGCATTGGGATAAATATGCCGATGGCATGTTTACAACAACGTCTGAAAAACGTGAATATGCAATTAAACCCATGAATTGCCCAGGTCATGTACAAATTTTTAACCAAGGGTTGAAATCATACCGAGATTTACCCCTTCGTATTGCTGAGTTTGGTTGTTGTCACCGTAATGAGCCTTCAGGGTCGTTACATGGCTTGATGCGAGTACGTGCTTTTACTCAAGATGATGCGCATATTTTCTGTATGGAGTCGCAAGTACAAGCAGAAGTGACTAAATGTATTGAAATGGTCTATGACGTTTATGGCTCTTTTGGATTTAAAGATATTGTTGTTAAATTGTCGACACGTCCTGAAAACCGTATTGGTAGCGACGAGATTTGGGACAAAGCCGAAGCAGGATTAGCGCAAGCATTAACCGACAGTAATATTGATTTTGAATATTTACCGGGTGAAGGGGCATTTTACGGCCCTAAAATTGAGTTTACCCTAATGGACTGTTTAGGACGTGCTTGGCAATGTGGTACCGTTCAACTTGATTTTGCTCTGCCAGAACGTTTGGGAGCAACTTATGTTGGTGAAGACAATGAACGTTATATTCCGGTAATGATTCATCGTGCCATTTTAGGATCATTAGAGCGATTTATTGGTATTTTGATTGAAGAGTATACCGGCAAATTTCCAACGTGGTTATCGCCAACTCAAGTCATAATTATGAATATTACCGATAAACAAGGCGAATATTGTCAAAAAGTAGTAAAAAAACTGAAAGAAAGTGGATTTAGAGCAAAACTAGACTTGAGAAATGAGAAAATAGGCTTTAAAATCCGCGAGCATACTTTGAAGCGTGTTCCGTATTTATTAGTTGTTGGTGATCAAGAGATGACCAGTGGTGAAATTGCCGTTCGAACTCGAAGTGGTGAAGATTTAGGAAAGATGTCTGTAGACGACTTCATTCAAAAAATAAGTGAAGAAGTAAAAACACGGGCATAAATCGATTTAATTACAAATAGTAGTTAAATTGCACAACAAAATTTATTATAATCGAAACTATTAAAAACAAATGTATAGTTTCGTACTAAAGTTCTTTGGAGGAACATGGCTATTAAAGGTGGACAACGAGGCGGGCGTAAAGAGCCAGCACATCGTTTGAATGAGTTAATTACAGATATCCCAGGTGATGAAGTTCGTTTAATTAAATTTGACGGTGAACCCGGTGGAATCGTTACATTAGATGAAGCGATGGATCAAGCAGATACTGCTGGTGTAGATCTTGTTGAAATGAGCCCAACTGCCAAACCGCCAGTTTGTCGTGTAATGGACTATGGTAAGTTCATTTACGAAAAAGCTAAAGAACAAAAAGAACAGCGAAAAAATCAGAAACAAATACAGGTCAAGGAAATTAAATTCCGTCCTGGTACAGATGAAGGCGATTATCAGGTCAAACTACGCAACCTGAAGCGCTTTTTAGAAGGTGGCGACAAGGTCAAGGTTACATTACGTTTCCGTGGCCGTGAAATGGCTCACCAAGAACTCGGTTTAAAACTTCTAACACGTGTTAAAAACGATTTAGAAGAATTAACCGTACTTGAATTCTTTCCGCGTCGCGCGGAAGGTCGTCAAATGGTGATGGTCCTAGCCCCTAAAAATAGATAATCTTTGGTTTGACAAGTAATTAACCTTTTAAAGGGTTAATTCACCAATTTTATCTTTACGCGGTAGCAAGGCTTGCAAGTAAAATTATTCCTTTTAACACTTTTGTGAAAAAAGATGATTTTCGCCTCGGCTACTTAAATTTGGCATAACAATGCGGAGTTATTAACATGCCTAAAATGAAAACCAATAAAGGTGCTGCAAAGCGCTTTAAAAAAACAGCTTCTGGCTACAAGTTCAAACAAGCTGGCTTACGTCATATTTTGACTAAACGCCGTACTAAAGTTAAGCGTCATTTACGTGCTAAATGTATGATCGCTGCTGCTGACATTAAGTCAGTTAAAAAACTTTTACGTCACGGTTAATAGGAGAAATAGAAAATGGCAAGAGTAAAACGTGGTGTACAAGCTCGTGCACGTCATAAAAAAGTTCTAAAGCAAGCTAAAGGTTATTACGGTGCTCGTAGTCGCGTTTATCGTGTTGCTTTTCAAGCTGTAACTAAAGCTGGCCAATACGCTTACCGTGACCGTCGTCAACGTAAACGTCAATTCCGTCAACTTTGGATTGCTCGTATTAACGCGGCAGCTCGTCAAAATGGTTTATCTTATAGTCGTTTCATTAACGGTCTGAAAAAGGCTTCTATTGAAATAGATCGTAAGATCCTAGCTGACATCGCAGTATATGACAAAACAGCCTTCACATTTTTAGTTGAAAAAGCGCAAGCTTCTTTAGCTGCATAAATTTGAAGTTAAGCTTTTAAAAAAGGACGCAATTTGCGTCCTTTTTTTATTATTATAACAAATGTTATATTTGAATCTTTGAGTTTATATTTGTTACAATTAATTTAATTCAAACCTAAGGTCTATCCGATGAATTTAGCTGATAAAGTTTTAGCAGTAAATAATGATTTACCGATCCGAAGTGACGCGGCTGTACATAATGGCAAAGTTCGCTCTGTTTATTGGTTAACCCAAAGTGATAGTGCGCGTTTAATCAAAGACAAAGGCTATGATGTGCCTAGTGATACACCACTAGCTATTATGGTTATCAGCGACCGTATCTCAGCCTTTGATTGTATTTGGCACGGTGAAGGCGGTATGAGGGGTGTTCCTGGTAAAGGCGCAGCACTTAATGCCATTTCAAATCATTGGTTTAAATTGTTTAAAGACCAAGGGTTAGCGGACAGCCATATACTTGATATTCCACACCCCTTTGTTTGGATTGTACAAAAAGCCAAACCCGTGATGATTGAAGCCATTTGTCGTCAATACATTACCGGCTCAATGTGGCGTGCTTACGAGAAAGGTGAACGTGAATTTTGTGGGATTGAGATCAGTGAGGGTTTAACGAAAGACTCTAAATTAGCCAATTTATTACAAACACCGTCAACAAAAGGTGTTTTAGAAGGTATCCCTGGGGTACCTGCGGTTGATGATGTCAATATTACCCGTAAAAATATTGAAGAAAATTTTGAAGCCTTTAACTTTAAATCATCTGATGACATAACGCTTTACGAGAAGCTGTTAACAGAAGGTTTTAACGTTATCTCTAATGAATTGGCTAAAATTGACCAAGTGTTTGTCGATACAAAGTTTGAATTTGGTTATGTTAAAGATAAAGCGGGTAATGACAAACTTATTTATATGGATGAGGTGGGTACGCCTGACTCTTCTCGTATTTGGGATGGCCAACAATACCAAAAGGGTAAAGTGGTTGAAAACTCAAAAGAGGGGTTTCGACAGTTATTATTAAATCATTTCCCTGATGCTGATATTTTACTAAATAAGTCACGTATGCAAGAGCGTGAAGCTTTAGCCAGAGATAATGAACTTCCTGAGTCGGTATTGATGAACGTCTCTAAAACCTACATTGATATTGCAGAGAAGATCACTGGTGAAAAAATCGTCTTAAGTGACAACCCAAAAGCTCAGATTATTGAGATACTTCGTGAGCAATATCAGTTAATTGATTAAATTAACTGATATTGATAATAAATAATCAATAATAAACAGCGTGTCAAATAAGCGTGTCTTACACGCTTATTTATTGGTTATTCAGTTGGGCTTAATTTAATCCAACTGATTGTTATAATGCGTTAAAATGGAGAGTTACATGGCTGAAGAAACAATATTTTCTAAAATTATTCGACAAGAAATCCCCACGCCTTTGTTGTATCAAGACGCGTTAGTGACCGCTTTTCGAGATATAGCCCCTCAAGTTAATAGCCATATTTTAATTATACCTAATAAACTGATTTCAACCGTTAATGATGTCACTGAAGACGATGAACTGACTCTTGGCAGAATGATAACGGTAGCAAAAAAATTAGCTAAAGAAGAAGGTATTGATGAAAAGGGTTATCGTTTAATTATCAACTGTAATGATCATGGTGGTCAGGAAGTTTATCATATTCATATGCATTTACTCGGTGGTCAGTTCTTAGGACCTATGCTGTCTAAATAACAGTTTTCGAAATAATTTCAGTCCAAATAACACTTAGCTACAATAGACATATTCACTTTAATTTGTTATATCTCTGTACTTTTTATGACAAATTGATAGAATCTTCGATGAACCAAGGGGTGTAAATTTTTATTATCTTTTATTAATGAAAATTTACTGAGACGCATTGCGAACTCTTTGAACCTGAACCGGATAATACCGGCGTAGGGATGGTGAACATATTATTATATTACCTCCGTGTGCCGGATCCCTAATAAAAATTCCTTACTGGAATATAGAGATCTAAATGAAATTTTTACAATCTGCACTATCACTTGCTATCGCAAGTAGTTTGCTGACGTTACCTAGCCAATCATTTGCCAAAACACCCGCTTTAGGTAAATCTTCTGATACACCAGCAGTTAATACCTCAGCTAATACCCTAACCAATACCACAACTGAATCTGATCTTGAAATCATTGTGGTTTCAGGTGATTTTCGTCAACAAAACCTGTTAAAAACGGCAAATTCTTTATCAGTCATTAATGCGAATGAGATCCAAGCGCGAAATGCTCAAAATTTAGAAGAGATAATAGCCCTTGTCCCTAATGTAAACTTTGCCGGGGGCTCACAGCGCGCTCGATACTATCAAATTAGAGGTATAGGTGAGCGGAGTCAGTTTCAAGAGCCGATAAACCCATCAGTTGGCTTAATTATTGATGATATTGATTTTACTGGAATAGGTAGCATAGCGTCGACGTTTGATATTGCCCAAACTGAAATATATCGTGGTCCGCAGGGCACACGTTTTGGTGCTAATGCGATGGCAGGTTTGATTAATATCACGACTAATGCGCCAACGGATGAATTTGAAAGCTCAGTAAGGTTAACGGCGGGTAATTACGGTAGTCTCGGTGCGGGTGTTGTTTTATCCGGTCCGGCAACCGATGGCATTAATTATCGTGTCGCTATTGAGCAATATCAAAGTGACGGCTTTATTGATAATAGCTACTTAGGGCTTAAAGATACGAATAATCGTGATGAGCTGACTGTGCGCGGAAAACTAGCCATTAAAGCCAGTAATGATTTAACCATTGATGTTAGTTTAATGCATTTTAATTTTGATAATGGTTATGATGCTTTTTCGTTAGATAATACCAGAGAAACTTTTTCTGATGAGCCTGGCTTCGACCGTCAAGAAACTAGCGCATTTAGCAGTAAATTTACCTATACAGGTTTTAATCGTTTCGACTTAACTAGTATCATCAGCTTCGCAGACTCAAGTCTTGCTTATGGTTATGATGAGGATTGGAGTAATGCCACTTTATGCCAGCTTAATGATTGTCCTTATGGTGATTATTCATCAGCGGATCATTATTTTAGAGAGCGAGATACACTAACGGCAGAGTTTAGGTTGTTATCAACGGAAGGAAGTGAGATTTTCAATAATTCCACGACTTGGTTAACTGGTGTTTATGTCAAACAAGACGACGAAGTCCTTTTACGTCAGTACACTTATCTTTCAGAAGATTTTTCTTCACAATTTGATACTAAGTCATTAGCCATATTTGCCCAATTCGATAGCCAACTAACAGAAAAGTTGAGTTTGATCTCAGGCATTCGAGTAGAGCAACGTAGCGGTGATTATGTGAATACCGATCCATTAACATTCGCACCTGACGATACTATGGTGGGTGGCAAGTTAGTGTTGTCTTATCAGTATAATGACGATAGCTTATTTTATGGCTCAATTAATCGCGGTTACAAAACAGGTGGCGTTAACACCGATGGTAGTTTACCTAAAGCATTAAGAGCATTTGAAGCTGAATTTGTTTTAAATTACGAACTCGGTTATAAAGTTAGCCTGTTAGATAATAAGGCTTATATACGTGCCGCTGTTTTTTATATGAACCGTGATGATATACAGATTAAAAGTTCATTAACAGAAGTTAGAGACGATGGCAGTGTAGAGTTTACTCCCTACCTAGGGAATGCGGCTACAGGTGTTAATAAAGGGGTTGAAATTGATTCTGCTTGGCAAATTACAGATAATATTGAGCTTTATGGCTCATTAGGTCTGCTTGATACCACCTTTAGCTACTTTATTAATGCCGATGGGGTTAATTTGTCAGGTCGAGAACAGGCACATGCACCTAATTATCAATTTAACCTCGGGGTTAACTATTACTTATCTGAACAGTGGTTAGTAAATGTTAGTGTTAATGGCAAAGATGACTATTACTTCTCTGATAGTCACGATCAAAAGTCAGACGCTGTTGCTTTAGTGAATGCCTCGGTAAGCTATAAAGTGTCTGATTGGCAGTTAAAGCTCTGGGCTCGTAATTTACTGAACAAAGATTATACCACTCGAGGTTTTTACTTTGGTAATGACCCTCGAGATGGTTACACCGCCAAAGGTTACCAACAGTACGGTGAACCTATGGTGGTTGGTGCAACGTTTGATTATCATTTTTAATCGGCGTTATTCATACTAAGTAGTTGAGTACAGGGATGTACACAGCATCGATAATATCAATAAGAGTCATTATGCAGATATCAATAGAAATTAGTTTATACCCTTTAGCAGAAGATAAATTTAAGACTGAAATTTGGGCTTTTATCAAACGATTACGATTAGTTGACGGTTTAAACGTGGTGACTAATGGAATGAGTACCCAAGTATTTGGTGAATATGACCTTGCTACAGCCCACGTGATGGCAGAAATTAAACACGTACACCAAACACTGGATGCCGCTGTTTTTATTGTTAAGTTTATTGGTGGCGATCGTTCGGTAGTGCAAAGTGAACGCCAATGTATTGAAGAAGAAATTTAATGGCTTCTACCTTTGATTATTTTGTCCAATTACCGTTATTAGAGCTTACGGCTATGTTAATGGCATTAATTTATGTTGTTTTAGCCGCTAAGGGTAATATTTGGTGTTGGCCTGCTGCTTTTGTCAGTACGGTACTCTATACCACTATTTTCTATGATGTTTATTTGTGGATGGACAGCTTATTACAAGTCTATTACATGATTATGGCGGTTTATGGTTGGTATTGTTGGCAACAAAGTGAGGTAAGTGGTGGGAAAATAATAACTGCGACAAACACTTTGACGGATGATAAACATGGCATAACTCATTCTTCAACGTTTAAAATCACCACTTGGTCTGTCCATACGCATTTATTAATCATTGGTGCCTTGTCGTTGATTTCAGCCCTTGTGGGTTGGTTAATGGCTAGCTTTACGCCAGCTCATTTTCCTTATTATGATGCGGCAACAACAGTCTTTGCTATTTTTGCCACTTATATGGTTACTAAGAAGGTGCTGGAAAACTGGCTCTATTGGTGTGTTATAGATGTTGCCTCTATCTATATCTATTTAGAAAAAGGATTAACGCCAACGGCGGTATTATTTGGTCTTTACGTTATTCTAGCCACCTATGGCTATTATCATTGGCGAAAAGTTTATCGGGGCGAACAATTAACCCTTACTAAAAGCCCTTGATTTAAGATGCCTAGATCACACACACAGCAATTAACTGTTCTAATTCAGCAGTTGGCCGAGCTAAGCTGTTTTGCCGGTATTAAGAGCATTAGCTTAATAGAGCAGGGTGACAGTCACCCATGCTTTAAAGTAGTTGACGTAAACAACCGTTTTTTTGCTAAGTACTTTAAAGACCCTAATGAAAGGCAACCGTATAATAAACTATATCAACTAGTCGCTGATGAGGGTTTAAGCCCAGACCTTATCTATGGTGATGAATTTTGGCAGGTTAGCCAATTTGTTGAAGGTACCAGCTTAAGTTTATGCCCATTATCTGTAAATGAAAAAATCGAACAGGCTATACAGTTGATGGTTCGTTGTCACCAGTCTATTGACGTTAATAAATTAACAGCTATTCCGCTATTAGATATGGCCAAGATAATTAAACCACTGACATTAACTTTATCAGCAAGTCAAAAACATATTATTAGTAAAGTCTGTGACATGTTAAGCAGTAGAATAGTCATTACCCCTTCAGTGCTTTGCCATGGTGACATCAATTTCTCTAATATTATCTTAGCTAATAAACCTTGGTTATTGGATTTTGACTGTGCACGCTTAGCGGATAGAGAATTTGATATCGCCATGATGATTGCTGTTAATAACTTAGTCAGTGGCTCGATTTCATCCGTTATTGACTCATGTGTTGAACATTATCAAGTGGCATCAAATGCAAACATTACAATAGACAAAGAAAAGGTTACGTGTTACCTGTATTTTTCCTTTATTATTAATGGCTTATGGTATTGGGAACAGTCTCGTAATAACCGTGATAAATCATTGCAATACCAAGCCTTTATCCAGTTCACACACTTTGACGAATGCAATTTTATCACAGAAAATTTAATGGATGACATGGCTTCGATTGTATAACTTTACGTTACTTTATGCCTAATCAAAATTGTAAGATCAGTGAGTACTTAATGTTTTATCCGGTGTTTTTTTTGACTCTTTTGTTGGATAAGTCAGGATGTAGCCTCGTTAAACTCATCGTTTGTGATGATTTTTAATTTTTGATGGCTGAGGGTTTTAGTCATCCGGTATATTGAATTCAGGTGCCCGGAAAATTAAATAACAGCAAACCTGCAATAAACTAAACAATTAAAAGCAAGGATATTTTCTTGCGCTTTAATTAGTCTTTGATTAACGGTTTTCTGGTGTTTAACCGCGTCAATTAACGAAACTTCACAGATAAGACCATTTTTTTCTCCTATCATCAGGTTAGACTTACCTTCAATTAATTTTTGAACCGCAGTAATACCCATTTTCGTTGCAAGTATTCTATCTTTTGCTACCGGTGAACCTCCACGTTGTATATGGCCTAAAATACATGCGGTAGCATCGATGGATTGATATTCTTTTAGCTGTTTAACTAGTTTGAGCGCACCACCGGGCCATAAATTTTCTGCCAAAATGATAAGATAACTTTGGTACTTATCTCTTTGTGCCATTTTAATTTCTTGGGCTAAATGTTTAATCTTAATTTCATATTCTTCTGGGTTGAAATTTTCAAATGAAATCACTCGCTCTGCACCACAGGCAATACCGACATTAAAGGTGATATGTCCACTTTGACGGCCCATTAATTGAATAACAAAAACCCGTTCAAAGGCATTTGCGGTATCGCGTATTTTATCAACCGCTTCTATTGCTGTATTGACCGCCGTATTAAAACCTATGGTAAAGTCTGTTTTATCTAGGTCATTATCGATAGTGCCCGGTATGCCTATGACTAGTCCTGGATAATATTGCTGTAGACTAATTAAACCTGAAAATGAACCATCCCCGCCAATAACTATAAACGCATCAATCTGTTCTTTTAATAAGGTATTAGCGGCTTGCTTTAATCCTTTTTCGCTGAGCATAGCGGGGCATCGAGCACTTTTTAATATGGTGCCACCCTTATGGATTATATTATTAACATCTTTTAAGGAAAGTTGAACGGCTTCATTTTCAATGAGGCCGTTATAACCATGCAAAAAACCCATTACTTCAATGTTGTAATGTGTTGCCGCAATGACAATCGCTCGAATAGCTGCATTCATCCCAGGGGCGTCTCCACCGCTAGTTAGTACTGCAATTTTAGTCAGTTGAGCCATAATTCATCACCATCCATGGGTTGTTGAAGGTAAAACCAGTCTATTGTCTTCAGATTATAAAAGTAATTTTCAAAAACACCTTATTTGGGATCAAAAAAAGGTAGCCTAAGCTACCTTTACATTAGTTAATTATTGGATAAAATTAACTTAAATGTTCTTTTTTTACTTTCAATACTTTTAACGTATTAGAGGCGCCAACCGTTTCCATCATATCACCGTGAGTTAATATAACTTTATCACCCACTTGCAAGTCAGATTGTTCGCATACTGCCGATAATATTTTGTTAGTCAGTATTTTGTCCTCACAATGCGTTGAGTCAAATGATACGGGATATACACCACGGTAAATAGCTGTTTTCCCTAATGTTTTATCATGGCGAGACAATGAGTAAATAGGTAGGCCAGAAGTGATTCGTGACATTATTTTACTGGTTTGTCCGGACTCTGTTAACGCGATAATAGCTTTAACACCATCTAGGTGGTTGGCAGCGTACATAGCTGACAATGCAATAGTTTCCGAGACTTCATTAAAAACCATTTCAATACGGTGGTTAGAGGTATGAACAGAACGCTGTTTTTCAGCACCAATACAAACATTAACCATCGCTTTAACTGTTTCAACAGGGTATTTACCGGCCGCTGTTTCGGCAGATAACATGACAGCATCGGTACCATCAAGTACTGCGTTGGCAACATCCATAACTTCAGCTCGTGTTGGCATAGGCTGCTCAATCATGGTTTCCATCATTTGAGTTGCTGTGATCACCACACGATTTAACTGACGAGAGCGGGCAATAATGTGTTTTTGCTTACCAACTAATTCAGCATCACCAATTTCAACACCTAAGTCACCACGGGCAACCATAACAACATCTGATGCTAAGATTATCCCATCAAGCACTTTATCGTCGTTAACCGCTTCTGCACGTTCAATTTTTGAAACAAGTTGTGCATTACAGCCAGCTTCTTGAGCTAAAAGGCGTGCTTCACGCATATCACTCGCATCACGAGGAAATGATACCGCTAAAAAGTCTACGTCTATCTTGGCAGCTAATTTTATATCCGCTTTGTCTTTAAGCGTAAGAGCAGGGGCTGTTAAACCGCCGCCTTGGCGATTTATACCTTTATTATTTGATAAAGGGCCACCGACAGTAACTTCAGTAAAAACAGAATTTTCAGAGTTACTTAGCACTTTGAGTTGGACACGGCCATCATCGAGTAATAAAATATCACCCGCACTGACATCTTGAACCAATTTTTTATAATCAATGCCGACCTTTTCTTGACAGCCTTGACCTTTTTCAAGCGTAGCATCGAGTTCAAATTTATCACCGATAGCCAATTTGATTGGGCCATCTTTAAATGTTGACACGCGAATTTTTGGCCCTTGTAGATCCCCTAGAATACCAACATAAATGCCAAGTTCTTTAGCTATTTGGCGCACATTAGTTGCACGGTCGATATGATCTTGTGGAATACCATGGGAAAAGTTGAGTCTAACAACATTAACACCAGCAGCTAATACCGCTTTAAGGGTTTCTCTATCATCAGTCGCCGGACCTAACGTAGCAACAATTTTTGTTCTTCTAAGCATCTTAAATTTTGACCTTAATTTGTAATGGAGATATAAGTAATGCCTCTACTATCTAGATATAGCGGCATTAAATAATTATACTTTTGAATTAATCTTTTCTTTCAAAGCGTGAGCTTCTTAAACTATCTTTTACTTTTTTCAGGTTATCTCTAAATTTGGTTCCGCGACGTAGAGTGAATCCCGTTGCTAAAACATCGATCAGAGTTAATTGGGCAATTCTTGATGACATTGGCATATATAAATCAGTATCTTCGGCAACATCAACAGATAAAACTATGTTGCACTCTTTTGCTAAAGGTGAGTTCGGGGTAGTTATACCAATAACAGTGGCATCGTTCTCTTTGGCTAAACTAGCGACTTCAACAAGTGATTTTGTGCGACCGGTGTGAGAGATAACAATAACAACATCTCCTTGCCTACTATTAATAGCACTCATTCGTTGCATTAATATGTCATCAAAATAAACAACAGGGACATTAAATCGGAAAAACTTATTTTGGGCATCGTGAGCAACAACAGCAGAAGCGCCCAGACCAAAGAAAGAAATCTTATTTGCTTGTGTTAATAAATCGACAGAGCGATTAATGACGTTTGCATCTAAACATTTACGTGAGCGTTCAAGCGATGCCATGGTTGATTCAAAGATTTTATCGGTATATTCATCTGCGGTATCGTTTTCATCAACATGACGGTTAACGTAAGGGGTACCGTTAGCTAAACTTTGTGCTAAATGCAATTTGAAATCGGGATAGCCTTTAGTATCTAACCTTCTACAAAAGCGATTAACGGTAGGCTCACTGATATTAGCTTGTTTAGCTAATGCCGCTATACTTGCATGTATTACGGTGGAAGGTTGAGCGAGTATAACGTCAGCAACCTTACGTTCAGATTTACTAAATGTCTCTAGTTCATTCGCTATTTTTTCTAAAACATTCATATTCAATGGCCTTTAAAGTGCATTGTCGTCACTTGACTTATAACAAACTGTAATTTATTTTCTAGTTATAAAACAGCAATTATGAAACTTTATTTCATAATTGTCTTAATATAAGCCAAAACCGATCATATTTGCAAACAATTTAATAGCGCTCGCTTGTTTTTTTAAAGTAATTTCTTTCATAAGCTCAATAAAACCTACAAATACAATTAATGTTGTAAAATTACAGAAAGTTCTTTACTGATAATCTATCAACAGTTAAATTAGGGGCAAATGTAGTTTAGTTACAATATTCAACTTGGTAAGTGTTTTATTTAATTATTGATATAGCCAAGATAAATACTCGAGATAATGTTTATGAAAAAATCAGATGACCAGTCTGCTAGTGAAATAGTCATATTTGGCGCACTTGGAGACCTTTCTCGCCGCAAGTTATTACCTGCTTTATATCAATTAGAAGCTTGTGACCTCATTAATCCTAATAGTCATATTGTTGCGGTAGCGCGACAATCAATTGATTTAGAAGAGTTTAAAGCTTTTGCTTTAGAGAACTTAAGTTCTTTTGTTAAAGAACCTTTAGATGAGATTGTACTTGCACGTTTTATGGCTCGGTTAGTTTATCAGCAACTTGATTTTAAAGAGACTAACTCTTATCAACAATTAGCTAAAACGCTGAAGCAAGGTAATGCTACTCGAGTTTATTATTTCTCAACGCCTCCTTCTATCTATGGTGATATTTGTGATGGGTTAAATCATGCCGACTTAGTTACAGATCTCGACAGAGTGGTAATGGAAAAGCCTATCGGTGATTCTCTTGAGTCCTCAATTGCAATAAATGATCAAGTTTCTCGTTATTTCAAAGAAAATCAAATTTATCGTATTGATCATTATCTTGGCAAAGAAACCGTCCTTAATTTATTGGTCCTGCGTTTTGCTAACTCATTATTTACCACTAACTGGGATCGTAACAGCATAGATCATATCCAAATCACTGTCGCTGAGAGTGTTGGTATTGAGGGTCGCTGGGGATTCTATGATGAAGCTGGTCAAATGCGTGACATGGTACAAAATCATTTACTACAAATTTTATCTTTGTTAGCTATGGAGCCACCCGCAGACTTAAGCGCAGAAAGTGTTAGAGCTGAAAAGCTCAAAGTCGTCAAAGCATTGGCACCCATAGATAGACATAATGTTAAAGATAAAACAGTACGTGGACAGTATGCAGACGGTTACCTGGAAGGTATACCTGTACCCGGCTACTTGAATGAAGAAGGTGCTAATCAAGAAAGTAGTACTGAAACTTTTGTTGCTATTAAAGCTGAAATTGATAATTGGCGCTGGGCAGGTGTTCCCTTTTATTTGCGCACCGGTAAACGGATGCCGATGAAACATAGTGAAATTGTTATCCATTTTAAAAATCAGCCCCATAACATTTTTAAAGACAGTTACAATGAATTGCCAACCAATAAACTCACCATTCGTTTGCAGCCCGATGAAGGTGTTGAATTGCAAATGATGAATAAAATTCCTGGTATTGCTGCTCAAATGCATATCCAAGAAAACAAGTTGGATCTAAGTTTCTCTGAAACATATGACAATCAACGAGTCGTTGATGCCTATGAACGTTTGATGCTTGAAGTTCTTAATGGCAATCAATCGTTATTTGTGAGTCGTGACGAAGTTGAAGCCGCTTGGACTTGGGCTGACAGTATTATTGATGCTTGGCAGTCAACCAATGAGTCACCTAAACCCTACGCTGCAGGTTCATGGGGACCTGTTTCTTCAATTTCTCTAATTGCGCGTGACGATCGCCAGTGGGTTGAGTAATTATGCATACGATGAACGAATTTATTAGCCGAGAGGCTTTAGATAGCAAGTTAAGTGACGAAGTAGCCAGTATATTAGCAGAAGCTGTGCGTTTAAAAGGTAAAGCCAGTATTGCGGTATCGGGTGGTTCAACACCCAAAGGCTTCTTTAAGGCATTGTCGCAAGTTGACCTACCTTGGGACAAAATCACTATTACTCTTGCCGATGAACGGTGGGTAAATATTGATAGTGATGCGAGTAATACCCGGTTAGTTCATGAAAACTTATTACAGAACAAGGCAAAGAACGCCAAGTTTTTTCACTTAAAACAAGGTAAAGAGTTATCAGTAGAAACGTTAGAAGATTTAAATTTAGCGGCTAAAACAGCCTTGCTGCCTTTAGATGTACTCATTTTAGGTATGGGTGAAGATGGTCACACTGCTTCTTTATTTCCTTGCAGTGATGAGATCACCTCAGCATTAGATATCAATAACCCTGAGGCATTAATGGCTGTCGTACCAAAGACAGCGCCACACACCAGAATTACTTTTAGTTTTGCTAGCTTAATGACTAGTAATAACACCTTTTTGCATATAAGTGGCGACGCAAAAAAAGATGTTCTAAATAAAGCCTTAGCGGGTAACGATAAATTTGTTATGCCTATTCGTGCTTTTTTACAACAACCAGACTTTAATACTCAAGTTTATTGGGCGGAATAGATTATGACTACTATAGAAATGAATAAAGACATCGTAACAATCACTAACCGAATTATCGAGCGAAGCAAATTAACACGTGGCGCTTACTTAGCTAAAATTGATGGTGCTAAGTCGTCAACGGTTCATCGTGCTGGCCTTTCATGTGGTAATTTAGCTCATGGTTTTGCTGCTTGTGGTTCTGAAGATAAATCAACGCTTCGTGGTTTAAACCACTCAGATATCGCAATAATTTCAGCTTACAATGACATGCTTTCAGCTCATCAGCCTTACGAAACCTATCCTGCGATTATTAAAGCCGCGATTAGAGAAACTGGTGGCGTAGCGCAATTTGCCGCTGGTGTACCGGCAATGTGTGACGGTGTTACTCAAGGTCAACCGGGTATGGATTTGAGCCTAATGAGCCGCGACGTTATTGCAATGTCAGCCGCGGTTGGTTTATCTCATAACATGTTCGATGGCGCTTTAATGATGGGCATTTGTGATAAAATCGTCCCTGGTCTATTAATAGCAAGTATGACGTTTGGTCACTTACCAACAGTATTTGTACCTGCAGGGCCAATGCCTTCAGGTCTTCCAAATAAAGATAAAGCTCGGGTACGCCAACAATTTGCCAAAGGTGAAGTTGATGAAGAGGCATTATTAGAAGCTGAGTCTGCTTCTTATCATTCGGCTGGTACTTGTACATTCTTTGGTACGGCTAACTCTAACCAATTAGTGGTTGAAGTTATGGGGTTACATCTTCCTGGTGCTTCATTTGTTGCACCCAACACTCAGTTACGTGAAGAGCTAACCAAAGCAGCTGCTCGCCAAGTGACTCGTTTAACTCAACAGTCAGGCAATTATATGCCTGTTGGCAAAATGGTAGATGAGCGCTCAATTGTCAATGCTATTGTAGCTTTATTGGCTACTGGTGGTTCAACCAATTTAACGATGCACATAATTGCCTTTGCCAAAGCAGCGGGTATTATCATTAATTTCCAAGACTTTAATGATTTATCAGATGCGGTACCTTTAATAACTCGTATCTATCCTAACGGCCATGCAGATATCAACCATTTTGATCAAGCAGGCGGAATGGCGTTATTATTTAAAGAGCTAATTGAAGCCGGTTTAATTCATGAAGATGTTGAAACTATTTGTGGTCGCGGTTTATCTCGTTACACCAAAATACCTACAATAGAGAATGGTGAATTAGTTTGGGTTGAGGGGCTAAAAGTATCTGGGGATGATGAGGTTATCGCCACGGTAGCGAAGCCTTTTAAAGCCGATGGTGGCCTTAAAGTGCTTAAAGGTAACTTAGGTACTTCAGTTCTTAAAACGTCGGCTTTAAGAGAAGGTAGCTTTGTGATTAAAGCACCTGCTGTTGTTTTTGAAGATCAACATGAGCTAGACGACGCCTTTAAACGCGGCGAACTAGAGAAAGATTTTATCGCAGTGGTTCGCTTTCAAGGACCCAAAGCTCGTGGGATGCCTGAACTCCATGCACTTACCCCGCCTTTAGGTGTTCTCCAAGACCAAGGTTTTAAAGTCGCATTAGTTACTGACGGTCGTATGTCTGGCGCATCAGGAAAAGTTCCTGCCGCTATTCATCTTACTCCCGAGGCATTAGATGGTGGTTTGATCGCTAAAATTCAAACTGGCGATATGATGTTACTTGATGGTGAAAATGGAGAGTTAACCTTGCTTGTTAGCGAAGCTGAACTTTCTGAACGTACAAATGCTGCTTTCCAGGTTAATGGTCATCATCAAGGTATGGGAAGAGAACTCTTTGGCTTTATGCGCAAAAACCTAAGCTCAGCTGAAACTGGTGCTTGTTCTTTGTTCGAGCAAGACTCATCTGAAAATATTAGTGCATAATGACTACTGTAATTAATTTAATCGCGGATATTGGTGGCACTAATATCCGAGTGGGTTTATTTGCCGATAACCAAACAGAAGTAGAGCAGCTAACGGTATTTCAGTGTAACCAATACCACAGTTTAGCAGAAGTTTTACAAACGTATATTGAACAAAAAAACATTAAAAACAGTGTGATTAATGCCTGTTTAGCGATCGCTTGTCCTGTAGAGGATGACTTGATATCAATGACAAACTTGCCTTGGACATTCTCTCAAAAAGAATTAAAAGAGCAATTAAACTTCAACAGTTTGTATTTGATCAATGATTACACTGCTATTGCTCATGCGGTACCATTTTTAACGGCACAACAGAAAATTCAAATTGGTTCTGGGCAAAGCATCAGTAATAAACCTATTGCCATTTGTGGCCCCGGTACTGGATTAGGTGTCGCTAATGTGGTTTTTTCTCAAGGACAATGTGTTTGTTTGGGAGGAGAGGGTGGCCATGTCGACTTTGCTCCTACAGATGCAACAGAAATTAAAATTTTAGAGTTTTTATTAACTAAATATCAACATGTTTCTTATGAACAATTACTTTCAGGTTTAGGCCTGGAACAAATTTATCATGCGCTTTGTTTTATCAATGAAACAGAAGCTATACAATTAACAGCAAAAGATATTTCTGAAAATGCTATCGCAAAAAGTTGTACCACTTGTGAACAAGCCTTAGATCAATTTTGTAAAGTCCTTGGTAGTTTTGCTGGTAATTTAGCCTTAACCATCGCTAGTTTTGGTGGGGTATATATTGCTGGCGGCATCGTGCCAAGGTTTATCCAATATATTGAAAACAGTGAGTTTAGAGCTCGCTTTGAAGCAAAAGGGCGATTTAATGATTTTAATCGCAGTATTCCAACGTTTGTTATTACTGAATCACAACCTGGAATATTAGGTGCTAGCGCCTATCTTCGTCAAAAAAACCTTATAAACTTAACAACTCCTAGAATTGAGACCAAGAAATTATGACCGTATTAAAAAATTGGCAAATTATGCCAAAGGACCTTTTTGCTATGGGACCTATAGTTCCTGTTTTAGTGATTAAAAAGGTAGAAGATGCTTTACCAATTGCTGAAGCATTACTTGCTGCAGATGTAAAAGTATTAGAGGTAACATTAAGAACTTCTGCTGCACTTGAAGCTATTTCAATCATCGCCAAGGAATTACCTGAGGCTATTATTGGTGCGGGTACAGTCACTAATCGTGTTCAACTTCAACGTTCGTACGATGCAGGGGCTAAATTCGCTATCAGCCCAGGTTTAACTATTGATCTTTTAAAAGCTGGTAATGAAGGTAATATCGCTTTAATTCCCGGTATATCATCAATTTCAGAGTTAATGGATGGAGCTGATTATGGTTATGACCATTTGAAATTTTTCCCAGCAGAAGCTTCTGGTGGTGTAAAAGCTCTTCAATCTATTGGTGGACCATTTCCTGATATTCGTTTTTGTCCAACAGGTGGCATAAACTTGAAGAATGTCCGTGACTACTTAGCCTTATCAAATGTCGCTTGTTGTGGTGGTTCTTGGTTAGTTAATGATAAAATTGTTGACGCTAAAGACTGGGCAGCAATCACTTTGCTCGCCAATCAAGCATTAGCGCATGTAGCTTAATTAGCTATAAATATAAAAAAGCTGAACAGTTGTTTGGCTTTTTTATATTTATGTAGTTGTTAATCTGTTAACAGTTGTATTACTTACAACTGCTAACATTCAATGCTAAATGTATTATGTGTTGATGGGAGTCATTAACTGATATTGCTGTTTATTTTTAACGAAATAGTGATTACTCAAGCATTATTCGTAAGGTACTGGGTCTGTAATATTATTATTAGCAAAAGCTTCTAAACGTTCCTGACAGGCACCACATTTTCCACAGGCTTTTTCACGGCCATTATAACAAGTCCATGTGTTTGAATAATCTAATGACATTGCTATGCCATCAGTTAATATTGCGGTTTTATCAACATTTAAATAAGGACTGAAAATCTCTACCGCTTCATAATTAGCTATCTGACAGACATCGTTCATTTTCGAGACAAACTCTGGTCGACAATCAGGGTATATAGCATGGTCACCGGAGTGTGCGCCATAATAAACCTGACTTGCTTCAACAGATACCGCATAACCGACCGCCAACGACAATAAAATCATGTTACGGTTAGGGACAATAGTAGACTTCATGTTCTCAGCCTCATAATGACCTTCTGGAATATCAATATCATCAGTGAGTGAAGAACCCGCTAATAATTGATTAATGGCAGATATATCAATAACTTTATGAGCTACATTTAATCCTTTGCACACTTTAGCTGCGTATTTAAGCTCTTTGACATGGCGTTGTCCATAGTCGAATGACAAAGCAAAAACTTCCTTACCATCTTTTATGGCTCGATTTAATACGGTGAAAGAATCCATGCCACCAGAATAAATAACAACAACTTTATTACTCATTTGTCAGTCCTCTTGAGGTATAATTTAAAACTGGCGCATTTTACTAGAATTTGACTCAAATAACCAATAGGTAAAGCATTAAAATTATGTACGAAGAGAAAGAAGCAGATACTACCAGTATGGTGACATATAAAGTTAATGAACTCTTTGAAACTATTCAAGGAGAAGGATCTTTTACCGGTCAACCCTCAATTTTTATTCGACTTCAAGGTTGTCCTGTTGCTTGTTCTTGGTGTGATACTAAACATACTTGGGATATTAACCTTAATGAAAAAGTTAATGCAAATGATATGTTAACCAAGGCACAAGAGTCTGCTACTTGGTCTGAGTTATCTATTGAACAAATTTTATCGGTAGTACAAGAAAAGGGTTACCATGCTAGACATCTAGTGATCACCGGTGGGGAACCCTGTATGGATAACTTAACACCCCTTTGTTTAGCGTTTGAGGACGAAGGCTTCAGTTGCCAAGTTGAAACTTCTGGTACCTTTGAAATCCTTGTTTCAACAAACTGCTGGGTAACAGTATCGCCAAAAATAAACATGAAAGGTGGCTATAAAATTCTTAATAGCGCTATGTGTAGAGCGAATGAGATAAAACATCCAATAGCAACCGAACAACATATAGATGAATTAAAAGATTTATTAGCGGAACACAAAATTATTAACACGCCTATTTATTTGCAGCCTATTAGCCAAAAAAAGCGAGCTACCGAACTTGCTATTAAAACCTGCATTGCTAATAACTGGCGTTTATCCGTACAGGTTCATAAGTATTTAGGCATAGAATAGAGCCAATAGGCTTTATTTCCTTATTTTTTCATATAACTATTTGGTTTATTTAATGGCAACCTTCACACGATATCTATCCTCGTACTCCTTTATATCCATTAAGCAATAGTCTAGGTCTCTCTAAGTTATAATTAGCTAAGGTTAATACTGATAACCTTTTATCAGTATACAATTGTCTTCAGAAATCGCTTTAATACCAGGATGGTACCATAGGTAATAGTAATACCTAACGTATCGTTTTAGCACCCATTGTTGGTAATAATGCGGGGGCTGACGAAAAGCGTAATGGTCATCTTATTTCTGGTAAGAACCAAAGGTAATTGACACGGCTCTTAAAAAAATAAACTTTAGTCTGCTCTTCAAATAATAAATTTAATTAAATTTATTGTTTGATCAATATCTTAATTAATTCCCCTGACTTTAATATTGCAATAAAACAGTCTATTGACTATTCGTTAATAGTGTCAGTTACAAAAAGTAAATGTGACTTACTCTTTAGCTATCAACGATGGAGATAAATTTGATGAAAAGACAGAAAAGAGATCGTCGAGACAGAGCTCATTCACGGGGTTATCATGCTGGAATTTTAGGACGTTCAAAAGAAAAATGTCCATATGAAGACTTAGAGGTAAAATCTGAGTGGTTAGGAGGGTGGCGAGAAGCCATTGAAGATAGGCAGCAATGGATAAATAAAGAACTACAACGACCCATTAACTGTTAGAAAATATTGAGCTCAGTACTAGTTTTAGTACCGAGCTTTTTTTATAGGGTAAATATCAATGTAATAAGGTATCAATGATATATATCGCAGTTATACTAATTTAGAAACTAGCGGTGTCAGTAAATAAGCCTACTTTTAAGTCTTTCGCAGTATAGATCACACGACCATCAACAGAAACCGTACCGTCAGCAATACCCATGAATAATTTGCGTTTAATCACTCGTTTAAAGGTAATATTATAAGTGACCTTTTTAGCTGTAGGTAGTATTTGTCCAGAAAACTTAACTTCACCCACACCAAGTGCACGTCCACGACCAGGACCGCCAGACCAAGCTAGATAAAAGCCAACTAATTGCCACATAGCGTCTAAACCTAAACAGCCAGGCATCACCGGGTCACCTTTAAAATGGCAATCAAAAAACCACAAATCAGGAGTAATGTCTAATTCAGCAATAACTTCGCCCTTACCAAATTCACCACCATCTTCATTAATAGTAATAATGCGATCCATCATTAACATATTGTCAGATGGTAATTGGCTATTACCCGGACCAAACAGCTCGCCAGTACCAGCTTTTATCAAATCTTCTTTCGTGTACGAGTTCTTCTGTTCCATAATGGGTTCCAAAAAGTTATTGCTGAAAGCTAAATTAAGTTAATTGACTTTGTTATAAAAGTTTCAATTAAGTTAGAATTTTTAAGACCGCTACTTTAGCGAACACTTGTACACTAAACAACTCCGAGCAGTTAAATAAAGTTCTTTTCGACCAAATTAACTGCATTTCGCGGCATCTATTGCTATTTTTTTAGTTATGCGTAACCATGCAAGGTATAAGTTCAATAGATAAAGAGTCAATAATGTCGCCAAAAAAGAAAGCGTTAACTAATGCAGAAAAACAAAAGAATTATCGCGAACGTCAAAAAGAACGTGGGATGAAAGAGATGAGAGGTTACTTATCAGAAGAGGCCTTAGTGTGTTACCAATTGATTTCTGAACAAACACAATGGTCTGATAGTATTATTTTAAGTAATGCGGTGAGATTAACTTATGCGGCATATAAAAATGGTCAAGTCGGACTGCTGAACTCTTGGTTAAATGACAATAAATTTTAATGATGTAAATTTGAAAGGGCGATCTATTTAAAGTTGTCATATCTTTATAACAAATAAGGATAAAATTAGATTGTTTTAGATTATGATGCACGATATTGTTGATCATATTATATGTGCACAGCTATTTTTAATGCATAAACCCTTTGCAAAAAATAAGGTGATATTTTTTGATAAACATTTTATTAGTTGATGATCATGAACTTGTCCGTACTGGTATCCGTAAAATATTAGAAGAGGTGAAAGGGTTTAAGGTGATCGCCGAAGTTAGTACCGGTGAAGATGCTGTAAAGTTTTGCCGTCAAAATGAACCCAATGTTGTTTTAATGGACATGAATATGCCGGGCATTGGCGGCTTAGAAGCCACTAAAAGAATTATTCGTCATGCCCCTGACATTAAAGTTATTGTGCTTACGGTTCATAATGAAGAGCCATTTCCTACAAAAGTCATGCAAATGGGCGCCTCAGGTTATTTAACCAAAGGAACGGGTCCTGACGAAATGGTTAATGCTATTAGAGCGGTTAACAGCGGTCAACGCTATTTACCTGCAGATATTGCTCAACAAATGGCGCTCAATCAATTCAAGACTGCAGATAATAATCCGTTTAACAGTTTATCCGATCGCGAATTACAGATTATGTTAATGGTTACTCGTGGTGAAAAAGTTCCTAACATTTCATTGCAACTTAATTTGAGTACTAAAACGATAAATAGTTACCGATATCGTATGTTTGAGAAGTTAAATATTGGTAATGATGTTGAGTTAACCCACCTTGCTATTCGCCATGGTATGTTAAATACAGAAAAACTATAAAATACTTGCATCATTAACCCATTTAATCGATGTAATATTCTTTGTTATATGAGTAAGTAAATTGTCTGAACCAGAACAACAATCGAAAGAGCTTCCGATCTTTGATAATCAAGCATTTATTGCTTCGGTGACCCACCAACCGGGTGTTTATCGTATGTACGATATTAACCAAAAAGTTATCTATGTTGGCAAAGCTAAAGATCTTAGAAAACGTTTAGCAAGTTATTTTAGGAAAGATGTTTCGAGTGTCAAAACTAAATCCTTAGTAAAAAAAATTACGGCCATTGATGTCACGATTACCCATACTGAAGGTGAGGCGTTAATCCTTGAAAATAATTATATAAAAAAGTACCAACCTAAATATAATATTCTGCTTCGAGATGATAAATCTTACCCTTATTTATTAATAACAGATCACCAACATCCTAAATTAGGCCTTCATCGCGGGGGTAAAAAAATTAAAGGCGACTACTTTGGACCTTACCCATCGGTTGGAGCGGTATGGGAGAGTCTTAGGTTAATGCAAAAGTTGTTTCCATTACGTCAATGTGAAGACAGCTATTATAGAGCAAGGAGTCGGCCATGTTTACAATTTCAATTAGGACGTTGCTCAGCCCCTTGTGTTGACAATATATCAAATGATGATTATCAACAACAAGTCCAAATGGCTAAACTGTTTCTTAAAGGAAAAAGTTCTAACGTTATCAAATTACTTGTTGATAAAATGGAACAAGCTAGCCAAATTCTCGATTTTGAAAAAGCTGTAAAATACCGAGATCAAATAGCTACGCTCCGTAAAGTGCAGCAGCAACAATTTGTTAGTGGTATGGCTGCAGAAATGGATGTGGTTGGTTTTCATCGTTTTAAATCTCAGGTATGTTTACATTTATTATTTATTCGAGATCATAAAATACTAGGCAGTAAAAGTTATTTTCCTGTTGTGCCCAGTGAAACCACCAATAGTGAACTAATTGAAGCCTTTATTGGCCAACATTATTTAGTTGACGATGTTATCCATGGGGCAATACCTAAAGAAATCGTTATTCAAGAAAGCTTTGAACAACAAAAACCGCTTGCCGCACTCTTAAGCAAACATGCGGAAAGGGAAGTTAAAATATCAGTTAACGTTCGTACTGAGCGAGCTCAATATTTAAAACTTGCCTGCACTAATGCTGAAACCGCATTAGTTACCCGTAATAGCCATAAAGAATCAATGCAAGCAAGGTTTGCTGCTTTAAATGAAGTATTTGAATTAACTAATGGCATTAATCGTATTGAATGCTTTGATATTAGTCATACAATGGGGCAACAAACCGTTGCTTCAAATGTGGTCTTTAATCAACAAGGGCCGCTTAAAAGTGATTACCGTCGTTATAATGTGCATGGAATCACCCCTGGTGATGATTACGCAGCTATGGCATTTGCCTTAAATAAGCGTTACGGCAAATTAAAAACGAAGGGTAAAGCCGAAATTGAAGCTGACGATAAATTGCCTGATATTGTCTTTATTGATGGTGGTAAAGGGCAGTTAGCTAAAGCAGAAGAGTTATTTTCTGAACTAAACCTATCTAGAACTCCTTTACTTGTTGGTGTTGCAAAAGGAGAGTCACGTAAACCGGGATTAGAAACACTTATATTAGGAGGGAGTCATCAGCTTATCTCATTACCGGGTACGTCCCCAGCACTGCACCTTGTTCAACATATTCGCGATGAATCTCACCGTTTTGCTATTGCAGGTCATAGAGCGAAACGGCAGAAGGCTAGTAAAAAATCAACACTTGAGTCTATTCCAGGAATAGGGACTAAAAAGAGACAAGCCTTGCTCAAATATTTAGGGGGTTTGCAGGAAGTTCAACAGGCAGACAGAACAACATTAGAAAAAGTGCCCGGTATAAATAAAATATTAGCTAACGTTATTTATGATGCCTTACATGATAATTGATCATGACAATTAATAGCTAATCTGTGTAAAATGAAGTTAAAGGGTTGTAGTCACTTTTATTTTTATATGTAAGTGAGTAAACAGCCGTCATTCGAAATAATAATAGTTGTATAAAGTCTATGTGGACAATTCCAAACCAAATCACGGTATTTAGAATAATTCTAATACCTATTTTTATCATTGTTTTTTATTTACCCGTTTCTTGGAATCACTTTGGGGCTTTTGTTGTATTCTGGCTCGCTTCTGTCAGCGATGCTTTAGACGGTTATTTAGCGCGAAAGCTTAACCAAACATCTGCATTTGGCGCATTTATTGACCCCGTTGCTGACAAACTGATGGTTGTTACCGCGCTAATCGTTATTGTACAAGACTATCAAACTTGGTGGATATCTATACCAGCAATGATAATGATTGCTCGAGAAATATTCATTAGTGCGTTGCGCGAATTTATGTCATCAATAGGTAAAAGAAACGAAATTGCCGTATCAGAAATGGGGAAATATAAAACTTTTGCCCAGATGTTATCGTTGCAAGGCTTAATTTGGCGACCTGATTATGATATTCCACTGATTTTATTTGATTTTCCTCATCAAATATTAATGGGTATTGCTTATTCTATGTTTTTTGTAGCAACAATTTTAACAATCTGGTCAATGGTTTCATATTTTATAGTTGCCTGGCCTGAACTTAAGGCTCAAAAATAAGTAAAAAGTAACCAGATTAGCGAAAAAAACATCAGGTTAGACACTTTTTGAGCAGTCAAAATAAAATTGATACTTAAGTGTTGACTCACAAGTATATCAATGTAAAATGCGTTTCCAGTTGGCAGGAAGTCAACAGATGAAGCGGCTGTAGCTCAGCTGGTAGAGCATCACGTTGCCAACGTGAATGTCACGAGTTCGAGTCTCGTTAGCCGCTCCAATATTTAATTTAAATAGTAAAGTTTCATTATTTATTAATAATTAAATTGTCTGGCGGGTTGGCAGAGTGGTTATGCAGCGGATTGCAAATCCGTGGACCTCGGTTCGACTCCGGGACCCGCCTCCATTACTTAAGTAGTGAATGGCAGTAATAAAGGATTTAGTTTAAAGACTAAAAAGTAGGGAGCCAATCTCTACTATAAAAAATGATTATCCGATGCCCGGGTGGTGGAATTGGTAGACACAAGGGATTTAAAATCCCTCGCTCTTAGAGTGTGACGGTTCAAGTCCGTCTCCGGGTACCATTTACTATTAGTTATGTAAGTGCGGAAATATGTATATTGGCATATACATTTAAAAATAAGATATTTTTTGAAAAAAAATGAAGCGGCTGTAGCTCAGCTGGTAGAGCATCACGTTGCCAACGTGAATGTCACGAGTTCGAGTCTCGTTAGCCGCTCCAATATCTTGTTTGTTTGACCTTTTAGTTATTTTAATAGCTAATTTTTATGAAGCGGCTGTAGCTCAGCTGGTAGAGCATCACGTTGCCAACGTGAATGTCACGAGTTCGAGTCTCGTTAGCCGCTCCAATTTATTATCATTAATAGATAATAAAAGTAGGTAAACCAAACCTACTATAAAAAATAATTATCCGATGCCCGGGTGGTGGAATTGGTAGACACAAGGGATTTAAAATCCCTCGCTCTTAGAGTGTGACGGTTCAAGTCCGTCTCCGGGTACCATTTTTATTTTTGTTTCATCTTTTCAGTATTTCAGATATCTCCTAGCTTTATCAATCTATTACATAAAAATTTTAATCAACATAATCACTCAAATTTAATCCTATTCTTTTCAGAAATTATCACCAATCATTTATTAGTAGTCAGATTGTTATAATGGGTAACTTTTGATGTTTTTTAGTTTAGTGAAAAATAATATTGTCTCGTAGTGTTTTCATCATATAATAATAATTATTCCCACCTGAAAATAGTCTAATAAAGGAATATTCTGTGATTTCAAAAAAAGTAAGAGAGTTATTTGTTTCTTTAATGGAGGCTACTGATGATTCACCTGTTTCGTATGACGTTGAAACTGATCAATACAGCGGCTTTTTTAATAGCGTAGTCGTTGATAAGTATATTGACTTTGGCGCGCTAGAGCTCGTTAATAGCGGTAGTAGCCCTGCAATAATTTTACTCAACAACAGAGATGATTTCTTAAGTTCTTTTGCTGCTGGCGTTAGAGAGGCTAATAATGGCAGTGATCAGGCTTATGCAGATTACAACGCTAACCCGTTTGCGTTTTCGGTTGGTTATGAGCACTTTCACCAGCTAGCGAAGAAAAAAAACCGTCACCATGGATATATATGCCATGGTTTTAAAAGAGATGATACAGGTTCAATACACCAACAATAATGCCCTCTTAAAGGATAAAATCGCTATAAATTTTCAGGTGTAGATCTGGGGTCGTCATAGTGATTTTATTTTAAAATAATATATGCCTGTTATTAGAGATGACATTATATATTTTAGTTACCACTGGTACCCATTTAATTGTGATTTTATCCACACCTCAGCCTTAATATTAAGTGTCTTCAGATCAAAATTCTTGTTTTAAAAGTGTCATGCCAAGATAGGGCATACAATCCGAGCGATATATAATATATAATATATGTTATTGGTGCGACTAATTGATGTATATCAGTTGTCGTTTAGAAATAGATACTGACAATTACCTAATTTCAAAAGGTATTAAAAATGAAACAACATAAAATCAGACTTTGCTATGGTCTCATTTCAAGCGACAGTACAACCGGCTGGGCGCTTTTAAATTTAGGTATGCTACTGCTGGTCTTGTTCACTGTTATGCCGGTACAAGCAGGGATTTCTTACAACTTTGAAACTGGACCATTGCCTGCTAGTTGCATACCGTCAAGCCCAAATGCTTACACTTGCGGCGCAGCAGTCACTCTCGGCGTTGGAGACACCATTGCAATAGCGCAAGACACAGAGGTTACTATTACAATAGTTGGTGCTTTTACAACAGGCGCTAACAGTAGTATTAACCTTAATTCTAATTCTGTTTTGACCCTTAAAACTGTTGGTGCGGTTACAATGGCTGTTAACAGTAATATTAACGCTAATCTTATTGCTACTGCCGCCGTTACTCTGGTGACCGGAAGTCAACTTCAAGGTGATATCGATACAACTGCTGGAATTGTTACCATCGGAAATAATACCCGTGTGGATGGTCATATTATTACAACAGCAGGAGGGGTTACTGTTGGTAATGGTAGTTTTGTCGGAGGTGATATCAACACCGCAGCTGGTATTGTTACAGTTGGAACTAATTCATATATAGCGGGGACTGTTTCTACCTTCGCAGGCGGTATTACTATTGGAGCAGGTACTAAGGTTGCAAATAACGTCATGAGTACTGGTGCTGGTATTATAACAATTGGAGCCGGTGTCAAAGTATATAATGATATACGAAGTGTAGCAGGTGCTATAACTGTCGGAAGTGGAAGTGGTATCGGAGGTAACTTAATGATAACGGGTGCTGGTGTTATGACAGTAACAAACAGTGTAATCGAAGGTAACATATCAACAGCAGTAGGTGCTGTTACTATGACAGGCTCACAGGCAGGCGGCACCATCAAATCAGGTGCAGCACTTACTATGACTAATAGTAAACAAAATGTAGCTAATTATGGTGACTATCGTGGTAATGACAGGATTATTTATCGAGGAGAAAAGATTCAGTAGGTCAGGAGGTCAAAATATATAATGTCCACCTTTAATATACCCTAACGGCTTAAATATAAGTCAGGGATGAAATATGACATCCCCCTTAGGTAGCTCAACATACATGGTTAGTTCAATATTGTGAGAAACTTAAACTCACCCCTATTGAAACTGATGTTTTAACATCATTACTTTTTAATCGTATCGGTTCTGAAAATCAGTCATAAGGCACTTAAAAAAAATTAAGTACCACAAAAAGTCTGATAATACATATCATTATCACTTGGTATACTTTGATATTTATATGTCTCTTCTGTTTCTTGATAGGGTGAGCGTAATACGCTAAGGAATTCATCAATCGTATCATTAATCATGACTTTGCTTGGCTCCTTGATTAAACTTATATCAGTAGCAATCACATTTTCACAATATTCTAGTATTCTTTCAACATGATGGTTTCTAGGGATAACAACGGGATTGTTGCTACTCATTAAACTTTGAGCTTCATAATAGTTTTTTTCTTTAGGTGCTTCTTGTTTAAGAGCAATTAGCCATTTTCCGTACCAATCACCTAATCGGTTTGTTAACTCCTGAGCTTTTACATTGTCTGATAATGATTGTGTTAGGTGCCAAAACGTTTGTGTATAATCAAGATTTTGAGTTTGCATTATATCTAATAAATCATTAATCAATGATTTGTTGTGCAAAGAAATATCCTTCAGGCCAATTTTTCTACCATACATAGTAAAGTAGGCGGATTCGAATGTATCTGTATATTGATTGATCACCACCTCAGCTTTTGCTAATGCGTGTTGTTCTTGCTCTTTTTGAGAGGTATTGTCATCACTATTCTCTATTAATAAAGGTATTAAACAATCAGCTAATCGAGCCATATTCCACTGAGCTATTTTTCCTTGATTACCAAAGGCATAACGACCATGCTCATCGATAGAGCTAAATACCTTATTTTCATTATATCCGCCTAACATAGCACAAGGACCAAAATCGAGTGTTTCACCACATATAGCGGTATTATCGGTATTCATTACCCCATGAATAAACCCAATACGTAACCATTCAACGACTAAGGTGATTTGTTTAGTAATGGCACTCTCTAAAAAAGTTAATATACGTTGCTCATACGATAGAGGAATTTTCTTTCCTATCTTATCTGTATCTATCTCAGGGAAGTGACGATTTATGGTGTAATCAACTAACGTTTGTAATGAGGCGGTATCTCTTCTGGCAGCAAAGTATTGAAAGGTCCCAACACGAATATGGCTTGCGGCAACTCTAGTCACTACAGCACCAGCTTTAGCTAAGCCTCGACTAATGGTCTCTCCTGTTGCAACTACAGATAAACAGCGGGAAGTAGGAACACCAAGGGCGTATAATGCTTCACTCATGATGTATTCTCTTAGGGCTGGCGCTAACGCACATTTCCCATCACCTCGCCTTGAGAAACTAGTTTGCCCAGAGCCTTTCAATTGAATATCTCGGCGTATATTATCTTTATCTAATATTTCACCAAGTAAATGTGCTCGGCCATCACCTAGTTGGGGATTAAAGTGACCAAATTGATGCCCTGAATAAGCTAATGCGATTGGTTCAGCACCATCGAGTATATTATTACCGGAAAAGTAGTTAGATAATAAATCAGGATCATCTTGTAAATCGTTAGGTATAAGTAAATTATTTGCTAATGTTTTATTCCATAACAATAGTGAAGGGCAGTCAAATTTTTGTGGTAAATTTCGCTGAAAAAATTGTTCACCTAACTTAATGTAGGTATTAAAGAACTTCATGTGTTATTGCCTGTGTTAAAACGTATAATTTATAATATAATTTCATTAAGTTATGCTAATGGTTCATCTTACTTTGCTAAAATGCCATTACTATCTCAGGTGCAGACTTATTATCATTAATAATAATGAGTTAACCTAAAATGAAAACATCTATTGCTGGTGACATTTATAATTTAATAACCGATTGTTAATGCTTTAAAGCATCGAGATACAATATCACAATAGCAGGATTAAATTCCCAAAATCTCACCTGACCCATTGTTATTTTTTGTCATTTTTTACACCAGTTACTACTCATAACTTCAAATCCGAAAGGTATATCGAACACATCCTGTTTTTTCAATCTTAAATGTGATGTTACGTGTCAATTTCACTCATTTTTACTTTTTGTAAATATTATCGGCCTAGATTTTTAAATTTAGCTAGAATAACTAACCCTTGTCCCTTTATAAAATTTTAAAAAATCAAAGGGTAGTATTACAAATTAACGCCATCTATAAATACGATAGTACATTTTAGCGTTTTATTGATTTTATACCTGATGTAAATCAGTAAGTTCCAATGTAATGAACTCAATAGACACTATACTTTTGTTGTATTTATTTAATAGATATATGTTCATGTCCAAAACTATGATTCACAAAAAGCCATACAGCCAAAATAGCTTTAACCTGTCAGATTATAAGCAACTTTATGATGATTTTATTTGGTAAGTCGATCCTAATGACAATCTTAATATTGCTAATCAAGCTGTAGATAAGGATTTAAATACGGTAATTGAAAATAAAGTCGCACTGCGTTAGTTAAGTAAAAATGATCAAAAAATAAATTTGAGTTATCAGGACTTAGCAAAGCAAACTACTGATTTATAGGTCTGCTAGAGCATCTTGGCTCGCATCAGGAGTTCTTGTCTTTAGCTTGGCCAGCTATTGTCTTCTTCTATATATGTTTGCGATAGGAACACTAAAGTTTGGTTATGTTTTTACACCATTACTTTAAGCTTTTGGTCCTTAACCTATCTTTTTGTGCATGGCGATAACTGAGACTAATATTTTAATTACCACATTCAACTTATATAACAAAAACATGCACACTGGTGTGATGAATTAACCTATTTTAAAGTGATTTTTTTATAGATAGACTTGAAGACATTAATCACGCTGATTTAAATCTTAAAATTTAGATGATATATATTATGGAAGATATTATGCATTCAACAAAACAAGAAAAATATATTTTTTGGTTTGAGGAGTTAAGCCTTTTGAATCTAGATCAAGTAGGTGGTAAAAATGCGAGTTTAGGAGAGATGATCGCTAATATGAATCAAGCCCAAGTCAATGTACCGATTGGTTTTGCGACAAGTGCACAATTATTTTCACCATTAGTCTGATCTAACTCACTTCCTGAATTAGATAAAGTGGGGATCAAAATAGTTATTAGCTAGAGTTAAAAAAAAGTTGTAATATTTTAACCCCTCAAGTATTTTTTGAGTAGATAATGTAGAAGTTTTTATGAAATACTTATTACTTGTTTCACTAATAACCGTATCGATAAGTCTTATTAGCTGTGATTCAGGACCTGACTCCCCTAGAGGTTTTCGTTTTCCTATTGGGGATATTGTGAAAGGTGAAGCTGTATTGCTTAAATATCAGTGCTTGGCTTGTCATAAAATAGAGGGGTTTGATCAAGATAAAAAGATTAATAATCCAGAGTTAAATGTAAGATTAGGTGGAATGACATCTAAAGTAACAACCTACGCTGAACTTGTGACAAGTGTTATTAATCCTTCGCATAAACTTGTTCAAGGCTATCCTATTGCAGCGGTTACTATTGAGGGGAAGTCTAAAATGACAAACTTTAATGATCTTATGACGGTAACTGAATTAGTAGACTTAGTTACCTTTTTAGAAACTCAATACGAGTTAGTTCCATACAGAAGTACTGGTTATCATTATTATCGTTATTAAATTTTATCAGTAATAAGTTGTTATTAATTATATCAACAAAGACAGGTAATATTTTAAGATTATTAATCAAATAAAAAAAAGCCAGGTATAACCTGGCTTAACTTGAAAAAATCAGCTCTGTTATGCTGATTTTGAAATGGCTTGATCATTTTCATAAGCAACAATGTAAGAAACTAAATCTAATACCTTATTAGAATAGCCAATTTCATTGTCATACCAAGAAACCACTTTGACGAAGGTGTCTGTAAGAGCAATACCAGCATTTGCATCAAATACTGAGGTACACGTTTCACCTACAAAGTCATTAGAAACAACTTGGTCTTCGGTATAACCTAAAATACCTTTTAACTCACCTTCAGATGCAGTTTTCATTGCTAGGCAAATTTCACTGTAGCTAGCTGGATTATTTAAGTTAACTGTTAAATCAACTACAGATACATCAGGGGTAGGAACACGAAATGCCATACCGGTAAGTTTACCATTTAACTCAGGGATAACTTTTCCAACTGCTTTCGCGGCACCTGTAGATGATGGGATAATATTTTGTCCGGCGCCACGACCTCCACGCCAATCATTTCCTGAAGGACTGTCAACTGTCTTTTGTGTTGCTGTAGTTGCATGCACAGTTGTCATTAAACCGTCTTTAATACCCCAGTTATCATTTAACACTTTAGCAATAGGTGCAAGACAGTTTGTGGTACAAGAGGCATTAGAAACAATCTCTTGGCCCGAATATTTATTTTGATTAACACCACAAACAAACATAGGGGTATCATCTTTTGAAGGCGCTGTTAATACTACTTTTTTGGCACCAGCAGTAATATGTTTGCGTGCAGTTTCATCAGTTAAAAATAAACCTGTCGACTCAACAACAACATCTGTATTGATAGCATCCCATTTCAATTGTTCAGGATTACGCTCAGCGGATACACGTATAGTTTTACCATTAACAACTAGTTGCCCATCAACTACAGCAACAGTGCCATTGAAACGGCCATGAGTTGAGTCATATTTTAATAAATATGCCATATATTCGACATCAATCAAATCGTTAATACCAACAATTTCAATGTCATTTCGCTCCATTGCTGCTCTAAATACAAAACGGCCAATGCGACCAAAACCATTGATACCTACTTTAATTGTCATGTTTAACCCCTAAAAATATTTTATGTAGTAAAATTACACCATTTACAGAAAAACTCAAGGTAAATATCGTGTTTTTACATTATTTGTGGGGTTTTTTGATGTTTTATTACGTAAGATTATTTGAATATATGTAATTATTTTGTAAAGTACAGTTATTGCATGATTTGGATCTTTTTAAGTGGTAGAATGCCGAAAATTTGTCAGAAAACTTTATATTACTCATAATAATATGTTTTGAGTTTTCATTTTAAAACCCGGAATTAAACTATGACACAAGAAAATATTTTATGTGATATCGGCTTTATCGGACTTGGTGTCATGGGAAAGAACCTTGTTCTTAATTTGGCTGATAACGGATATAACATTGCCGTATTTGATCTTAGTAGTGAAAAAATTGATGAAGTAATTGAACAAGACATCGCTGAACTTTCGGCTAATGCTCAAAGTAAAACTAAACAGCGTGTTTTTGGTTGTTCTTCATATACTCAGTTACTATCCCGTTTAAAATCGCCACATTTAATAGTTTTGTCAGTTCCAGCAGGTTCTCCAGTAGACCAAGTTTGTGAAAATTTAATTGGTGCCGGTATTCAACCTGATGATATTGTTATTGATACAGGTAATAGCCTTTGGGTAGATACTGTTCAACGAGAAACAAAATATAAAGCTAATTTCATTTTGTTTTCATCTGCCGTTTCAGGTGGGGAAGTCGGTGCTCGATTTGGCCCTGCATTAATGCCTAGTGGTTCTCCATATGCCTGGAGTCGAATTAAACCTATTTGGGAGGCTATAGCAGCAAAGGTTGATGTCGAAACTGGGAAACCTTTAGAAAGAACTAAACCAGGTCAAGTGATTACTCAAGGTGAGCCTTGTACTGCTTACATTGGACCCGCTGGAGCCGGTCACTATGTGAAAATGGTTCACAACGGAATTGAGTATGCTGATATGCAAATTATTTGCGAGGCTTACCATGTCCTTCGAGAAGGTTTGTTACTATCACCAGATGAAATAGCGGATATCTTTCAAAAATGGAATCTAGGGCCGTTAGATAGTTACTTAATGGAAATTTCTGTTGATGTATTACGTCACAAAACAGAAGATGGCTTGCCACTTGTTGATCTAATCCTAGACAAGGCTGGACAGAAGGGTACTGGCCTATGGACAGCAATGAGCAGTTTAGAGGTTGGCTGTCCTGCACCAACAATTTCTCAAGCCGTGTATGCTCGTTCAATTTCGTCTTTTAAAGACTTGCGTGTTGAAGCTTCTAATATCTTGGCTGGACCTGAACGACAAAATTTTAGTCTACAAGAGAAAGAAGATTTTATTGAGCAATTACATGATGCAATGTATTGTGCAAAAATCTGTACTTATGCCCAAGGTTTCCAGTTAATGAAATTAGCAGGAAAAGAACACGGCTGGTCTTTAGATTTTGCCAGCATAGCCAAAATTTGGCGAGCAGGGTGTATTATTAGAGCCGCATTTTTACAATCAATTACTGATGCGTTTAAGCGTAATGAAGATTTAGATAACTTATTGTTAGATGAATATTTTGCGCAAGTTATCAGTGAAACTCAACTTAACTGGCGTAAAGCGGTCGCGCAAACTGCATTATTGGGTATTCCTGCAGGTGCTTTATCGTCTTCACTTGCCTATTATGACTCAATGAGAAGTGAAGTATTACCAGCGAACTTATTACAGGGCCAGAGAGATTATTTTGGAGCACATACTTTTGAGCGACTTGATAAAGCGGCGGGTAAAAAATACCATGTAGAGTGGTCAACACCAGAAAAAAATATGATTGCTATCATGCCTATTAAAAAATAATTCAGCATAAATAGGATTAAAATAATGAATGATGATCACTACAAAGATAAACTCAGCGATGAAGCTTTTAAGGTATGCCGCTTAGCGGCTACAGAAAGACCATTTACTGGTATTTATAATGATCACTGGCAAAAGGGTGTTTATCACTGCGTTTGCTGTGATCAGCCCTTATTTTTATCTGATGATAAATTTGATGCAGGTTGCGGTTGGCCTAGTTTTAGTAGTTCAATCGACAAAAAAGTTAGTTATTTAGAAGATAATTCTCTTTTTGCTACTCGAACCGAAATACAATGTGCTCATTGCCAATCTCATTTAGGTCATGTTTTTGATGATGGACCAAAGCCAACAGGTAAACGCTATTGTGTTAACTCACTTAGCTTAATGTTTGTTAAGTAACCTTACTTTATTTTAACCACTAATGTTTACCCTATATTTAGTGGTTATTAAGCACTTTGTTACTAATGTTTATTTTTAATTGTCTAAGTTTTTAAGTACCAATTATAGATAAGCTTACCTGGTTTATTTACTTTATTCGGTAACATTGTCTAAGCTAAAAATAAATTATTAATAAACGTTATTTTAACCTCCTATTAGATACTGTAAATCTCTCAATTGATTTTTGATAAAATAGCTTACTCATTCAAATAAAAGTTTTTGTTTCTCTACAAAAATTTCCAGAGGTACAATAATAGATTGGTACTTTAAAGCTCTTCGTTTTGTTATTAGCTCATTTTCTGTGATTTTAAGTCATTTGATTCTTTGGCTTACTGAGATGTTCTATTTAATCCTTGCGTATACCATTAAATCTAAAATCAATTGGTTATACGAATACCATTCTCCAACGATTAGTATTTAATATATTGTTCAAAATACAATTAAATACAAAGTGTAACCTGTGGCGAAACATTTCATCATGTATTACAATACGTGGCGCATCTAAGTATTCACAATCATCAGATGTTAATTAACAGAGTTAATAATTTCTTTGTTATTTTATTATCGTTCAATTGACTGAAATAAAAGGTTTATGAAATGACTCTTCACACAGAAGAACTATATCAAAATAGTTGGCTAGAACGCCAAACGTTTGCTGAAAACATGTTACCTATTATAGGGCAATTATTTAGAAACAATGGCGTTGAAGTTTCTATTTATGGTCGTCCGTTAGTTAACGTCTCTGCAATTGATATTATTAAAGCACACAAGTCCGTCGCTTTACATGAAGAAAACAAATTACGCTTACGTGAAAGTTTTCCTTTTGTGGAGGCTTTAAGTAAAATGAATTTAGCACCTGCACGTATCGATGTTGGTAAATTATCCTACCGCTATTTGTTTTTAGGTGAAGCTAATGGCTTGTCTATAGAACAATTTCTTGAAAAAGAATTAACAGATATTTCTAAACAAAACAAACAACAAGAATCAAAGGATGTTGTTCTTTATGGTTTTGGTCGTATTGGGCGTTTATTAGCTCGTTTGCTTATTGAACGCGCAGGTCCAAGCACACAATTAAAACTCAGAGCCATTGTCCTTAGACCCGGAAATGAAGATGATCTAGAAAAGCGTGCCAGTTTATTAAGACGTGATTCAGTCCATGGCGCTTTTAACGGCAGTATTACTATTGATAAAGAAAATAATGTTATTAAAGCTAATGGGGCATTTATTCAGGTTATTTATGCCAAGTCTCCTTCAGAAGTTGATTACACAGCATATGGTATTAATGACGCATTGCTTGTTGATAATACCGGCATTTGGACTGATGAAGACGGTTTAAGCCAGCATTTAAAGTCAAAAGGTATCGCTAAAGTATTACTTACGGCACCTGCCAAAGGTGATATTAAAAATATTGTTTATGGTGTTAACCAGCACATGATTCTAGCTGAAGATAAAATTGTTTCAGCTGCGAGTTGTACAACTAATGCAATAACACCGGTACTTAAAGCATTAAATGATCAATATGGTATTAAAAATGGCCATGTTGAAACTATTCACTCTTATACTAATGATCAAAATTTAATTGATAATTACCATCCTGCACCACGACGTGGCAGAAGTGCACCATTAAATATGGTGATTAGCACCACTGGTGCCGCTAAAGCGGTATCAAAAGCCTTACCTGAATTAGAAGGTTTGTTGACGGGTAATGCGATTCGTGTTCCTACACCCAATGTATCAATGGCCATTTTAAACCTTAACCTTAAGGAAGAAACGACCAAAGATAACTTGAATGATTACTTACGTAGTATTGCCTTGAAGTCTGACTTACAAAATCAAATCGATTATACAGCTTCAACTGAAATAGTATCTACTGATTTAGTTGGCTCCCGCTACGCTGGTGTAGTTGACTCCCAAGCGACAATTGTTGATGGCGACAGAACAGTATTATATGTTTGGTACGATAACGAGTTTGGTTATAGCTGTCAGGTTATTCGTGTGATGCACGAGATGTCAGGTATTTTAGTCCCTACGTTACCTGGTAACTAATAAATAATGATTTAATACAAAGACGCTTTTTGGCGTCTTTTTTTATTTATAATGATCATTATGGGGTTATTTATTTGATTATATAATCTCGTTAATGATATGAAAAAGTTCGTTTATCAACATAAAAATTTTATTAAAAACACCTCTATAATATCCACTAATACCGCAACAATTTCATTTGATTTTATTAAAAATACAGAGAGGTAATTATTTCGTGACCTCTTATTAAAATATAATATAACTAGTGTTCGACTTCGCTATGTGATTAAATTTAATTACTATTATTTCCTAATAAGGTCTTGTTTTGATCTATCTTTATCCTGCTAATAAAATGGAAAATTTATTAGTGTTGTTAGACAAAATTCAACAGGTTTCACCGTTACCTGTATTCTCTCAAGAAACGATAGTAGTGCAAAATGCAGGTATGCAGCATTGGCTGAACTTATCCTTAGCAAATCAGCGCGGTATTAGCATGAATGTCTGTTACCCGTTACCGGCCCAGTTCTTATGGAAACTTATACGCAGCATGGCTAGCGATGAAAAAGTTCCAGATCAATCACCTTATTCTAGAGAAGTGTTAACTTGGCGTATATATACCCTTTTAACTAGTGATGTCGTTTGTAGTGATGTCGACTTTACTCCCGCGACATCCTATTGGCGGGGTATTAATGACACTTCTGATGCTTTAACAACCAATAATAACAATTTAAACGGTAACAATGAAAAAGCATTATTAAAATGTTATCAATTGGCTGGGCAGCTAGCTGATCTGTATGAGCAATATCTGATTTTTAGACCAGAATGGATTAATAGTTGGCATGAGGGAACAACTACTATTGATTCATTAATGAAAAATAGCCAATATCCACAAGATTTATCTGAGTTATCTGACCTAAAAAAATTGACACAATGGCAAGCTAAACTATGGCAGTTGTTGACCAAAGACCAACCTTATAATCCAGTCTCATTATTACAAGATGCGATAGTCAATATTGCCGATAAAAAAAACTCACTACCAAAAAGGATTTCATTTTTTGGTATTAATGCTATGGCGCCAATGTGGTTAGAGTTTATACACGCATTAAGTGAACATATTGATATTCATTTTTTCCATCTTAATCCTTGTTTCGCCTATTGGGGCGACATTATTACAGAAAAACAAGCCGCTAAAGCGATTAAAAATTGGGTCGGTGTTATTGATGAATGTACTTTAGAGTATATTGATGAAACTAATGCTGCTGTTGGTAATCCATTATTAGCTAACTTAGGACAACAGGGTCGCGAATTTATGGCACTACTGCAAAATTACAGTAGTGTTAATATAGACTTATTTGAGCAGATTGAATCAGACAATCAAAGTCAGGTAACTAGTGTACTTGCTCATCTGCAACAAGATATTCTTAGCTTAACCGATAGAAGACTTACCCCGATTGATCTAAAAGATGACTCAATAACCATTACCAGCTGTCATAGTGCTCTTAGAGAGGTGCAAGGTTTGCATGATTGGTTATTACATCAATTTAATCAGGACACATCACTAACACCAAAAGATGTGTTAGTGATGTGTCCACAGATCGAAAATTATGCCCCTTTTGTTAATGCTGTATTCACTAGAGGTTGGCAAGCTCTAGATGATGAAATTCCACCATTACCATGCTCAATCGCTGATAGAAGTGCAAAAGATGCAGAGCCTATTATTGCAGCCTTTAGTGATATCCTAAATTTACCCGATAGTCGATTTGCCGTTTCTCAGCTTATTGCTTTAGTGCGTTTACCTGCCATGCAGCTGAAGTTTGATATCACCCTTGATGAACTTTCAAAAATAACCCTTTGGTTAGAACAAGCCACTATCCATTGGGGTTTAAATAAAGAGCATAAAGAACATATACTACAATCTAGCCAATCAAATAATAGTTTCACCTGGCAGCAGGGGCTCTCAAGATTATTACGAGGCTTTGCCTTTGGTGACAATTTTGGCCAAGGTGAGGTTATTTATCAACATCAGCTGTTAATTTCCTCAATTGAAGGGGATGAGGCTATATTGCTAGGTAAGTTATTGTTGATCATTGAACAACTTCAACTTTCAGCACATAGTCTTACAAAATCGCGAACGGCAGTTAATTGGCAACGTTATTTATTGTCCATAGTTGATAAGCTATTTGATATCGAAAGTGAACAAAGTTTTAGTCTTATTGATCAGGCTATTGCCTCATTGGTGGAGTATTGTGCCCAGGCTCATTTTGATAAAGAGATATCGTTATTAATCGTTCGAGAATTTTTAAATAATCACTTTAGCCTGCCAGATCCAGGACGACAGTTTATGGTGGGACAAGTGACCTTTTGTTCCATGTTACCCATGCGAAGTATTCCATTTAAAATCATTGCTGTTTTGGGCCTTAATGACGGCAAATTCCCTCGACAACGTCAACCTCTTGGTTTTGATTTAATGGAATCTACACCATCACAGCTAGGTGATAGGTCTAGGAGAGGGGATGATCGTTATTTATTCCTTGAAGCACTTATTTCTGCTCGCCAGTCTTTATATCTTAGTTATCAGGGGCGAAATATTAAAACCAATAAGCCCAAAGAAGCCTCCTTAGTGTTAAAAGAACTGATGGACTATTTAACTCTTGGTTTTTCTTGGCAATTTAATACGACACAATCAATTGAGAGTCAGGATGTGAACCAACTTCGCCAGCTACCCATGCAGGCTTTTAGTGATAAAAATTACCAAGGTAAATATAACTGTTTCGATGATAAATGGCTCAAACTAAAATATCCACTTACCAATCTAGAACGCACTACAGAGTATGACAATGAACAGGGTAGTTCATCATCAGAGCTATTTATTAACCATGGTTCTAGTGATAATTCAATTGAAACGTTAAATGTCGATCAACTAATTTCTTTTTATCAACACCCTGCAAAGATGTTTGCTCAACAGCAACTTAATCTCTATTTAGACCAAAAAACAGTCAGTCTAGATGACGCAGAACCATTTGCTATCAATCATTTAGAGAGTTATTTGTTACGTCAGTCACTTTTAAAAGAGTGCCTTGTCCATGATTCTAATGAGGATAAAACCAAGTTAAAACTTAATCAGGTACTTAATAGCGCACTACTTGGCGGTAAATTTCCAGATTTACCAACCACCGCTAAAGTTTTTGAAAGTTGGCTTAATGATAGTATTGAATTTAGCCAAGCAATCATTAAGCAAAATGCAGATAATCCCCAGATAATCGATATGCAGATAACGATTAAGATAACCGATCTTCAAAATAATATTAAAACCATTCAATTGAGCGCTAAATTACCAATTAAAGCGCAGCAATTAATTTTTTATCGCAGTAGTACAGCCAAAGCCAAAGACTTATTTACACTGTATATTCATCAGTTAATAGTACAAGTTTATCAAGATCAAACTATTACTGATGCAAGTACCAATGACATTAATAGCGCTTTGGATACAACAACTGAACACAGTGAGTTAATTCGTCAAGTTATCAGTAGCCATGGTTTTTATTTTGATACTAAAAGCCAAAAGACAACGGAGTATTTGGTCAATAAAGTTGACAATGCGAAGGAGCAATTAGTCAAATTGATAACGACTTATTTTACTGGGCAACATCAGGCATTACTACTCAATGGTGATATAGCTAACAAAGCGTTTAAAGCATATATAGGAGCGACAAAATCAGTAAAAGTCTTTGAACAAAGTGATTTTGAAAAGCTTTGGCAAGACCCTAATGCAGCGTTTACTTTAGGGGATGATAGTTATATGCAATATTTTTGGCAAACATGTCCTTTATTCTCGGAATGCCAGCAGCACCTAACAGATATTTACTTACCTATGTACCATTCTTTAATAAAAGTTAAAGCGCCTAAAACACATAGGGCATCCAAAACAGTAAAGGGAGTTAGTTAATGTCGATGCAAAATTTGAACATACAAACTATTCCGTTAACGGGTAAACATTTAATTGAAGCCAGTGCAGGTACAGGTAAAACCCATAACATTACCCGATTATATCTAAGATTATTGTTAGAAAGACGCTTGTCGGTAGAAAAAATATTAGTGATGACCTTTACCAAAGATGCCACCGAAGAGCTAAGAGGGCGTATTGAGGGTTTTATACGTGAAGCTATCAACGACTGGTCAAGCTTAATTAAAAACGATGAATTCTTTATTGAAATAGCAAAAAAAGTAGATGAGAGGGAAGCTCTCGACTTATTAAAAACCGCTTTATTATTTTTAGATGAAGCATCAATTTATACCATTCATGGTTTTTGTAAGCGGGTATTATCCCAACATGCTTTTAGCAGCGGTTTACCTTTTAATGCTTTAATGGAGAGCGATAGTCAAGAGTTAGTTATTGAGTCATGCCAAGATTATTATCGAGTATTGGCGCAAGAGTCTGTTAATGAGTTTTTATTACTTGCCGAATTCTGGCCAGATCCATTAGCCTTTATATCTCAATTCTCCCAAGCAATAGCCAGTCAACAGGCACTAGAAGTATTAGCGCCTAAAAATATTGTTGAAGAGTTTTTATTGACGGTGAAAAAATCCCTCACAGACCTAGAAGTCAATCATCCAACTTTGGTCAGCCATTTAGTTGATGTTAAAAAAGATGAAGAAAGAAAAGTTCGCTTAGTAGAATTAACCTCATTAGTGCTCTGGCTTAAAAATATAGCGGCAACAGATGTCGATAGTTTTAACCCTAATCAACTGCCAACTATGCCTGATGCATTTATAGATGGCAGGCGTTATGGACGTTCAAAGTTTAAAGCTGAGATTGTTGAAATATTTAATCAAGTAAACCAAGTTAAAGAGCAAGTAAAAACCTTAGTTAAACAGATTAATAAAGCTAAAGCTTTTAACCTAGTTAGAGCGGGTATTTATCAAATTCGTCAAGCTGTTAGTGTAAAAAAAGCAAATCAAAATATACTCACGTTTGATGATCTTATTACAACCTTAGCTCATTGTTTGTCGAGTGAAAATGACCTTAATGGTAAGTTTGCTTCCACCTTGTTTACCCAATACCCAGTTGCGTTAGTGGATGAATTTCAAGATACCGACCCACAGCAGTTTCATATTCTAAAAGCAATTTATTATAACAAGGCTTCAAAAATTAGTAGCGATACTACAACTAATGCCGATGTTAGAGAAAAAAACAAAGATAGTCAAACAGCTATTTACATGATCGGGGATCCTAAACAGGCCATCTATGGTTTTCGTGGTGGAGATGTTTTTGCCTATTTAGCGGCGCGACAAGACTGCGACTATCAATGGTTAATGGATACGAACTGGCGATCTACTCCATCGATGGTTACTGGGTATAATCGTTTATTTTATGGCAATGAATTAACTAAAAACGCTCGTGATGTTTTCGGTTATAACATTCCCTACCTGCCAGTCAAATCAGCCAAAAAAGAAAGTAAGTCAGCGAACAATAATGGCCGCAAAGCCCTGCAATTTATACATTTTAATGATGACAGTGTTGATAAAAAGGGAGGGGTAAAACAAAGTTTTAGAGCTGAAATGGCTAATTGGTGCGCCGACGAGATAATTCGTTTGTTTAATGCCGATGAATGTCTTAAGGCACAAGATATCGCGATATTAGTGCGAGATGGCAGTGAGGCACAGTCGATAAAAGACGCCTTACATCGAAAAAAACTTGCATCGGTATTTTTAAGTAACCGCTCTAATTTATTACACAGCCATGAAACCAAGCAGTTATTAGCTTTATTAAAAGGTATTTTGTTTGTTGAAAGCGAACGTTGGTATACTGCGGCTTTAGCCAGTGGTTTATTAGGGTTTACACCAAAAAAACTTTATCAATTACAATGTGATGAATTTCAGTGGCAAAAATTGAAGTTTAGCTTTGCTTCTTTTAGAGAGGAGTGGTTAAACAAAGGCTTTATCTCTATGGCCTTGAAGTTAATGCATCAACATTTCCATATTGACGAAAAAGATCAAGACCGAGTATTAACAAACTTATTACACTTATTTGAGCTTTTGCAGTCTGCCAGTACTCGTCATCGCCAACCGCAAGAACTCTTGTATTGGTTTGAGCAACAAATAAACCTAGATAATCCAGAAACCGAAGTTGAATTACGCTTAGAAAGTGATGACGACTTGATTCGAATTGTTACTCAACATGGTGCTAAAGGCCTAGAGTACCCTATAGTTTTTGTGCCTTTTGCCACCCGTTTTAAAGACCCTTTACGTTTTGGTAGCCGATCTGTTACTTTCATAAAGTATCATAAAGGCGTTGATGGAGGGGAAAGGCCACTTGTATTAAGTTTAGATGGCAGTAAAGAAGCTAAAAAAGCCATGGCAGATGAATCTTACGCTGAGAGTATCCGACTACTTTATGTCGCTGTGACACGAGCAGAGAGACAATGTTATATTCTTACTACTGAGTTTGACCATTATGAACAATCACCTTTAGGACTGACCCTTAAATGGCAAAAAGATCAGGATATACTCATCAATTTACAAGTATTAATGAGTGATAATACAAAAGAAATCGGTGTTTTAACCATTCCATATGATGATTTAGGTAATGAGGAAAGTGTTGAACAATTATCTGTTCAAGTAAATAAGCGTGTTAATAATGCTAGTGCTAAAATGACTCCTCAAGTCGCTAAATTTTATGGGCACATTGAACGTGACTGGTGGTTAAGTTCTTTTTCGGCCTTAAAGAGAAATTTTCGTCATGTCGGTGTTTCATCACCAGATCGCGATCATGAGTTCACATCAGAGCAATCAATCATAGACCCTCAAGAACAAAGCCTAGCCAACAACTTACTTCGCTTTACCCTGGCAAAAGGGGCACACACAGGAAATTTATTGCATGATATTTTAGAGCATACTGACTTTAATCAAGCCGATTGGCAAACTTGTATGAAATGGCCTTTGGTTAAATACGGTGAACTCACCATGGGTTTTACTCAAGATGATTTGCAAGCTTGGTTAGTTCAAGTATTAAACTCAGCACTAACTGACGCTAATTGTTCTTTAGCTAATTTGACCCTTAATAAAACGTTAAGAGAAAGTGAATTTTATTTTCCAATGCAGTCTGCCAGTAGTGAAAAACTTTCCAACGTTTTAACAGAGCACCGAGCGAGTATTCGCCAAGTATTAAACTTACAAAGTTTGAGCCCTGTAGTTCGATTACCCAGTTACAAAACATTAAAAGGCATGATGCACGGCTTTATTGATTTAGTTTTTGAACATCAAGGTAAATATTTTGTTTGCGATTATAAATCGAGACATCTTGGCGACCAGTTTAAGTACTATCAGCAAGAGAATCTTTTATATGATATAGAGAATAATTACTATGATTTACAATATCTTATTTATTGCTTAGCACTTCATCGTCATTTAAAACTGTCGTTAAAAGATTATGATCCTAATGTTCATTTTGGTGGTATTTATTGTTTGTATTTGCGGGGGATGACTGATGATAGTAATCATCAAGGGTCAGGAATTTATTATCGAAAAATAACCAGTGAAGAACTTAATCAATTAGACGAGATATTCCTTGGTGATAAACAAACTAAAGGACTAATTCATGAACAATAAAAGTATTGGTGCAAGCATTTATTCAAGTTTTAACCAAGCACAAAAAAATATTGCTGAAATTATGCCTATTGATTATTTTTTTGCTAAGGAAGTTTGTAGTGCAATAGAAAGTCCCGACCAGAAAATTTCGAATTTTGATGATCAAGTTTACGCCTTATTTCATGTGTTTATGTTTTTAAGTAAAAGCTTAAGGGATGGTCATACCTGCTTACCTCTTAACCGTATTGCTAATCAAACTATTGGCTTTCATAGAGACGAACAAGGTTTAGTAACCCATCAAGGTTTTACTATACCCAATATTGAGGTAATCAATGATTACTTAAAAAATATCAATGTTACAGCCAAAGACAATGCCTTAATTGTTTACCACCAACAAGCATTATATCTTCGACGTTATTTTGAATTTGAGCGTGAATTATCAGGTTATATCAGTGATAAGTTAACAACAGTTGAATTAACGATATCCGAACAACAGAAGATTAAAGCTAGTGTTACATTATTATTTCCTCAGCAAATAGCTGACGAAGTTGACTGGCAAAAACTTGCCGTTGCCAACGCGATAAATAAAAACTTTAGTATTATTGCTGGAGGTCCCGGTACCGGTAAAACCTATACCGTAATAAAGCTAATTGCCGCTTTACTGATGCTTGATGTTGATAATTCACTGCGTATTGCTTTAGTAGCGCCAACGGGTAAGGCTGCTATGCGTTTATCAGAATCCATTGTGAACGCTATTACTGGTTTTAGAGGGCAAATATCAGAGCAAATACTAGACACAATACCTACAGAAACTCATACCATCCACCGCTTGTTAGGGGTTATTCCCAACACCCCTAATTTTCGTCATCATCAAGACAACCAATTGAGCCTTGATGTATTAATTATTGATGAAGTTTCTATGGTTGACTTAGCATTAATGACTCGTTTATTTAGAGCCCTACCCAAGCATTGCAAAGTCATTGTTTTAGGGGATGCAGATCAATTGCCTTCGGTTGCTGCGGGTAGTGTTTTAGCCGACATTGCGCCAATACCCCATCCAGGCTACAGCGACAATAATCTGGCTTACTTAACTCAAGTGACTTCAAACGATCTTATTAATAAAGCAGAATTTAACCAGTTGATTAGCGTAAATAAACAGTCAAAACTTTTTGCCGATCAGTTAGTCATCCTAACTAAAAGTCGTCGATTTGATGGTCTTGGGGGCATAGGTTTATTGGCACAATCTGTTATTACTGGTAATAGTAAAGCAAGTTGGCAATTATTAATGGATAACAAGCATAGTGAACAATTATCATTATTAGATAATGATATAGACCAATGGCTTCCTCAATTGGTTAAACAGTACTTCCAACCTATGTTTAGCTGTCGAATGGTAACCGATGCTTTTAAATGTTTAGCTAGGTTCAGGTTGCTTTGTGCTACTCGTTTAGGAGAAAGAGGTGTTGAGTCGCTAAACGATAAAGTTAAAGGGTTATTACAAGTAAAAGGGTTAATAGCAGATAGTAATGCGCTTTACCAAACTCAACCTATCATGATCAGTGAAAATGATTACCGCTTAGGTTTGTTTAATGGCGATATTGGTATAATCTGGCGCAATGAATCAGGGCACTTAATGGCGGTATTTGAAACAAGTACTGAGGAGTTAAAGTGGGTCATGCCATCAAGATTACCCAAATTTACCAATGTCTATGCAATGACCATCCATAAAACTCAAGGTAGTGAGTTTGATCATGTCGCTATGGTATTACCAAAAAATAGTGACAACCGATTACTTTCAAGAGAGTTGTTATACACGGGTATAACAAGAGCAAGGTTACACTTAAGTATCTCAAGTAGGAGTAATGTTTGGCAATATGGGGTTGAAGGTCAAGTTAAACGCTATTCTGGCTTGAAAATCAGTTAAATTACCCAATAATTGATACTTTGTATCAATAAAGTTTATAAATGAGAATATAAATGCAGCTAATAGAAATAGATAAGACCCTGTATCGAAAAAGATTAAATATAGTCATCATTAGCTTTGTTGGGACATTATTAATTCTGTCGCTGAGCTTGGGTAGTTTGATGATCGCCTTACTTGGTGATTTTTTGATAGAAAATAAAGCAGGGCAGATGGAAGTTGATAATTTTCGCTACAACATCTTAGGTGTAATATTGGCATTATTAATTTGTGTTACAGTGTTAAGCCAAATAAAAGACAAATCTTATTTTAAAGAAATATATTACGTTTGGAAATTAAAACAACTGCACAACAGAATTTACCGTAAATTTAAAAAAATCAAATTAGCCGCCAAAAATGATATCAATGCTCTGACTATATTGAATTTTTATTACCATAGCCGAAAGCAAGTTTATTTACTTGACGATAATACCTTAACTATTCCAGAGCTTAACAAAGACATTAAAAAGTTAGACCAAATGATAGCTAAGCAAAATTTAATTATAAGCCTGTCAGAGTTTAAAGAGAGTCTGCTAAAGTTTTATTAATTTACCTTAGTATTAACTATCAGAAATTGTAAAACTGTGGTTAAAATATAAAACAGGTTAAATATTGTTTATAATCCTCGTTGATATAATGTTGGGAGTTCTATGAAAAAGTTGAAAAATGAAGCAGAGTTACTGAAAAAAGCAGTTGTGATCGGTGAAAAATATGCCGTTAACAGGGGGTATAAAAACTTTTCCTCAACTAATGCAGCAAAAGATAAAATTGAAAGTTTGTACCGCTTATTAGTAAACGACAAGTTGATTCAACCACTTGCCGTAGATGCAGAAGATCAACCTAATATGAAACATAAACTTGCTTTATGGATAGCAAAACAATTACCAGCAGACCATGAATTACTAAAATAATTATTTCATTAGTTAGTTAGTTAAATTATTTATCCCCAAAATATCATTTTAGGGATAAATAGTTTTTAACTCTTACCATTTTTTTCTTTTATCAAAATTTTTAATCTCTGAGCTCTCATTAGTTTGGTTCTTATATTTAATTTTACTGTTCTTACCAAGTAAAATTTTTAGCTGATAATAAGTCTCTCTAAATAAAGTTAAGCCTGCACTACCAAACCAACTATTATTATAAAGCTTTTTAGTCGCTGCAACGCTGTCAGGTGATTGTTGACAAATAATTGTCGCTAAAGCAACAGCTTTTTTCATTGGATCTATGTCTATATGGCTCACCAGACCTAACTGAAATGCTCGCTCACCATTAATTATCTCGCCAGTCATGGCTAGCTCCTTAGCCACATCTTGTCTCACTAATGTCCTTAACGCTATTGTTCCACCCATATCGGCTATTAATCCCCAACGAGCTTCCATAATGGCTATTGAGGCATTGGGTGAAGTAATTCTAAAATCACCACCAAGCGCAATTTGTAGGCCTCCTCCCCAGCATCTCCCCTTTAGAACCATCAACACCGGCACAGGTATTTCTTGCCATCCTGTAGATACAATTTGTACAAGGTTTGCTTGCCAAGGGTGCCATTTAAAAAGTAACTTAATTGAAGCGCGAGTTGATTTTGTTACTGACTTAATATCTAAGCCAGAACAAAAATTCTGACCCTGGCCTGAAACAATAACGGCGCGAATATCTCGATTTCTTTTAAGGTGGTTGATTGTCTTTTTGATTTGAACAAACATTGTTAGGTCTAACGCATTATTTTTATCAGGCTTATTAAGAGAGACATAAGCAATTTGATCTTTAATAGAAAGTAACACACAGGGGAGTTTAGCCATTAGAGTATGAGTATTTTTTGTGGTTTGACCAGCAAGATTATCTGAAGTAACTTATATTGTCTAATGGTTATATTTTCAACTATTTTGTTAAATGCCGAATTAGCATTTAAAAAAATCACTTATCGAGTAGTTATCTATTTTTTTTGTGTTAACCGGCATGATAGATTTATAGATATTTTGAAGTAGTGCTTGTAATTATTCATTAATTAAAGCAAATTAATATTTTGGCTATAGTATTTATATGTTTGCAAACTTTTTAAACCCAACACCTATTATCGATGAATCTAGCCAATACTGGATACTTGATACCTTCGTTTGGGCATTGGAAAATTTTGAATTGTCGATTTTTCAAAATGACACGCAACTTATATTGCCAACTAATGATTTTTATCCCGGCAATGTTCGCAGTGTTCATGAGATGGCACAAAGTGTATTTGATAGAACTTTAAAATATGCGAGTTTACAACATTGGCCTATAGTTTTAGTTAAACCGGAAGACTTTAAACAGAGAACGGTACCAAGATTGGAGTTTACTGGTATAAAAAGAGGGGAGTTGGTAAGGTTTGATGTACCTCCAACGCCAGAACAATTAATTCATGTGAGTTATAATCCAAATCAGGTTAATCAACCACAAGACTTAGTCGCCTCTTTTGCTCAAGCCTTTGCCACGATTATGATAGTACAAAGTGGGAAAACTCCACCTGGGGGGCTTGAATTTATCCCACAAGCTGTCGACCTAGTGGCATCTTTTATGGGTTTTGGTGTGATGTTTTCTAATACGGCCTATCAATTTAAAGGCGGTTGTGGCTCATGCTTTAATCCCTACGCAAATAGAAATGTTGCGTTATCAGAAAATGATATGATTTATTGTCTCGCTTTGTTTTGCGTAGTTAAAAGTCTTCCAGTTAAATCTGTTGTTATACATTTAAAATCTCACTTACGTCCAACATTTAAGAGTGCTTACAAAGCACTTCAAAAATCGATAGCAGGGGGTTCACAAGCTACTTTAGTCAAAGCCTTAACAGGTCGAATTACGGCATTTAAAGAATATTGATAAATAAACACCTAAACCATGAATAATTGAACAATCGATACTAGGCTAATAAATAAGAATTCAATTTAACCCAATAGCAAAAAACTTAAGGATCTATTATGGAATCACTACTAATTAAAGATTACATGAATCACTATCCAGTAACATTTACACCTGAAATGGTAGTGGAAGAAGCTTCTTTGCGTTTTTTAAAAACAAAACAAATTGGGGGCCCAGTAATCAATAAGAAAAAGGCGGTCATTGGTTTTTTATCTGAGAGTGATATCTTGGCTAAAATGTTGGCCTCTATCTATCATAATGAGCACACCACTGATGTGGAAGGCTTAATGAATAAAGACGTTTTATCAGTAAAGCCCTATGACAGTATTGTTGAACTTGCTCAAAGTATGCTAGGTAATAAGCCTAAGGTTTATCCGGTAGTTGACGATGATGGTCATTTACTAGGTACTATTTGTCGTAATGATGTATTAAAAGCTATAGATCAACACATGAAAGTTAGTTTTCATGCTGGGAGTTAGGCCTCTGAGTATCTACTAATACCTTAATCAATTAACACAGAACAACTACTGTTTAACCTTTCTAACCTCATATTGTATTTACCCGTACTAGTGAGTCTACTCTCATCTACTGTCATTGCAGAAGAGCTAAGTAGTATCGCTTTTACTTTAGAAAATGATGGTATCATAAGAAAAGACCAAGGCTATACTAGCGGAATTTTTTTCAGCTATAACTCCCAAGCAACTGATTCAATTGCGAATTCAGCGCCTAATAGTGTTAAGCACCTTGCTTCATTATTAGCCCTGAACAAGCAATATTTACAAGCTTGGCAAGTAATTATAGGCCAACAAATATGGACACCTGTAGATATTGAAATTACGGTTGAACAAGCCGATTCTCGTCCCTATGCTGGTTTGTTTTTTATTCAAACTAATTTTTTTGAATTATCTCCCCGGCTGACTAATAAATATTCTTTTATGTTCGGTAGCGTTGGCCCTAACTCCTATGGTGAAAAATCTCAACGTTGGCTTCATAACTTAATAGGTTCACCACCCCCCTTAGGACGGGAAAATCAAATATATAACCAATGGGTATATTTGTTAGGTATTGAACGTCAAAGGTTATTAATACGCAATAACGTTCAATCCACTTATGGTTATGATATTTCTTGGACTTCTCGGATTTCCATTGGAAATTATAAGAGCGAGATCGCTTTAGGTGCTTTTTATCGTTGGGGGATCAATCTAAATGAAAGTTTTGGTAGTGTTGGATTTACTCCTGGTAACTATTTAGACGCGAGCCTTTTATCTTCAAGTAACTCTGGTTCTTTTGTCTATATAGGAAGCGAAGTTAGATATCGTTTTAACGATATTACTATTGAAGGTGATAGACCTAAACATATATACGATATCAATATTGAACACTGGCAAACTACAGGTATATTAGGTATTACTCATTATCAAAATAATTATGGGATTAGTTTTAACTTAGCCTTTAGTTCTCCTGAATATATTCAAGATCAGAACACTATCAGCACTACTGGTACCATTGAGTTCTTCTTAAGGTTTTAGGATAGCGCTAGCGTTATATTCATTACTGCAATCACATCATTTTACTGATAATATAGTCCTTTATTCGTTGCTTAGAGTTTACTTAATTTTCAATGTCTACTAGTCTCCCCGTAAAACCTATGGTTATTGAACCAATTAATACGCAGTCGTTATTTAATTTATTATCTCAAGTAAAAAATTCAGATATTCCTCGACTTAAAAAAAGATTATTGCACTTAAAAAAAATTGCTAACCCTGATAAAAAATTGAAGGTACAGCACCAAATTTCCCAAGCAATTAATCAATCAATAGCAGAGAAACAGGACAAATTAAACAATCGTCCCGAAATCAGTTATCCTGAAGCACTACCGGTTTCACAAAATTTTGATATTATTAGTAAGGCAATCAATGATAATCAAGTGATCATTATTGCTGGTGAAACAGGCTCAGGCAAAACGACACAAATCCCCAAAATATGTCTCGAATTAGGCCGTGGCATTGATGGTTTAATTGGCCATACTCAACCAAGGCGAATAGCTGCGCGAACTGTAGCAACACGTATTGCTGAAGAATTAAACACTAAATTAGGCGACTTTGTCGGTTATAAAGTCCGATTTAACGATCAAGTTAGCAAAAAAAGTTACATCAAGTTAATGACTGACGGCATTTTGTTAGCTGAAATGCAAACAGATCGTTTGTTACGTCAATATGATACTTTGATTATTGATGAAGCGCATGAGCGTAGTTTAAATATTGATTTCATTTTGGGTTACATCAAGCAAATATTACCAAAACGTCCTGACTTAAAAATCATTATTACTTCGGCAACAATCGATACCAATCGCTTTTCAACTCATTTTAATAATGCACCTGTCATCGAAGTATCTGGAAGAACCTTTCCAGTTGAACTGTTATATAGGCCATTACTTGATGATAAAAATAGTGAAGACGAAGAAGGTCAGAACAAGCAAAAAGACGATATTGATATTATTTCAGGTATTTTAAATGCGGTAGATGAATTATCTGATATCAGTCGTGGTGATATTCTAATCTTCTTGAATGGTGAGCGTGAGATACGAGATACTGCGGCAGCACTTGAAAAAGAAAATTTACGTGATACTAGTATTTTACCGCTTTATGCCCGATTAACGGTAGAAGAACAAAATAGAATATTTCAACCCCACAGAGGACGAAACATCGTATTGGCCACTAACGTTGCTGAAACAAGCTTAACTGTGCCGGGGATAAAATATGTTATTGATCCAGGTACCGCACGTATATCAAGATACAGTTATCGAACTAAAGTCCAGAGATTGCCGATAGAAGCCATTTCTCAAGCAAGTGCTAACCAAAGGGCCGGAAGGTGTGGCCGAGTTTCTGCCGGTATTTGTTTAAGACTCTATTCTGAAGATGATTTTAATAGTCGTCCAGAATTTACTGACCCTGAAATACTTCGCACTAATTTAGCGACCGTTATTTTACAGATGTTAGCCCTTGATTTAGGTGATGTTAGCCAATTCCCATTTGTTCAACCACCCGATAGTCGTAATATTAATGATGGTATTAAATTATTGGAAGAACTTGCGGCTATTGACCAACCAAAAGCTGGTCAGAGTTCAACAACTGATAAAAAACTGACTAAAACAGGCCGTTTATTAGCTAAATTCCCTGTAGATCCTCGGTTGTCCAAAATGGTGTTATCTTCGATCGATTTGGGGTGTATTGAGCAAGTATTAATTATTGTCAGTGCCTTGAGTATTCAGGATCCAAGAGAACGCCCTCATGAAAAGCAACAAGCAGCAGATGAAAAACACGGCCGATTTAAAGACACACAATCGGACTTTGTCAGCTTATTAAGACTTTGGCAGTATGTTAAGCAACAACAAAAAGAACTGACAAATAATCAATTTAGACGTTTATGTAAAAAAGAATTTCTTTCTTATAATAGGTTGCGCGAGTGGCAAGATGTTGTCAGCCAATTGAAACAAACATTAAAAGAGCAAAATATACAACTTAGCAGCCTTAACGTTAATTTTAGCCAATTAGCCGATGCCAGTGCCGTAGATAAGGACCAAAAGACCGAGGTAAAAACAGAGCATGAGCAAGACTTAAATACTCTTCATCAAGCGTTATTGTCAGGCTTGTTAAGCCATCTAGGTCAACAAGATGAAAACAGAGAGTTTATAGGGGCCCGAGGTAGTAAGTTTTATATATTTCCTGGATCTGCATTAGCAAGAAAACCACCTAAATGGTTAATGGCTGCGGAGCTAGTTGAAACAAGCCGTCTGTTTGGACGTATGGTAGCCAAAATAGATCCCCTTTGGTTAGAGGCGCTTGCAGAGCATCTGGTGAAAAGAAGTTATAGTGAACCTCATTGGGAAAAAAAACAGGGGGCTGTTGTCGCTTATGAGCAAGTAACGCTCTATGGCTTAATTATTGTTAGTAAACGTAAAATTAACTTTAACCAATTTGAGCCTCATACCTGCCGCGAAATTTTTATTCGTGAGGCATTGGTCAATAATGATTGTGTTATGAATGAAGCATTTTTCAAACATAATATTAGCCTTGTTGCCAGCATAGAAACTCTAGAGAAAAAAGCCCGTCGAAAAGACTTTCTGATTGACGAGCAACACCTTGTCGATTTTTATGATAAAAAAATACCTGACGATGTTACTTGTTTACGCAGTTTTCTGTCATGGTGGAAAAAGACAAAACAAAAAGATGCTAATTTACTTAATTTTACTGAAGAATTTCTTTTAAATGAATTTTCAGAAAAGCTCTCAGAAAAAGAGTACCCAAATACTTGGCAACAAGGTCCATTAACCTTACCGTTGGAATATCACTTCACCCCGGGTGATGTTGATGATGGTATCAGTGTTATCATTCCGGTCGGTATTCTTAACCAAGTCACTAATCAAGGATTTGATTGGTTAATCCCCGCCTTACGCTTTGATTTATTGGTTGCTTTGATTAAAAGTTTACCAAAGCCACTTCGTCGTAACTTTGTTCCCGCTCCTAATTATGCTGAGGCCTGTTTAGCGACCATGGCAGACTTTGATGGTGATATTACTCAATCACTAGAGAAACAGTTGTTAAGAATGACTGGCGTTAGACTGCCTGAAGATGCTTGGCAACACGTTGAATTACCTGTTCATTTAACGATGAATTTTAAAATTCTAGATGAGCGAAATAAACTCATCAAACAAAGTCGGGATTTAGAACAATTAAAAACCGAACTTCAAGGTAAAGTTAAAGCGTCAATTCAAAAAGTTGCAGAGCAGGGCATTGAGAAATCAGATTTAAAGGCTTGGGATTTTGGATTATTACCTGTTGGCTATGAAAAAAAGATTGCTAATATCACTATAAAAGCCTTTCCAGCGCTGGTTGATAAAAACCATAGTGTATCCATTGAATTATTTGAACATATTGAACAAGCTGACACGGCTATGCTTAACGGTGTCAGCAGACTGATCTTATTAAATATCCCATCCCCTATTAAATACTTACAAGAAAAGTTACCCAATAAAGCAAAACTGGGTTTATATTTTAATCCTTTTGGCACTATTGCTGATTTATTACAAGATTGTATTCAAGCTGGATGCCATTTTTTGGTTAAAGAGCAAGGGCAATTGCCTCGTAATGATAAAGAATTCAAAGGTTGTATGGAATACGTCCGTGCTGAAATTTCAGAGAATGTATTAACAGCGGCTACTAAAGTTGAAAAGGCCTTAGGTCTCAGTTATGACATTCGTAAGATATTAAAAGGTAAAATCAATTTAAATATTGTTCAATCTCATGGTGATATCAAACAACAAATTGATAAGTTAATTTATAAAGGCTTTGTTACAACTTCAGGTATTGATAAATTGGATGACATTGTTCGTTACTTAGACGCAATTTTAAGAAGGTTAGAAAAGTTATCCATTGATCCAAATCAAGACAGATTAAAGTTAATAGAAGTTAATAAAACAGAAGACTCGCTTAATAAATTAATTAATGATCAGCGTAAAGATATCCCTTTACCGAAAGCAATTAGCGACGCTCGTTGGATGATAGAGGAACTAAGAGTTTCACTCTTTGCACAAAACTTAGGAACTGCTTATCCTATATCTGTTAAGCGTATTTTAAATCATATAAAAGCCTTTTAGCTTATTTAACACTCTTTGTTAATTGACACAGCTTGTTAATTTCAAGTATAAATAGTTAAAGGAATTGGTATAACACAGTGGATGGAGGAGTGATGATGAATTTGGATGATAAACGTAATTTTTATCGGATGATATTAAATACAGAAGTTACTTTAACAATTATTGACGTTGACACAAATACTCAAGTTATAGCGAATTGTCGGGATTTAAGTGCCACAGGTATGTCTATTGAAACTAATTGTCCTATATCAATAGGAACAAGGGTTAGAGTTAAAGTAGTTTCTGCTGACAACAATGTGCCTTCGCTAGATGTTTTTGGCAAAACGGTACGGGTAGAAAAAGAAAAGAGTGACTGTTATCTAATTGGTCTTTTGATTGAAGAGGTTGAATAAATAGTTAAGTAAATCTGTAATCCCCTTTAAATATTATTAGGGGATTACACTTAGCTTACTGAACTGATAACTAGGTAATATGCAGAAAATGGATTGTCTATTAATCTACTTTGCAAACTAAACCTTTTAAGTAAAAACCTTCAGGATAATTTGACGATACTGGATGGTCAGCGGCTTGATGTAATCGTTCAACATAATAAGCATTTCGCTGAGCATCTAATGCAGCATCGGCAACGACCTTTTGAAATAACGTTTCTTCCATTAAGCCTGAACAAGAAAAAGTCAGTAAAGTACCATTAGGGTTTAATAACTGCATTGCCAACATATTAATATCTTTATAACCACGGCAAGCCCCTGTTAATTGAGCTTTAGACTCAACAAATTTAGGCGGATCTAGAATAATCATATCAAACGTTCTTTTTTCTTCTCGATATCGACGTAATAATTTAAAAACATCATCTTTAACAAAAGAAATATTAGCTTCACTTAGACCGTTTAATTCATGGTTCCTTTTTGCTATATCAAGTGCCGGTTGGGAAACATCGACATTAATGACTTCTTTTGCGCCATTGGCGGCACAATGTAATGAAAAGGTCCCTGTATAAGAAAAACAATTTAAAACCGTCTTGTCTTTTGCATATCGACCGGCAATAACTCGTGAGTCTCTCTGGTCTAAATAAAAACCTGTCTTATGACCTGTCGCAACATCGACAACAATTTTAATCCCGTGTTCTTCAATGATACATTCTGTACTATCTTGGGGTTCAGTTAACCAACCAACAACAGGTTCTAATCCTTCCTTTTTACGGACATCAACATCCGAGCGTTCATAGATATGACATTGTGGATAGAGCTCTTGTAAACAACGGACAATGGTATATCGTTGAAAATCGGCACCGGCACTCAGCAACTGACATACGATGAAATTATCATATTTATCTATAGTTATACCTGGTAAACCATCAGACTCACCGGCAATTAACCGATAACCTGTTAATTGCCCTTGTTCAATAAACCAATCACGCCTTGTTTGTGCATTTTTTAATTTGTTCAAGAAAAAGTCATAATCAATTTCTTCATGTTCGTTAAAACTCCAAACACGAATTCTAATTTGTGACTCAGGCGAATAAGCGCCTTTTGCAAGCCAATTTTCTTTAGCATCAAAAATATCTACGGTATCACCTAACATCGGTTTACCCTTTATTTTATTGATGGCACGCGAAAATATCCATGGATGTTTGCGCTTTAAAGACTTTTCTCTTCCAACATTTAAATATATTCTCGCTGACATGTGCCTATACTTAATAAAATAAGATAAATTTGCGATGAGTTTAGACAAAGGGGTATCTAGGTGCAATATCTATTAGCAATATTTTTAATATTTAGGTCAATTATAAAATTAATAAAGGTGTGTCAATTATGAATGTAAGCTATATCGCCCATATTAGTGGCAAAGTTCAGGGTGTCTTTTTTCGAGCGTCAAGCCAACAAATAGCGATAGATTTTGGGTTAAGTGGCTATGCACGTAATTTAGCTGATGGCGATGTTGAAGTATTAATGAGTGGTGACCAAGATAAAGTTGATAAAATGCTTGAATGGTTAGCCCATGGTCCTCATCAGGCTGAAGTAGCTAATATAGAAAAAAAACAGGTAAAATATAACCCACATGATTTTTTTTCTATAAGTTAAATCATTTGAATCGTATAGACGTAGTGATGAAATGTTCAGTAGTCTATTTAATACAGAATAAATCAATGTTTGCCGTTTGTAATGACTTAATTAAAGTCTTTATGATTTGAGTGGTTCATCAATAACTTCTGTAATGATCTTATAGTTATCATGGCCTGCAAGTGAGTAATTCAATTTAATTTAGTGAGTTTAACATAAATTTCTAATCAGTATAGCCTTACAAAACAGGTGCTGATGATCATCTTTTCTCTATAAAAAAAATACGGCCTAATATCTAATTCATCTGTTTATAACTTAATTAAGAAGTCCTTCAGTTGTTAACTACTGACAAGTACTGACAACTTATTATCTATCGTTTAATTAGAATTCAATTGTTTTTAAACTTGTATTATCAATAATATTTTCAAGTAAATATTATTAAAACGCTTTATCCGAAAGATTTCGTACTAATATTAGTATTGATACTGGTGGTTGGAGAGGTTTGATGAAATTACTATTAAATTCTGTATTAATGATGATATGTATATCTGCATGTTCAAACATACAGTCACCAACACTTTATAAAACAAAACAAAAACCATTATTTTTAGATGATGAATTCTTAGGTTTTGAGTTAGTTATCATTGAAACTGAAAGCAATATCTTTGCACTAGATCATCAGATGAAAGAAATGGTTACAAAGAAACTCTTAACAGAAAAAAACATTAAAGATAGAGCTCTATAACTCATAAAAAATATCTTTGTAAATAACAATAGAATAATTAGTTATGATCGCAATGCAAATATTACAGCTAGAGAGGCTTATCATAGTAATACCGCTAATTGTTTATCACTTACTATCATGGCTTATGCATTGGCAACAGAAGCTGGTTTAAATGTAAGGTTTCAGCAAATTGATATTCCTGAATATTGGGTAAGGAATGGTCGGTATAATTTACTAACAGGTCATGTGAATTTACTGGTTAATCGGGCAGATACTTTTAGAAAAACTATTATTAGCGTGCGAAGTAGTTTACAAATAGATTTTGGTCCACAAGCTAGCAAAACTATCTTTAAAAGATTTTTTATTGATAAAAAGACCGTTTTAGCAATGTTTTATAATAATAAAGGCGCCGAGTCATTAGTTGATGGTGATTACATTTCTGCTTATAGTTATTTTAAAGCAGCAGCGTTAATTGCCCCCTAATTTTCTTCAACGTGGTCAAACTTAGGCGTTTTATACAAATTAACTAACCAATTTCAAGAAGCTGAAGTGGCCTACCATTATGCTCTTAACTTAGATCATAACAACTTAACAGCGATGAATAATTTAGCTATTATATTGACTCAGCAAGGTAATATTGAACAAGCTCAGGTTATACAACATAAGCTACATTTAAAAAGGAGCAGAAACCCTTACTATTTTGCTTTATTAGCTGATGAAGCATTTCATGATGGTCAAATTGAACAAGCCATTAAATTTTATAATAAAGCAATAAGACTCGAACGCAGAGTAGATGAGTTCTATTATCGATTAGCACAGGTTTATTTTCATGCGGAAGAAGTGGCTCTGGCAAAAAAAGCGCTGATTAAAGCCATTGCTTATACGAAAAACTGAGCTCTTGAAGCTACTTATATCGCAAAATTAAATTCTTTAAAGAAATTGAATAATTCTAAAAAAATCCAATAACTGACTGTATTTATAGTTAGGTTTATTATTAATTACATAAGGTTTTATCATCATGGATAAACATTTCATTACCAGTAAAGAATTACTTGAGGACTCTTTTAAACTTGCTGATAAAGTATTTAGAGATGGCTTTCGTCCACAATTTATAATTGGTATTTGGCGTGGAGGTTCGCCAATAGGTATTGCTGTGCAAGAATATTTTGATTTTAAAAAGGTTAAAACTGATCATATTGCAGTAAGAACCTCTTCTTATTATGGGGTTAATCAGCAAAGTAAAGAGATTAAAGTCCACGGGTTACATTACATTATTGAAAATGCCAATGATGACGATGGTTTATTAATTGTTGATGATGTATTTGACTCAGGTCGAAGTATTGATGCATTAATTAATCAATTAAAATTAGTGAGTAGAAAAAATACGCCTACAGATATTCGTATTGCTTGTCCTTGGTATAAACCTGATAATACAAAAGTTAATTTCATTCCTAATTATTATCTACATCAATCAAGCGATTGGTTGGTATTCCCCCATGAATTATCGGGGTTAACACCAGATGAAATTATTACAAGTAAAACTGATTTAACAAACATTCTTGCATTGTTTACTTAGTTGGTTAAGTGGCCTGGTACTCTGCTGTCAATATGACAGAATATGAAAAGTCACCAGATTAATGTTCAGGTATTAATCTTGATGTTGCTAGCATCAAACTTATTATGTAATAATTAGAGTGACTAACTATGAATTTTAATTCACTAAAAATGACTAAATTCATACAATCTCAAATTCAATAATATAATTTAAACAGCTCTGTGTATTTTAAAACATACCAATAAACAAGGTGAAATAGAGTTAATTAACGACTCGTTAGCATAATGAAATCAGAATCAGAATTAAGAAGTAGATATAACGATTATACGCGCGGTGTATACTTTATTGGTACCACACCTCCAAAAGCCGATACTCCACTTGAAGATGTTGACCAAATAGCAGATAAGTTATTAGAAAGAATTAAAGACGTTGCTATCGACGGTCTCATTGTTTATGACATTCAAGACGAAGACTCAAGAACCAATAAGCCAAGACCGTTCCCGTTTAAATCAACACACGACCCTCGATATTATTCAGCTTTGTTAAAGCAAAAAACATCTCAGCCCGTAATTACTTATAAAAGTGTTGGTCAAGCAGACTCGTTATCTTTTGACGACTGGCTAACGGAGGCCTGGCATGACTTTGGCGTGAGAGAAATAGTACTCGTTGGTAGCCCATCGGCAAAAAATAAAGTTAACTTACCCTTAGCGGATGCATTCAGAACTGCGGTTAAAAATGACAATAACTTTTTTATTGGCGGTGTAACAATTGCCGAGCGACATGCTAAAACAGGTAATGAGCATGAACGCCTTATTGAAAAGCATGAGCAAGGATGTAATTTCTTTATTTCTCAAGCGATTTATAATCCGCAAGAAACTATCGATATTCTTACCCGCTATGCTATTGAGTGCCAAAAGCGGTCATTAAAACCCCAGCGTATTATTCTAACTTTTTCTCCTTGTGGTAGTGATAAAACACTCACTTTTATTGAGTGGTTAGGTGTGAGTGTTCCTGAGGCTACGAGTTTAAGAATACTCAATGCTAAAAACCCATTACATGAGTCTATCCGGATTTGTTGTAATAGCCTAAATCAAATATTAGATGCGGTGACTATTTATAACTTACCACTGGGTTTAAATATTGAAAGTTTAACTAATCGTAAAGATGAGATTAATGGTTCAATATTACTTTACAAACTATTACGCTCAACAATGGATAATTATTTAGCCAAACATGAGCTTGATATGTTAAAAAATATTTAATTTTAATTATATTCGCTTGAATTTAAAATAAAATATTGCAGCTAATCAAATTGGCGATTAGAATAACTAGTGAAATTAACACATAATATTATATTTAGGAACACAAGATGAGTACAGGTACAGTAAAGTGGTTTAATGCAGATAAAGGTTTTGGATTTATTACTCCTGAAGATGGCGGTAAAGATTTATTTGTTCATCATTCAGAAATTAAAACTTCTGGTTATGCAACTTTAGAAGATGGTCAGAAAGTAGAATTTGAAGAAGGCCAAGGTCAAAAAGGACCATGTGCAACTAATGTTGTAGCACAATAAAATAATTAATAAGCCTTAGCAATAGCTGGGGCTTAATTTTTTACTTCTCCATTATTTAACTTACTCCTTAAATAAATAGTTAGCCTCTTCGTTAACCTCTCTTTTACATAAGCTAAAAAATTCAATAATACACATATACTTTTACAATACAGATGATCTGTTATTTTGCCTAGAGTGGCTATCAATGATTAATGTATTGCGCTAATAACCCATTGGTTTGACTCATACCAATAGGTAAAGTGAGCCTTGATTGTATATAACCATAATATTTCAATAATTACTAATACAGAGAAATAATGACAAAATTAACTCATATATCTTTATTTATTACACTTTTAACATTACTCGGTTGTTCTCAAAATGAAGTATCTACCGATAGTAACCAATCAAATATTAATCAAAATGAGGCAACTAAAGATTATCAACCAGCAATAAATACTATTGTTTATAAAGAAGGCATTGATTATCGCATCGTTAAAGATATTAATTCAGGCGATTTAAGCGCACCATTTATTATTGAATACTTTTGGTTGAGTTGTGGACACTGCCAGAAGTTAGAAAAACCATTACAAGCATATAAAAATAAACACCCTGGCGTTGGTTTTAAGCGAAAGCATGCAGTGCTAGGTGAACAATGGGTAATGGATGCTAGGCTTTATTATGCCCTTGAAGAAACTAATAATATTGATCACTTTGATGAGTTCTTTTCTATATATATGAAGGGCATGACGGAAGAGCGTTTAAACAAGTTTTTTATTGATAACAAGATTAATAAAGATGAGTTTTTTAAAACCGCTGGCAGCAGCGAAACTATTTTAAGCCAAATGAAAGAAAGCTTAAAAGAGATGACCGATAATAAAATGACTAGCGTACCTTCATTAGTTATTAACGGTAAATATTTAATTTTAAAAACGGCTAAGGGTGATTATTTTGATCTGGTCAGTTATTTATTAACTAAATAACTTTATCTGGGTAAAATATTAATAAAGCAGGGGACTTGGCATCCTTAACTATTGGATGCCATCGATATTAGTTTAGGTTTAACTTAGCATGATATTGTATTAATCTACTTTTCTCTGCTTACCACTTTCAGCTCTTTTCTTATTTTCACTCTGAACATATACAGTATCGGTTGTCGCCATACTGGCATGACCAAGATCTTCGGAGATATCTTTAAGAGGTCGCCCACGTTCAATTTCCATGCTTGCACCTGTGTGCCTTAGCCAATGGGCAGAGGCTTCCTTCAGTTTTAACGCCTTATTTTCACCTGCTGATCTACGCATATTTTCATGCGCTTGATCGAAAACATTTTGAACTAAACGACGTAAATGGCGAGAAGTCATGCCGCCTTGACCACGTACTTTTTCAACTAAAATTGAATTTTCATTACTCGATGGTAATCCTAATAAACTGCGAGAAGAGCGGTAACGTTCTAAAAAGGGTAAAAAATCAATAGGAACGGTAATATCCCTTAATTTTCTACTCTTACCAAAGACTTTAAGCCACCAATTTTCATCATCATCTTGCCAAAAGTGACCCATAGTTGGCGACCAGTTGGGACGTTCAGATAATTCTGAAATTCTTAGGAATAGTGTTTTTAGTGTCGCAATAACAAATAAATTTCGTTCAAAAATAGGGTCTTCATCTGCCATTTCAACTGCGGTATCTAATACGAATTGCCATTGACTAGCGGTCAAACGTTTAATTTCTTTAACTTGCGAGTCGATTATAAAGTGTCGGCAATCTTTTTTTGCAATTTGTGCGGGATTACCAATACAAAAGTCTTCAGCCATTAAGTAGTTATAAAAAACAATAATAGCGGTGAACATAGATGAAAGTGTTTGTTGCGAAGGACGGTATTTTTTCTTATCAATCACATATTCTGATTTTTGACTTTTAGGTGCTTGAATCTTATAAGGATACCAAAGCTCATTCGCTGCGGAATAACCATTGGTTATTTTGAAACGTTCATGGTTTGAAGTGCCAATCCAATCAACGGGCGGCTGCCAACAAAAGTCGGCGTATTCGAGTAAGTCTGATTTACGTAACTGGTCGATTGGTTTTTTCTTTTCAATGAAGGACCACAAGAGAAAACGTTCAACGTCGTTTCTAAATCGATCATAAGTATGTGCAGATTTATTTCTCCCTATATAAGTAAGAAATAACTTTCCCCAGTTAAATTGTTCAAGCCACCAAGGTTCATTAGCTAAAAATATCTTATCTAATTCTGGATAGTCATCAAAATCAAAGTCACGTAAGTCTAGGTATGTTGGATATAAAGGGACAGGCTTATTTAATAACATTATTTTAAAAACCAAGTAGATAATACATATGAGGCTAGTTTAAACCATTATACCCACTATGTCCAATACTGAAGAGTATCGGACATAGTGGGGGTGTAGGATTGTAGGGTGGTTTGTCCCTGTCATCATTGATTAATTATAATAGATTTATTTTCTTTCCATAATATGACAGTTTTCTAACATTCAATTAAATTGCACAGAGCCAATGATGATAAATCCATTTTAGACCTAACTCTCCTAGTACATTACTCATTGGTGATTTAAGCATTAACGTACTAATATGCTATCTAACGATTAACGGAACGAACATTTACCGTTAACGCTATTAATAATAACTGCCGTTAATTAGTTAATGGTTTCTATTTTTAATGCTAATGCGGGATCAATTTTTATACCAAACCAATTAATACGCCAGTCTAAATGTGGGCCCGTTACTCGGCCACTGTTACCCACTGCAGCAACAATTTGACCTTGGTTAACCTGATCGCCAACCTGAACATAACTATTACTCAGGTGTAGAAAAGTTGATGTCACCCCTTGGCCATGATCAATAATCATGGTGCCACCTGAATAAAACATATCAGGCACATACAATAATATTTTACCTGCCGCTGGTGATTTAACCGGGTCACCTATTTTACCCGCATAGTCTAGGCCAAAATGCGGCCGTTTTTTAACGCCATTAAAAATACGGCGACTACCGTATACACCAGTAATAACGCCGTCTATCGGTGCAATGAAACCAGTTGAAAATGATGACAACTGACTTGATATTTTTCTTGCCGCGCGAATTTGACCACTGTCTTTATTTGAGCGAGCAATGGCTTTAGCACTGGGTTGCATAATACTTTTAGCAATGCCCGTTATACTTTGTTCTTGGTATTGACGTTTTGCGGGTGTAATAACCCGGCGCTGTTCTTTACCATTAGCTTGGCTGATCACTAAATTATAATCACTGGAGTCGTCACGGCCAAAACCAAAAACGTAATCGCCGGTTGCCGATACGGCTAAAGTTTTACCGTTGAGTTTGACGGTATTATCGACATCTGTTTTTCCAACAACCAAGCCGCCCTGCTTTATTTCGCCGGTTATTGTAATGTTATGGCCATCAGCAATAGCTGGTGTGGCTAATGTGATAAGCAAACCGGTGATAAAAAATGACTTTAGCATTGGCTGTGCAATAAAGTTAAGCACTAGCAATAGCTCCTTTTCCGACCCCTTCAAAGGCAATTACTTTAAAGCGACTTTCACTCGTTTGTTTTTTTAATTGTCTGGCTATCCAGTCAGCCAACAACTCTACAGTAGAGTCACAATCAACCACTTCGAGCACATTAATGGGCACCGCAATATCAAAACGCCCTTGCGGAGCTAAGTATGAAAAGAACTGGTGATCGGGTGTCAAAATAGCCATGGCCTGTTCAGACAATTGCGCGTTTGCTTGGTCAATGCGATCACACTCACTGGCAATATAGATGTCATGCCAACGCTCACACCACTGATGCTCTAGGGTAGACGAGCGTTGACCATTTTCAAATATTTGTATGGTTGACCTATGGCCATGAGCTATACGTTGACAATTACCATCATGTAATTTTAAGCCATGTGTATAATGGTAGTAATCGCTGTCAATTTTCTCTTCACGTAAATTAATAGTTAACCCTTTAACATTTGAGGGTAACGCTTGCTTAATTATCGCTGTTAAATGAGTGGTTATTGACGCAATATCAATAATCTTTGAATCAATTTTAGCAAAAGCACATGCCGGAGATTGCAGATGATAACTGCCTACTGCAGAATTAAAATCAACAAACTCATGGTCGTCATTAAACTGCGAGTTACTTACCGATAATGCGGGTTCTAAGCACGGTAGTAACAATTTATGATCGACAGCCAGGTCGATAATAGCCTTGATTTGTTTTTTAACAACACCAAAGTCTAACACCATTGACATTTCATTAAGATCACCATCGAGAAGTACATCAACAATCCAACTTTCGCCAACAACACCGCGGGTTGTACAAAGATAAGAAAAATCGATCACGGTTAAATCATTTACAAACAACTGCATACTTTAAATTCTCCTTATTGACTTAACTGCCATTGAATAGCTTCACCGGCACGAATAGGTACTACTTGATCACTACCAAAGTTCATGGTTTTTGGTACTTGCCATGAAGACTTAATCAATGTGATGGTATCGTCATTTATTGGTAATTGATAAAAAGTAGGGCCATTGATACTAGCGAAAGCTTCTAGTTTATCTAATGCATCGGCCTGTTCAAATACTTCGGTATATAACTCAATAGCGGCATGCGCGGTATAAGAGCCGGCACAACCGCAAGCCGATTCTTTAGCATTGATAGCATGGGGAGCAGAGTCAGTACCTAAGAAAAATTTAGCATTGCCACTAGTCGCCGCTTCAATAAGCGCTTGTTGATGAATACTTCTTTTTAAAATCGGTAAACAATAATAATGTGGACGAATACCACCCGCTAACATGTCATTACGATTAAATAACAAGTGATGTGCTGTTATGGTGGCCGCCACGTTATCGCTAGCCTGAATAACAAAATCAACTGCATTTTTAGTGGTGATATGCTCAAGGACTATTTTAAGAGAAGAAAATTTTGTTACTAGCGGTGCTAAGATGGTTTCAATAAAAATACGCTCACGATCAAAAATGTCAATATCGTTGTCGGTAACTTCGCCATGAATGAGTAATGGCATGTCAACTTTTTCCATCGCTTCTAGTACATGATAGATATTAGCAATGTCTGTTACCCCAGATGAAGAATTAGTGGTTGCTCCTGCTGGATACAGTTTTGCAGCAAAAACTAACCCACTATCCTTCGCCTCAATAATATCTTGAGCTGTTGTCTGGTCCGTCAGATAAAGTACCATTAACGGTTTGAAATTACTGATAACTGTTTTAGCACTCAAAATACGTTGATGATACTCTGCTGCCAATTTAGCACTTGTCACTGGTGGTACTAAATTAGGCATGACAATGGCACGGCCAAAATAGCGAGCAATATCGTTTACCGTTGTATTTAAAGCCTCGCCATCTCGTAAATGCACATGCCAATCATCGGGACGAGTAATTGTTAATTTTTTCATACTTCTCCATGAATACATCAGTTAAGTAACTGTAGTATATAAATAAAATCATTATATCAAACTTGCTTATCAGGTAACGCGTTATCAAAATAAACAAGTCAATTAATACTGCTAAGTTAAATTATTGCTCTGTCGAGTCTTCAGCTACCAAGGTTGTCGTCTCTATCGGTGCTGCAATATTGTTCTCAGAAACAGAGTTCACTAACGGGTTATTTATTGCTTGATAAGGAGTCTCTTGGCTTAATGCCAACAATTGCTCTTTCAAATTTGGTGGTACTTTATAAATGGTAATGCTTTCATTACCGGGGTTATAAACAACGTCTTCACCAAAATGACTGCGTTCAAAACTCAAACTAATACCACCACCATAACCTGAATACTTAGTTATTTTATTAACGACGGTTTGATCGTGTGGAAATGATTCCTCTATCGGATAGGCTTGGTCTTGGCAAAATTGATAAAAGTCTTGGCCTTTGTCTTCTTTAGAAATAACTTTACCTAACTCTTGTAAAGACACATCTTGAGAAGCCGCTTTTTGCTCTTTACAATAACTTAGTAACTCTTTTCGGGTATCTTGTTTTTCGTTACCATCAAGTTGGGTAACATTAACGAAGTCTTCAACCGCTTGTACTAATGTTTGTGTTTGTGCTTTAGAGTTTAACCCTTCTTCACATCCTAAGAAGTCTAAAAAGAAATCAGATACTTGGCGACCTGCTCTGCCTTTGATAAAGGAAACATAGCGATTACTGTCAGGATTTTGTTGATAATCAAATAAATCAATGCGAGCAGCAAGTTGCAAACGATTGGTATCCAGGTGTTGATCCGCTGAAATATTGAGCTCACCATCTACCGAATAATGCTCAGATATAGGTATAATGGCTACCAGCAAATGTCGGCCACCCAAGTATTCATAGTGGCAAACGACTAAATAACCCATTTCACCCAGATCATATTTACTGACTTCATTTTTTAGTAAATTAGCCGCCTGACAACTAAAGTCATAGAAGCTTTGCGACTCACCAAGATAGCTTTCCATTATATCAACAAAGCGTGCACTATCTCCCTGACTGGGTATTGCAGAGAATTGACCGTAGGCTTTGCTCGCTTTGCCATTGTAAATAGTATGTAGAGAGTCAACAAAGTTTTTGATTTTTGTACCCACTTCTATCGCTTCAGGACCTAAACGTAAAGTAACTTCATTAGTCCCTTCTTGTTTGGAAAGAAAATGTAGGGCAATGTTTGAAATGATTAAGCTCATATAGGGGTACAGCACCTTGTCATGCTTTTAAAGTAAACAGTTTGAACAATCAAATCGTTTACTTAAAAATGTTATATATTTATCTCGCATTGTAGCTAAATAATACCTACACAGTCCAGAGAAAGAGATAGTTGGAAAATGACTAATTGAAGATGAAGCCCTATTATCCTTGTGTTATTATAGTAATATAATAACTTATTAATTAAATGAAAATTCCTTATGCCTATCGTTTCAAAATATTCTAATGACCGTGTAGAAAAAATCATCCAAGACTTATTTAATGTCTTAGTTCAGGAAAAAGCGACGCCAGACTTGGCATTAATGTGCCTAGGTAACACAATTACTGAGATTATTAATAGTCAAGTGCCTGATAAACAACGACAAGGTATTGTTGACAATTTTTCAGCCGCATTAAACCAATCAATAGAAAAGTAATACATTTTACAAATAAGGTTTACGCAAAGTAGCAAGTCTTTGTTCTTCGCCTTCTTTAACTCTACTAATAAGAATAATAAATGTTCACTTTCGATCCTAAAAAATACAGTAAAAAATTACTACCATTAATTAGTTGGAGCCACTGGTTCACATTTTTTAATATAATTGCGGCTATATTACTGTCATCACTTTATTTTTTTAATGAATCACGCCCTGATTCATTAATAGGATATTTCTATTTGATCACCACTTGGGGAAGCCATATGGCTTTCTTAACGTTTATTAGTTTTGTCTTAATTGTATTCCCGATCACCTTATTATTCCCCAATGCCCGTTTTATAAGAACCACTGCGTCGGTTGTATTTACCTTAGGGTTATTATTATTGGTGTTAGACGCCTTTATCTATAGTCAATTGGGGTACCACTTAAATGCTTCATCTAGTTCACAAATTTTTGATCTCATTGTCAGCGAAGCTAAAGACGAAGGAAAAATTTTTGGTTTGATTTCCTTGATCTTATTCACAGTAATATTAGGCTTTGAATTAACTATTAGTAATTATGCTTGGAAACACTTAAAACAATTACAAAAAACAGTCTTTGCAAGTTCTGTCGTTATGGCCTTAGTTGTGGCGTTCTTTTTAAGCCATATTACTCATATATGGGCTGATGCAACGTTAGATTATGACGTGTTGCGCCAAGATACGGTTCTCCCTTTATCATATCCACTAACAGCTAAAACGTTATTAACTAAATATGAAATGTTTAATTTGGCTGATTATAATGAACGCCGAACCAGCCCATTGTCATTTACTGGTAATACGCCGGTTTATCCGAAACTTACTCAGCAGACATGCCAAAAAGATATGGCAAATAAACAGTCGGTTTTTATTGTATTAACGGATGAATTACTCACTGAAAAACATCAAGAACAATTTATCAATCGCTCAACGGGCTCTAGCATAAAACTTGAACACCATATTGACAGTGCCTTGCAAGAAAATTCATGGTTTAATCTGTTGTTTAGTTTACCTACCATTTATCAAGAAAAAATATTAGCGCAACAAACACAACCCTTATTATTTCAAGCCTTAGAACAGCAACAATTAACACGTAGTTTTACCGTTATTGGTCAACAAGCTAATACTAATGAAGTAACCACTAATAAAAAAACCTTTTGGTTTAATGATCTGTTTGACACAACAACACAATTAACCGACATATCTACTTTGGTATTTGCAGATAAACTCAATAATATTGAACAAGGTCTTCATTTAATTTATTTTCCTAAAAATAATCAATACCAGTTTGAATTGTTTATCGATGCTCTTCTATTGGCGCAAAAACAAAAAACCAACCAAGACATAATTTGGGTGAGCTCAATTGGTAACAGCGATTTTAATACCAGTTTATCGATTAAGCCTGCGGTTCTAATTTACCCTAACACTACTAGTCGTAATATTGAGACGTTGACTAGCCACATGGACTTACAACCGACGTTAATGAAAAACTGGTTGTCTTGTTCATTAACAGAGCCTAATACTGTAAATGCTTATAGTAGTGGCGCAAACTTATTAACCTTGAAAAAAGATAGAGTCATCGCTAACACGATTAAAAATGGCATGATGGTTTTTAATAAAGATAAGTCAGTTTTTATTGACCAAAATGGAAACTTTGAAAGTTACTCTAGACAGTTAGCAGCACCGATAGTTGAAAATTCCGATTTCCCATTAATGATTGATGGTGTTAATTTTATTAAAAAATACAGTCAAATGAATAGTAAATAGTCTCAAAACTGCTATATTTTGAACAATTAACACCCGAATTAAATAGATTGGATAGTTTTTTATATTTTTGATTGCATTGCACCTATAAATCATTAATATACACCCCGCAAGCAATTCAATCCCCAGCTTGCATTCGGGGTATAGCGCAGCTTGGTAGCGCGTGCGTCTGGGGGACGTGAGGTCGCAAGTTCGAATCTTGCTACTCCGACCATATTTAAAAAAAGACGTCATTAGACGTCTTTTTTTATG